>CAUQGU010000025.1:0-22784 GCA_963517645.1 uncultured Haemophilus sp. | reverse complement strand
ATGGCAATTCCGTTAAAGCCGTATAACCAGTTGTGGTTCTCAAATCCAAATGTTGTGGATAAGAACTCTGTCACATAACCAGAACGGCCAAGCATTAATGTTACCCCTAAACCCACAACAAACGGTGGTGTGACGATTGGTAAAATAGAGAAAATTTTACCAATGAATGCCGTTCTACGTGCAATACGGGTGGTATAAAGTGCAAATGCCAAACCGAAAATCGTTGATACGATTCCTACAAAGCCAGACAAGAATAGCGAGTTACTAATAACACGTACAATATAGCTTTGAGTCAAAATTCGCATCACTTGTTGTGGTGCAAAGGTATCACCGTCATAAAACATGGATACAAAGATCGCCAATGTTGGATAAACGATGAAGAAGAAAATTAATAAGATAATGCAAAGTAAAGAGGCAATAATAAATTTATCCCCTTGCATCACTTTTAATTTGGCGAAGGAAAATGTCGCCAATGCGGTTAAACTCGCGATTAATACAATCACAGAATAACCCATGCTGACTTTATAAATTGTCGCACTGACAAAGATAAACAACGTCGCCGCAGCAATAAGATACAGCTCAGCTTTCGCTTGCGTATCCTTCGGTAATTTAAGAAGTGGCATCAATCCGTATAAAATAACCGGTAAAAACCATAATGCCGTAATATTTAACGAAGACCAACCCATTGCACCTAAGTATTCATCGCTTGTGCTTTCAAACAAGCCATAATCTAAAGCGTGGGAAGGCAGAAGAAGAAATGCAATTACAGCAAGAATTATCCAAAAGTTAGCAGATTGGATAATAGGAAGTTTATTTGCGTTCATACAACCTCGCATAAAAGAAAAAAGCGAAATAATATAATAGCTATTATTTCGCTATGTATACATCATTATTTTGCTAATTTAACATCATCAACCCATTTTGTAATCAAACGTTTACGTAAATCACTTGAGCCGTATTTGTCAAAATCATAATTAATTAAATTGATGGATTTAAAATCGAGTGCATAAGGCGATTGCTCAGCGGTACTATTGGTTAAAATAGAATACGCTTCCCCTTTTTTCCAGGTTAACTCTTGCGCTTCTTTTGATAACGCCCAATCCACAAATAATTTCGCATTTTCAAGGTTTCTTGCACCTTTAATAATGCTCACGCCACCAATTTCATAGCCTGTACCTTCACAAGGAACAACTAATTCTACTGGTGCGCCTTTGGCTTTCTCTAAAGAATATTCATGTAAAAAACCAATTCCGATTGCGGTTTCACCACGTGCCGTATTACGGGTCGCTGTATTACCTGATTTGGTATATTGGGAAACATTTTTATTGAGTTCTTTGAGATATTTGAACGCTTCATCCTCACCCCAAAGTTGGATATAGGTGGCTAATTGTGTATAACCCGTACCTGAACTTTGAGGATCTGCTGCTTGGATCTCATTACGATACGCAGGATCAGCTAGATCTTTCCAACATTTTGGTGTCGGCAAATTGAGTTTTTTCAAACGTTCTGGGTTAATCCCGAAGCCTAATACACCGAGATAAATCGCGGAGGAATAGTTGCCTTTAATTTTAGCGGGATCTCTAAACTGTTCAGGAATTTGTGCGAGATTTGGTGACTTATACACTTCAAGTAAGCCCATTTCACCCGCTTGAGAATGAGGATCAAGCGTACCGCCATACCACACATCCCCTTGAGGGTTGTCTTTCTCAGCATCAATTTTGGCTAAAATTGTGCCTGTACCACCACGGATAAAACTGGTTTTGATACCATATTTTTTCTCAAAAGCCATGGTTTCTTGCTCGCACATCGTATTTTGTGCACTACAATAAACCACTAAACGACCTTCTGCAGCAGATGCGTGAGAGCTTAACAACACGCCACCAAATACAACACCAGAAAGTGCTAAAGCAACGTTAGACATTTTCATTGGTCCACTCCTGTGTTTATAAAATAAGATGAGCTAATACGCTCATCGTAGAAACCCACGTAAAAACCTAGCTAGTGGGGCTAAAATGGTAAAAGTGCGGTCAAAAAATCTCATGTTTTTCAACCGCACTTTAAACACTATTTCGCTAATTTAACGTCTTGAACCCATTTTTCAATTAAAGCTTTGCGTTGTTCGGTTGCACCGTATTTTTCAAAGTCATAATTGATCAGATTAAGTTTACTTGGATCAAACGCGGTTGGCGATTGTTCCGCTGTGGTGTTGGTTAAGATTTGTAAAGAATCACCTTGTTTCCATGCTAACTCTTGACCTTCTTTAGATAATGCCCAATCCACGAATAATTTTGCGTTATCGATGTTACGCGCACCTTTTAAGATACTTACGCCACCTAACTCATAGCCGGTACCTTCACAAGGCACGACTAATTCCAATGGTGCGCCTTGACGTTTTTCAAGTGCATAATCATGTAAGAAGCCGATACCTACTGCTGTTTCACCTCGTGCTGCATTACGAGATGGGGTAACACCTGATTTGGTGTATTGAGATACGTTTGGATGTAATGCTTTTAAGAAATCAAAGGCTTTTTCTTCGCCCCAAAGTTGAACGAAAGTAGCCAATGCAGTGTAAGCTGTACCTGCGCTTTGTGGGTCAGCAATTTGCACTTCGCCTTTTAAGCGAGGATCAGTTAAATCTTTCCAGCATTTTGGGACTTCTTTAATACCTAATTTTGCTAAACGCTCAGTATTCACACCAAAACCTAAGATACCCATGTAAATCGCAGATACATAATGTCCTTTGGTTTTCGCTGGATCACGGAAACGCTCAACAATTTCATCAATGTGTTTAGATTTATAAGGTTCGATTAAGCCTAATTCTGCCGCTTGTGCTTGAGGGTCGAATGTACCACCAAACCATACGTCTGCTTGTGGGTTATTTTTTTCCGCTTCAACTTTTGCAAAAGTACTGCCTGAACCGTTACGAATAAATGAGGTTTTCACATCATATTTTTCGCCAAAGGCTTTCGTTGTCGTTTCACAAAGAATATTAGTCGCACTACAATACACCACTAAACGCCCTTGAGCATTAACAGCTGATGATGTCATTAAACCTGCAGCTAAAAGTGCGGTTGAAATTGAGAGAGAAATTTTATTCATTTTCATTGTAGACTCCTCATAAATAACACAGATGAAATAATAAAAACGAGCACATCGTAAGCGCAAACGAAAAAAATTTCCGTGAAGTACTTCACAAATTTAAAAAATTAAAATAAAAAAAGAAAGAAAGGTGAATTTAAGCTGATTTTTCTTTATAATCCCAATAATTTTTACCTTCCGTTTTTGAGGACGTTCTATGTCAGACTCATCTTGTATTATCATCGCTATCACGGGGGCATCCGCTTCAGGCAAAAGCTCCATTGCATCTACCGTTCATAAAGAACTTTGTAACGACTTAGGTTGTGAAGAAATCGGCATTATTACTGAAGACAGCTACTATAAAGATCAAAGCCATTTAGAGATGAGTGAGCGAGTAAAAACCAACTATGACCACCCGAGTTCAATGGACAGAGATTTACTCATTCAACACTTAAAAGACTTAAAAAACGGAACCGCCGTAGATATTCCTGTCTATAGTTATGTTGATCACACCAGAACAGGCGAAACCAAACACTTCACGCCGAAAAAAATTGTGATTTTAGAAGGCATCTTATTGCTCACTGATGAGCGAGTTCGCCAATTAGCCGATATTTCTGTATTCGTGGATACCCCATTAGACATTTGTTTTATCCGCCGTTTACAACGTGATATGGAAGAACGTGGTCGTTCATTACAATCTGTTATTGACCAATACCGCGCAACCGTTCGTCCAATGTTCTTACAATTTATTGAGCCATCCAAACAATATGCAGATATCGTGATTCCTCGCGGTGGTAAAAACCGTATAGCGATTAACATGTTAAAAGCTCAAATTCTTCATTTATTAAACGAAAAATAGGAAAAATCATGCGTCTTTGCGATACCGATATCGAACGCTATCTAGATGATGGCATTATTTCTTTAACGCCTCGTCCTGACAACGACAAAATCAATGGTGCAACCATCGATGTACGTTTAGGCAATTCATTTCGCGTATTTCGTGAACATTCAGCCCCATATATTGATTTAAGTGGCCCGAAAGAAGAAGTCTCTGCTCAACTTGAATCGGTGATGAGTGATGAGATCATTATCGGTGATGATGAAGCCTTCTTCTTACATCCGGGTATGTTGGCGTTAGCCACCACATTAGAGTCTGTGAAACTCCCTGCTAATATTATCGGCTGGTTGGATGGTCGTTCTTCACTTGCTCGTTTAGGCTTAATGGTCCATGTTACTGCTCATCGTATTGATCCAGGTTGGGAAGGTAAAATTGTGTTGGAGTTCTACAACTCTGGCAAATTACCTTTAGCATTGCGTCCTAATATGGTGATTGGTGCTTTAAGTTTTGAAGTGTTAAGCGGCCCGGCAGCGCGCCCTTACACCAGCCGTAAAGATGCCAAATATAAACATCAGCAAAATGCGGTAGCTAGCCGAATTAACGAGGATTAATCAATGAAAAAGATCGCAATTAGCCTGTTGATCGTGCTGTTTGCGATCTTTGCTTTTTTTTATGCACAAATTCAAAAACTGGAAACAGTGATTACTACCACGCTAGCTCAGCATGAAACTACCTTCCAAGAGCTTAATGTGGGTATTTTCCCTAAGCCGTATATTTCCTTTGACAAAGTTCAACATAATCAAATAAGTATTGAAAAAATAACTGGAAAATTTTCTCTGCTATCATTAGTTTTGGGTAATGCTCAACTACAAGAATTAGTTGCTCAAAATATCAAGTTATCCCCAAAGACACAAAACTCAGCAAATGTTCAAGTGCATTTCAACGGTTTCCCACTTAATTATATTACTAGTGATGATATTCCATTTAGCACAACAACTCTTATTACTGTTGAACTAGCAAAACCACTTTATGGCAGTAATAGAATCTTTAATTTTAGTTTTATCAAAGGTCATGTTACCCTCCGTCGGGAAAGTGAATCACTTATTCAATTTGATCATGTTCAATTCAATCAGCAAGACCTGGGCTACATTGAAATTCATGCAGATTTAACAAAGCAACAGAAACGTGCCATTGCTTACATTAAGCCTAGATGCACCACAAATTGTCTTGCTGTACTCAAATTTGATAGCTATCTACAAAAAAGTGCGGTCAATTTTTCTGGTAAAAATTTTCCTTTAACTCAGTTGTTAGCTTTACTTAATTTCCCGCAAACCATGACAGGTACGAGTGATTTTAACACTCAATTAGCCTTTACAAACTCAGAATTAATCGAAGGGAAATTTGATTTTAATGCGCGTGATGGCGAGCTTTTAGGATTGAATTTATTAGATATGGCGGCACAGTATTTACCAATTAATTACAACAGTGATTTAACTGCGAGCAGAAATATGAATACGCCTTACGAGCGTTTTGAATCAAATCTTTCGCTTGAAAACCACTTACTTAAAGTAGATAAAATAAGCTTAAAAACAACCGCACTTTTAGGTGAAGGTTCTGGAGCCATTGATTTAGATAATGTACAATGTGATGTCAATTTAACCTTAAGATCCACTAACGAAAAATACAAAAAATTGGCATTGCCAATTCGCTTTTTCGATAGTTGCTACTCTCCACAATATAAGGTCAATATTGACCAAAACTTTCGTCATCAATTAAAAGAATTAATTAAAGAGAAATTAAAATAATGTCCTTTTATCAGAAAGCAGAAAGAACCCAATATTGGCGCGTAGTCATCATGGCTTGCGCCGCTTTTATTTTTAATACCACGGAATTTGTGCCAGTTGCGTTACTCACCGATATCGGACAAAGTTTTGATATGCAAAGCTCCGATGTGGGTTTAATGATGACCGTTTATGCTTGGACGGTT
This sequence comes from uncultured Haemophilus sp., assembly GCA_963517645.1. Classification (GTDB taxonomy): domain Bacteria; phylum Pseudomonadota; class Gammaproteobacteria; order Enterobacterales; family Pasteurellaceae; genus Haemophilus_D. The sequence continues at coordinate 16,881 of CAUQGU010000025.1, read as the reverse complement.
ATGATTATGTCTTTACCCGCCATGCTCGCGACAGGCGATATGGAACGTAAGGGCTTATTGCTGAAACTTTTTGTGATTTTTATCATCGGCCATATTATCTCGGTCATTGCGTGGAATTATTGGATTCTTCTCATTGCTCGGATGTGTATTGCGGTAGCGCATTCACTCTTCTGGGCAATTACCGCATCATTAGTGATGCGAGTGGCACCGAAGAATAAGAAAACACAAGCAATTGGTATGCTTGCTATCGGTACATCCCTTGCGACTATTTTGGGCTTACCATTAGGCCGTTTAGTCGGTCAATTAGTTGGCTGGCGTATTACTTTTGCAATCATTGCCGCATTAGCTTTGGTTGTGATGGTATTCATTATGCGTTTATTACCAAATCTACCAAGTAAAAATGCAGGCTCGTTATCTAGTCTGCCGATTTTAGCAAAACGTCCATTACTGATTGGACTTTATGCCACAACGGTAATCATTGTTTCAGCACACTTTACCGCTTATACCTACATTGAACCCTTTATGGTTCAAATCGGCGAACTCGATCCAAATCTTGCAACGATAATTTTGTTAGTTTTTGGGCTTTCTGGCATCACCGCGAGTGTGATCTTTAACCGCTTATACCGTTTTGGTCCAACCCAATTTATCAGTACGGCAATGATTTTATTGGCAGTCTCTTTAGCATTTATGCTTGTTTCTGCAAGTTATACCGCCACCATGTTTACCCTTGCTTTTATTTGGGGTATTGGCATTTCTTGTATCGGACTGGCATTACAAATGCGTGTACTGCAACTTGCACCAGATGCAACAGACGTAGCAAGTGCCATTTATTCAGGTATTTTCAATGCGGGTATTGGTGCCGGCGCACTGTTTGGTAACCAAATCGCTCGCCATATTGGTCTTGAATATATTGGCTTTACGGGCGCAGCATTAGCGATGATTGCACTCGGCATCTTTGTCTTCTTCAACTTTCGCTATCGTTCTCAAAACGTCTAAAAAAATGACCGCACTTACTCAAGTGCGGTCATTTTCTTTTCTAATCGAGATGGAAACAAGCGATTAGCTTACCATCAGGATATTTTTCCAATTTCGGTTGCTCATTTCGACATTTATCCGTTGCTTTCCAACAACGCGGATTAAATGCACAACCTTTTGGTGGATTAATCGGGCTTGGTAATTCGCCCTTTAATTTAATCCGCTGACGACGTAATTCAGGCGATAATCTTGGTGTCGCTGAAAGTAACGCTTGTGTATAGGGATGCTGAGGATTAGTAAAGATCTGCGCTTTTGTGCCCATTTCAACGCAGCGGCCTAAATACATCACTATTACCTCATCAGCAATATGCTCAACCACCGAAAGATCATGGGAAATAAACACATAAGATAAACCAAGCTCAGCTTGCAAATCCATCATCAAATTCAGCACTTGCGCACGAACGGACACGTCTAACGCAGAAACGGGTTCATCCGCCACAACCACGTCAGGTTCAAGCATTAAACCACGAGCAATCGCGATACGCTGACGTTGTCCACCTGAAAACATATGTGGATAGCGATCATAAAACTCTGCGCGCAATCCCACTTTCGCCATCATGGATAACACTTTTTCTTTACGTTCTTTAGCCGATAGATTGGTATTAATGACTAAAGGCTCTTCCAAAATTGTGCCGATTTTCTTACGTGGATTCAGTGAGGCATAAGGGTTTTGAAACACGATTTGGATTTTCTGACGGCGCAATGCTTTCGTTTCGTGATCATTCTCTAAGAAATTTTGCCCGTTGTAATACAACTCACCTTCTGTCGGTTCTTCTATCATCGTCAAAAGACGGCCTAGTGTCGATTTACCACAACCAGACTCGCCTACCACCGCAAGGGTTTTACCACGTTCTAAGGAAAAAGACACACCATCTAATGCTTTCACTTGCTGTGTTTTAGCAAACATCCCTTTTTTGACAGGATAATATTTCTTCAGCCCAATAGCATTAAGCAATGGTGCATTTTTTTGTGCGACATTAGACATTGCTTGGTTCTCCTTGGGCATTTAATGGGGTGTGACATTTTACTTGTCGATTTCCTATTTGACGCAATTCAGGTTCAACACTTCGACAAAGATCGGTCGCATACGGACATCGTGGATTTAACAAACAACCTTGTGGTCGATCGTATTTACCTGGCACCACGCCGGGTAAAGATTGTAAACGAGATTTACCCTCTGCAAACTCCGGTAAAGAACGCAATAACGCTTGAGTGTAAGGATGTTTGGGTTCACGGAAAATATCTTCCGCCCGCCCTTCTTCCACTACTTGTCCTGCATACATCACAATAATACGATGCGCCGCTTCTGCGACTAACGCAAGATCATGCGTGATCAGAATCAACGACATACATTCTTTTTGCTGTAACTCAAGTAACAAATCTACAATTTGTGCTTGAATAGTCACATCCAGTGCTGTGGTTGGTTCATCTGCAATGAGCAATCTCGGTTTACACGCAATCGCCATTGCAATCATAACACGTTGGCTCATCCCACCAGAAAGCTGGTGCGGATAAACATCAATTCGCGATTCAGAATCAGGAATACCGACTAAGCGTAATAACTCTAAGGTGCGCTCACGGCGTTCTTTTTTGCTGCCGCCTTGATGCGCTTTGATGGCTTCCATAATTTGGAAACCTACTGTATAAGCAGGATTTAAGCTTGTCATTGGGTCTTGGAATATCATAGCTATATCAGCCCCAACTAATTCCCGCTTTTCTTTTGCCGGTAAGCTTAAGAGATCTTTTCCTTCAAATTCTAGGCCTTTCGCTGAAACACGCCCTGGAAAATCAATCAAACCCATCACTGCAAGGGAACTCACTGATTTCCCCGAGCCCGACTCTCCAACAATGCCTAATACTTCGCCTTGATTAACTTGGTAGCTAATACGATCCACCGCTTTAAAAGGTGTTTTTTCATCACCAAAGTGAACAGAAAGCTCTTTTACATCTAATAATGCCATTCTGCCCCCTATTGTTTTAATTTTGGATCGAGCGCATCACGCAACCCGTCGCCCATTAAGTTAAATGCTAAAACAAGCGATAAAATTACTAAACCTGGAATGGTAACCAACCAGTTTGCTGCCTGCATAAAGCTACGTGATTCAGATAACATAGTGCCCAATTCCGGTGTTGGTGGTTTTGCGCCGATACCTAAGAAACCTAAGGTTGCTAGCTCTAAAATCGCGTTAGAAATTCCCATCGTCATTTGCACGATAAGCGGTGCAAGACAATTCGGTAAAATCACAATAAACATTAAACGTAATACGCTAGCTCCCGCCACTCGTGAAGAAGTGACATAATCTCTGTTTTTCTCATTCAATACCGCCGCACGTGTTAAACGCACATAACTTGGAATGGATACCACGGCAATCGCCAACGTCGCATTCGTTAAAGAGGGCTCTAAAATTGACACCACCACAATGGTTAAAAGCAAGTTTGGGATAGCCAACATGATATCAATGAAACGAACAATTAATGTATCTAATGCTCCACCATAATAGCCTGCGAGCAAGCCAAGACTCGTACCTAAAATGCAAGATAAAATGACAATAATGAAACCTGCAAAAACAGAAATGCGCGTACCATAAATAATGCGAGAAAGAATATCTCGACCAATGTCATCCGTACCCAGTAAATAAACAGAATTGCCGCCTTCATACCAAGCTGGTGGTAACAATAAGGCTGAACGATTTTGTTCGATAGGGTCAAAAGGTGCAATCCAAGGGGCAAAAATACTGATTAATGCCACTGCAAGGATAAAAGTGAGTCCAATCACCGCCCCTTTATTTTGTTTGAAATAAAACCAAAACTCCTGTAAGGGTGTGCGCGGTGCAAAGGTTTCAATAGATAAAGTTTGTTCCGTCATTAATAAGGCTCCTTATTGATGGCGAATACGTGGGTTTACCACGCCATAAAGTAAATCGATCGTCAAATTCACTACAATAATAATTGTAGCAATAATCAACACGGCGCCTTGTAAGACGGGATAATCGCGATTGGTAATAGCATCAATGATCCATTTACCAATACCTGGCCATGAGAAAATCGTTTCAGTTAAAACCGCACCGGATAATAACTGCCCTACAATCAAGCCTACCACTGTCACAACTGGGATAAGCGCATTACGTAGCGCATGTACAATCACAATTCGGGTATAACTTAAGCCTTTCGCTTTTGCGGTACGAATATAATCTTCACCTAACACTTCCAACATCGAAGAGCGTGTCATTCGGGTAATTACCGCAAGTGGAATGGTACCTAACACAATAGCCGGTAGAATCAATGACTTAATGGCATTCCAAAAGGCGCCTGGCACACCTGAAAGCCAAGTATCAATTAACATAAAACCGGTTGGCGTATCGATCCAGAAGCTATCTTCTAAACGCCCCCCTTGTGGTAAATCCAACCAAGGTGAAACATATAAGATCAAAATTAATCCCCACCAGAAAATTGGCATGGAATAACCCGTTAATGACATAGCTGTCACGGTATGAGAAATCCAGCTATCTTTCTTGACGGCAGCAATCGTTCCTAGCGTAATGCCGGCAATTAATGACCAAAATAACGCAAAGAAAGCTAATTCAAACGTAGCAGGAAAGAGTGTGAAAAACTCAGTCAGAACAGGTTGTCGAGTACGGAATGATTCACCAAAATCACCTTGTATCACATTGCCAATATAATTGAAATATTGCTGATACAACGGTAAATCAAGGCCAAGTTGCTTCATCATTTGTTGATGAACTTCTGGCGTTAAACCTCGCTCTCCCATCATAATCTCCACAGGATCGCCTGGAATAAAATGAATGAGCGCAAAAGTCACAAAAGTAATGGCTATAAAGGTAGGAATCACCATTAAAATACGTTTTAAAATAAATTTAAACATCTACTTCCCACATGATAAAAGTGCGGTCATTTCTTCGAATGCTTTCGCACTTGGCACCTTGAGCACAAACATCAATATTCATGCCCGCTGCAATAAAATCCTCCCGATTCTACCGCACTTTTTCTAATTTTGCCAAATGCGCAATCAGCCACTTAATGCCTTGAGCTTGGAAAGCGATTTGTAAACGGGTGTTATTGTCTGAGCCTTCAACGTTTATAACAGTGCCAAAACCAAACTTTTCATGTTTCACTTTTTGCCCCATTTTCCATTCATTTTCTGGCAAACTCGTGCTTAAACTTCCTACTTTCGCTTGGTTTAATGCTCGAGTCACCGTTCCGCGCAAACGGATTTCTTGAATACACTCTGATGGCAATTCTGTGATAAATCGCGAAGGCAAATGACGTTCTTCTTTCGTATAAACACGACGGCTTTCCGCATAACAAATGGTGAGTTTTTGCTTCGCTCGAGTAATGCCCACATAAGCAAGACGGCGTTCTTCCTCCAAACGACCAGGCTCTTCAAATGAACGGAAACTTGGGAATACGCCCTCTTCTACCCCCACCATAAATACGCGCGGGAATTCCAAGCCTTTTGCAGAGTGTAAAGTCATCATTTCCACACAAGATTGATGCGGCGAAGCCTGCTCTTCTCCCGCCTCTAAAGAAGCATGAGTTAAAAAGGCGGTAAGATCGGTCATATCCTCTGCGTCATCAGGTTTGATAAATTCTCGGGTTGCCGTCACCAATTCTTCTAAGTTTTCAATACGCACTTCACCTTTCTCGCCTTTTTCCTGTTTATACATATCGTATAAGCCAGAATGTTTAATCACGAAATCAGTCTGTGCAAACAATGGCATTTCGGCTGTATCAACCTGCAAAGAATTAATCAACTCTTGGAAACGCAGTAATGAAGTTGAAGCTCGTCCTGTTAGCATATTTTCTTGTGTGGCCACTTGCACTGCTTGCCATAAGGTAATTTGACGCTCACGGGTTAAATTTCGTAACACATCTAAAGTACGATCGCCAATACCACGCGTAGGCGTATTAATCACACGTTCAAACGCGGCATCATCTTGACGATTATTAATTAAGCGTAAATACGCCAATGCATCTTTAATTTCTTGGCGTTCGAAGAATCGCATCCCGCCATAAATCCGATAAGGAATTTGGCAACGAATCAAGGCTTCTTCAATAACACGAGATTGGCTATTACTACGATATAAAACAGCACAATCATCTAATTTTCCGCCTTCATCTACCCAATTTTGGATTTGAGACGCCACAAATTTAGCTTCATCTAACTCATTAAATGCCGCATAAATGCCTACTGGCTCCCCCATTTCACCGTCGGTCCATAAATTCTTACCGAGACGATCACTATTATTCGAAATAAGTTGGTTGGCACTTTTCAGGATATTGCCGGTAGAACGATAATTTTGCTCCAAACGAATCGTTTCAGCGTTGAAATCTTTTAGGAATTTTTGAATATTTTCGACTTGCGCACCACGCCATCCATAAATGGATTGGTCATCATCGCCCACAATCATCACTTTGCCCGTATTACCGGCAAGAATTTTGATCCATGCATATTGGATTTTATTGGTATCTTGAAACTCATCCACCAAAATGTGCTGAAAACGTTGCTGATAGCGTTGCAAAATCACAGGCTTTTTAGCAAATAATTCATACGCACGAATTAACAATTCAGCAAAATCCACCAAGCCCGCACGATCACAAGTATCTTGATAAATTTGATAAATCTTAATCCACTCTTTTTCCTGACGATCGCCAAAATCATTAATATCTTGCGGTCTTAAACCTTCATCTTTTTTATTATTGATATACCAGCACGCTTGTTTCGGTGGAAATGCTTTATCGTCATAATTGTGCAATTTCATCAAGCGTTTCACTAAACGAAGTTGGTCTTCAGAATCTAAAATTTGGAAATCTTGTGGCAAGTTTACATCTAAATGGTGAGCGCGTAATAATCGATGGGCAATGCTATGGAATGTGCCAATCCACATACCAAATAGATTCGATTGAGCATGTTTGGATAAGGTATCTTGAATACGATGTCGCATTTCAGCAGCGGCTTTATTGGTAAAAGTAACTGCCATAATGCTGCCTTCAGAAATATTTTCTACAGCAATCAACCACGCAATACGATGAGTCAAGACGCGAGTTTTACCACTTCCTGCCCCTGCAAGTACAAGGTAATTGCCAAGCGGTGCTGCCACTGCTTCACGTTGTTTATCATTCAAGCCATCAAGTAATTCTGAAATATCCATTGCTCTTATTTTAATCTGGTTAAATTTACAGGGATTATAGTGGGAATTATATTTTTAAACAACCTGATATTTACAAATTTACTCTGCCCCTTTATATTAGCAATATCAAATAATTACTAAACATTGACGAAGTTAAAGGAGACACAATGTCAATTAAAACAACGCTAAAATTAACCGCACTTTCAGCCCTAACCGCCCTCGCGTACACTTCTCAAGCACTGGCTGAAGGCAAACTCACCGTGTATTGCAGTGTACAAAACGTAGTATGCGAAAAAGTCACGCAAGCCTTTAGTAAAAAATACAATGTAGATGCACAATTTGTGCGTAATAGTACAGGCGTCGTATTAGGCAAAATTAAAGCTGAAAAAGAAAACCCACAAGCTGATTTCTGGTTTGGCGGCACGATTGAGCCACATCTTCAAGCGGCTGAATTAGGCTTACTTGAATCCTATCGTTCCCCATTACAAAAAGACATCATGCCGCAATTTAAATCTTTAATGGAGCAACGCGGTAATTTCACTTCTGTTATTTACTTAATGGAACTTGGTATTGGGGTCAATACTAAAAAATTAAAAGAATTGAATATTCCTGCACCACAATGCTATGCGGATCTCATCAAACCTGAATATCAAGGACAAATTCAATATCCTGATCCGCGTGTATCAGGCACGGGCTATTCCCTTATCAGCACTTTTTCCACATTATGGGGAGAAGAAAAAGCCTTTGACTATCTGAAAAAACTAGAACTCAATCTCATGCAACATACCAAAACAGGTCTTGCGAGCAACTATTTGGCTAACGGTACTGTAGCGATTGATTTAGGTTTTATGTTGGTTTATCCGCGTGAGAAGAAAAATGGTGCGCCAGTTGAAGGTATTCTGCCATGCGAAGGCGTAGGCTATTCTTTAGGTGGAGCAAGCATTATTAAAGGAGCTAGAAACCTTGATAATGCCAAGCTATTTATGGATTTCGTGCTAAGCAAAGAAGCACAAGAAATTCCATGGAAAGAATCAGACTCTTACCAACTTCCAACCAATATCCATGCAGAACCTGCACCAGGTTTCCTACCGGCTGGTAAATTAAAACTGGTGGATATTGATTTTATGAAATTTGGTACAGATCAAGAAGGTAAACGCCTCACCCAACGTTGGGTTTCTGAAGTGCTCTTAGAGAGTAAATCGCCAAAAGAATAAAAGGAATAAACAAAAAGTGCGGTCAAAATAAGAATGTTTTTGACCGCACTCGTTTTTATATAGATAAACTAAGCTAAAACCAACCGCTCTTTACCCGCATAGATATTAGCTTTTCCAGGGCGAGCAAAGCCGATAAGGGAAAGATTGTGTTGTTCAGCCATATTGACGGCAAGATCTGTTGCTGCAGAAATTGCAACAAGTAACTCGATGCCACAAGCTACCGATTTTTGGACCATTTCATAACTGGCTCGGCTTGAAACAAGTACGAATCCTTGCGGTTGATTCTGTTTAGCATGCCAGCCGATTAATTTATCTAGTGCCACATGTCGCCCAACATCTTCTCGAATCGCCAGTAAATTACCCGATAAATCAAAAAAGGCGGCGGCATGTGTCGCCCCTGTTTCTTTTCCGAGTGTTTGATTAGCTTGTAATTGTTCTAAACAGCCATCTAATAAATTTAAATTAAATTGGAAAGTGCGGTCTAATTTCGGCAATTTTTTATAAACTTGTGAGATTTGTTCTGTGCCGCAAATGCCACATCCTGTTCTACCTGTTAATGTACGGCGATGATCTTTTAATGCTACAAATTGACGGCTAGATAATTCAATTTGCACTTCAATGCCATTGCATACTTCCACCACATCTATGCCATAAATATCCGCTTTTTTCTCAATAATACCTTCCGCTAATGAAAAGCCTAAAGCAAAATCCTCTAAATCTTGGGGAGAGCACATCATGACGGTATGTGCAATACCATTATAGACAAGTGAAACAGGGACTTCCGCAGCCAAACTATCTTGTTTTTCCACTAAAAGTGAGGTCGGATTTTCAGATGTTTTTTTTAAAAAATTAATTGTTTTTTGGATTATCCAGTGCATTATTTTTTCCCAATAAAATGACTGTTGTAAAAATGTTACTTTTTTTTAACAAAAAATGTTTGTTTTGTGATCTAGCTCAAGTTTTAAAGCGATTATAACAAGTTTTGATTATAGATTTTCGGTTAAAAAATAGTTAAAATCGACTCCGTTTAAATTGGTCATTGTTATAATCAATTTAATGGTTGATACGTTATTTTAACGAAATCAAATAAATTATCTATACGAATTTATACTATCGAAATATCTTAACGGTTCGCCGTTATGAAGGAGTGATTATGCAGGTCTCTAGACGTAAGTTCTTTAAGATCTGTGCAGGTGGTATGGCGGGGACGTCTGCGGCAATGTTGGGCTTTGCACCCTCATCTGTCTTAGCGGCACCACGTGAATACAAATTATTACGGGCTTTTGAATCCCGTAACACCTGTACATATTGTGCAGTGAGCTGTGGTATGTTGTTATATAGCACAGGCAAACCTTACGATGCTTTAAGCAGCCATACAGGCACCAATACCCGTTCTAAATTATTCCACCTTGAAGGTGACCCAGACCATCCGGTAAGCCGTGGTGCGTTATGTCCGAAAGGTGCTGGCGCGTTAGACTATGTTAATAGTGAAAGCCGTGCATTATACCCTGAATATCGAGCACCGGGTTCTGACAAATGGGTTCGTCTTTCTTGGGAAGAAGCGATCAAACGCGTTTCTCGTTTATTAAAAGATGACCGTGATGCGAACTTCGTTGAAAAAGACGCAAGTGGCAAAACGGTTAACCGTTGGACAACCACAGGTATTATGACCGCCTCTGCCATGAGCAACGAGGCCGCACTTCTTACTCATAAATGGGTGCGGATGTTGGGCATAGTGCCGATGTGTAACCAAGCGAATACTTGACACGGACCAACGGTAGCAAGTCTTGCTCCATCATTTGGTCGCGGTGCCATGACAAACAACTGGGTTGACATCAAAAACGCCAATCTTATTATCGTTCAAGGCGGTAACCCTGCTGAAGCTCACCCTGTTGGCTTCCGTTGGGCGATCGAAGCGAAGAAAAACGGTGCGAAAATCATCGTGGTTGACCCTCGCTTTAACCGTACAGCTTCTGTAGCTGACCTTCATGCACCAATTCGTTCCGGTTCTGATATCGCATTCTTAATGGGTGTGATCCGTTACTTATTGGAAACTAACCAAATTCAACACGAATACGTTAAACACTATACCAATGCTTCATTCTTAGTTGATGAAGGTTTCAAATTTGAAGATGGTTTATTCGTAGGCTTTGATGAAGAAAAACGTACTTACGATAAATCTAAATGGAATTACCAATTTGATGAAAATGGTAATGCTAAACGTGACATGACCTTACAAGATCCACGTTGTGTGATTAATATCTTGAAAGATCACGTTTCTCGCTATACCCCAGAAATAGTTGAACGTATTACCGGTGTTAAGCAAAAACTCTTCTTACAAATCTGTGAAGAAATTGGTAAAACCTCTGCACCGAATAAAACCATGACGCACTTATATGCGTTAGGCTTTACTGAACATACAATCGGTACTCAAAATATTCGTTCAATGGCTATGATCCAATTACTCTTAGGTAATATGGGGATGCCAGGAGGCGGTATTAATGCATTACGTGGACACTCAAACGTACAAGGTACAACAGATATGGGCTTATTGCCGATGTCTTTACCTGGTTATATGCGTTTACCGAATGACAAAGATACGTCTTACGAACAATACATTAATGCGATTACGCCAAAAGATATCGTACCAAACCAAGTGAACTACTATCGTAATACCTCGAAATTCTTCGTGAGTATGATGAAAACGTTCTATGGTGATAAAGCAACCAAAGAAAATGGTTGGGGTTTCGATTTCTTACCAAAAGCAGACCGCTTATACGACCCTATCACTCATGTTAAGTTAATGAATGATGGCAAATTGAACGGTTGGATTTTACAAGGTTTCAACGTATTAAACTCATTACCGAACAAAAACAAAACTGTTGCAGGTATGAGCAAATTGAAATTCTTAATCGTGATGGATCCGCTTCAAACTGAATCTTCTGAATTCTGGAAAAACTTTGGTGAATCAAACAATGTGAATCCAGCAGATATTCAAACTGAAGTATTCCGTTTACCAACCACCTGTTTCGCAGAAGAAGATGGTTCTATTGCTAACTCTGGTCGTTGGGCTCAATGGCACTGGAAAGGCTGTGACCAACCAGGTGAAGCGTTACCAGATGTTGACATTCTTTCTATGATTCGTGAAGAAATGCATCACCTTTATCAAAAAGAAGGTGGTCGTGGTATCGAATCTTTCGAAGCGATGACTTGGAACTATGCTCAACCGCATTCACCAAGTTCTGTAGAATTAGCGAAAGAATTGAATGGTTACGCGCTTGCGGATCTTCTCGATGCTGATGGCAACGTCATGTATAAAAAAGGTCAATTACTTAACGGATTCGCTCACTTACGTGATGACGGTACAACTTCATCAGGTAACTGGATCTATGTGGGTCAATGGACTGAAAAAGGTAACCAAACCGCAAACCGTGACAACTCTGACCCATCAGGTTTAGGTTGTACATTAGGTTGGGGCTTCGCATGGCCAGCAAACCGTCGTATCCTTTACAGTCGTGCTTCACTTGATATTAACGGTAATCCTTGGGATAAACACCGCCAATTAATCAAATGGAACGGTAAAAACTGGAACTGGTTAGATGTAGCTGACTATGGCACACAACCACCAGGTTCTGATGCAGGTCCATTTATTATGTCTGCAGAAGGTGTTGGCCGTCTATTCGCTGTAGATAAAATTGCGAATGGCCCTATGCCTGAACACTATGAACCAATTGAAAGTCCGATTGACACTAACCCACTACACCCAAGTGTTGTCTCTGATCCGACTGTTCGTATTTATAAAGAAGACCGTGAATTTATCGGTTCAAACAAAGATTTCCCTTATGTGGCAACCACTTATCGTTTGACCGAACACTTCCACAGTTGGACTGCTCAATCTGCGTTAAATATCATCGCTCAACCACAACAATTCGTGGAAATTGGTGAGAAATTAGCAGCAGAAAAAGGCATCCAAAAAGGTGATATGGTGAAAATTACTTCTCGCCGTGGCTACATTAAAGCCGTAGCAGTGGTAACGAAACGTTTGAAAGATTTAGAAGTCGATGGACGTACCGTACATCACGTGGGTATTCCAATTCACTGGAATATGAAAGCCTTAAATGGTAAAGGTAATCGTGGTTTCTCCACCAACACCTTAACACCATCTTGGGGTGAAGCAGTCACTCAAACACCAGAATACAAAACATTCTTGGTAAACATTGAGAAAGCGGAGGCATAATATGGCAGGAAGTGGTCAAGGCGTTCAATCGCAAGACATTATCAAGGTCTCCGCTACGTCTGGTTTAACACCAGCACCTCAAGCGCGTGATCATAAAGTTGAAGTTGCAAAATTAATCGACGTATCCACCTGTATCGGTTGTAAAGCCTGTCAGGTGGGCTGTTCAGAGTGGAATGATATCCGCTCTAACGTCGATGCAAAATGTGTGGGGATCTACGATAACCCAGTAGATCTCAATGCAAAAGCATGGACGGTAATGCGCTTTAACGAAGTAGAAGAAAATGATCGTTTAGAATGGTTAATCCGTAAAGATGGTTGTATGCACTGTTCAGAACCAGGCTGTTTAAAAGCTTGTCCTGCACCTGGTGCAATCATCCAGTATGCGAACGGTATCGTGGATTTCCAATCTGATAAATGTATCGGTTGTGGTTACTGTATCGCAGGTTGTCCGTTCAACATTCCACGTATGAACCCAGAAGACAACCGCGTGTACAAATGTACCCTTTGTGTGGATCGTGTTTCTGTTGGCCAAGAACCGGCTTGCGTGAAAACCTGTCCAACCGGTGCAATTCGTTTTGGTTCTAAAGAAGAAATGAAACTCTACGCAGAACAACGTGTTGCTGACTTAAAATCACGTGGTTACGAAAACGCGGGCATCTATGACCCTGAAGGCGTGGGCGGTACACATGTAATGTATGTATTACACCATGCGGATAAACCAGAGCTTTATTCCGGTCTTCCTAAAGATCCACAAATTGACCTCTCTGTCACTGTGTGGAAAGATATCTTGAAACCGGTAGCCGCTGTGGCAATGGGTGGTTTAGCACTTGCTGAAATTGGTCACTACTTAGCTGTAGGTCCAAACGTGGAAGAAGATGTGGAAGATCATCACCACGAATTTGAAGAAGAAGATAGAAAAGGGGGCAAAGATGAGTAAGATTGAGATTAGCAATGATACTCGAATCATTCGTCATAGAACGCCTGCTCGTTTTAGCCACTGGTTACTCGTAATCTGCTTCTTTATGACGATGTTCACTGGTGTGGCGTTCTTCTTCCCAGATTTTGCGTGGTTAACTGAGATTTTAGGTACGCCACAACTGGCTCGAGCAATTCACCCGTTCACCGGTATCATTATGTTCGTTGCCTTTATTTTCCTCGGCTATCTTTACTGGGATCACAACATTCCAGAGAAAAACGATATTCGTTGGTTAAAAGGCATTGTTGAAGTATTAAAAGGAAATGAGCACGCTGTTGCAGATAACGGTAAGTATAACCTTGGTCAAAAAATGTTATTCTGGACATTGAATTTGGCGATGGTCACTTTACTTGTAACCGGTATCATTATGTGGCGTCAATATTTCTCGCACTACTTCTCTATTCCGGTATTGCGTTTTGCGATTTTCCTTCACTCTTTAAGTGCATTCATGTTGTTCACCGGTATTTTGGTACACATGTACATGGCATTCTGGGTAAAAGGCTCCATTCGTGGTATCGTGGAAGGCTGGGTAACCGTTCGCTGGGCGAAAAAACATCACCCGAAATGGTATAACGAAGAAGTACTTCCTAAGCTAGAAGAAGACCTTAAAAACGAAGCTGAAGGTAAAAAAGTAAAAACCAAAGCATTGTTCAAAGGTATCAATGGCTAAAATCAAAAAGTGCGGTTAAAATTGACCGCACTTTTTCTTATAAATACTTAAGAGACAATTATGAGTATCAAAATCTTATCTGCAGACGAAATCAAACAAAAAACGAATTCATACGATATTCCGCCTGTTTTGTTTGCTAACCCTAAAAATCTTTATCAACGTCGTGCAAAACGTTTAAGAGAATTAGCAAAAGATCACCCACTGGCTGATTATTTACTCTTTGCTGCAGATGTTGTAGAAAGCCAATTAAGCGTATTTGAAAAAAATCCATTAGAAAAACAGTCATTCGATAATTTAAATGAAATCGAGCCGTTAAATGCTAAAACATTTAAACGCTCAGGCATTTGGATTGAATATCTCAAAGAAATTTTACATAGCATTAAACCAAAAGCAAATGAACAGGTTACTGCTACTATTGAAAATCTTGAAAAAGCCTCAGAGAAAGAGCTTGAAGAGATGGCTACTCATCTTTTAAGCCAAGAATTTAATTTAGTGAGCACTGATAAAGCTGTCTTTATCTGGGCTGCACTTTCTCTTTATTGGTTACAATTGGCTCAACAAATTCCTCATAACAGCCGCCAAGAAGGCACAGATAACCTGCATTACTGCCCTGTTTGTGGTTCTGCTCCTGTTGCAAGTGTGGTGCATATCGGCACATCACAAGGCTTACGCTATTTACACTGTAGCCTTTGTGAAAGCGAATGGAATTTAGTCCGAGCTCAATGTACTAATTGTAATGAACACAAAAATCTTGAAATGTGGTCATTAAATGAAGAGCTTGCTCTTGTTCGTGCAGAAACCTGTGGCGATTGCCAAAGCTACTTAAAAATCATGTTCCAAGAAAAAGATCCGAATGTTGAAGCGGTAGCCGATGATTTAGCATCAATTTTCTTAGATATTGAAATGGAAGAAAAAGGCTTCGCACGCAGTGGATTAAATCCATTTGTCTTCCCAGCAGAAGAAGTGTAATGTCTTACTTTTCAAATAAACAAAGTGCGGTCAAAATTGACCGCACTTTTTCATGCTAGAGATAACATGCCATCACGACAGCATTTTCTCGTCCACCATCTGGTTTCGGATAATAATTCTTACGAATATCAACCTCATTAAATCCCAGCTTTTCATAAAGGAAACGAGCAGGATTCGATTCACGCACTTCAAGCCAAAGCGTTTGAATACCTTTCTCTTTAAGCTTATCCATTAAACCTTGCAATAAAAACGAACCGTAGCCCTTTCCTTGTTGAACCGGATCTATCGCAATATTGAATAATGTGGCTTCATCTAATACCGTCTGGCAAATAGCAAAACCAAACACTTGCTCTTTTTCCACTAATTTCAAATTGAGATAACGCTCGCCGACATTATTTTTCAATGTTCCCAATGACCAAGGCACAAGATGTGCTGCTTGTTCAATTTCATATAAGCGATCCATATCGCATTCTTCAATAGGAAAAAGAGAAGGCATCATGATTAAATTTGTTGGATTTGTTGCCAAAGCTCACGCTTAGCTTGGCTATCTTGCTGGAATTGTTGCCAATCAACAGAGCGATAAACACGCTCTGCATTTAAGCAATAAGGTAAAGTGCGGTCGATTTCATCTACATTTTCAGCTAATAACCAATATCGCACAGAATGTTGTAATGTGATATGTTGAATTTGATCGAAATTCAGACAAAGGCAATCTTCTTTGTTTAACTCTAGTGCCAGTCGAACATCTGAAAAAAGTGGAGAGTTCGATACGTTATCTTTCGCCACCACAATAAATTTCACTTGTTCAGACACACTCACACCAACCGCCCCTTGTAATACTTCTGGGCGATGTAGCTGCCAACAGGTTATTCCCATTTCATTTAAAAGAAGATTGCGTCTATCCATAGATTAACGAGCAATAGTATCTAACGGATAATCTCTTAAACCTTTAACAATCGCTTTTTCTTGCGCATCTGTTGGTTTTTCTTGATATGCTTTTAAGCTACGGAAAGAAAGAATGTTTTTCGCTTGATAAACTACGGCAACAAGACGTTGGAAATCGTTACCATCACAGGCATAATAAACATCTGAAGCATTACCAATCGTTTTTAACTCACACACTTTCTTAGTTTCATCAAGATATTTTGTTGTTAATTCAGGAACGTGAGAAACATCTTTTAAATAATAGGTTTCGCTCATAATGAATTTACGATTACTACGATCTACGCTTGCTGCACCACTTAAGAAACGCGGATCTTCTGATTTATCAAAGGCTTTTGTTTGTTTATAGAATTTCTCGCCGTTGAATGTCACTTCTTGATTACCTTTTTTGATGCGCTCAAACTGCGCATCTAAGCTTTGCGCTTGTGCAGCAGGTAATTCAACTTTTGAGCTTGTTGTTGGTAAGGTTGAAGTTTTTTGTTTGCTACCTTGAAGTTGTTCGATTAATTGACAGCCAGACAATAAACTTGCCATTGCGACTGCGGTGATGATTTTTTTCATAAATAATTCCTTAATAAATACGTTTAAATCGTTTTCTTTTGTTAGAATAACACGTAATTTTAACCAATAAACCACAGGATTTAAAGCGTGATTTCTCTCGAAAGCGAAGTTTTACAACGCCATCTTCC
>CAUQGU010000024.1:0-23238 GCA_963517645.1 uncultured Haemophilus sp. | reverse complement strand
TCTAATGAGGTAATTATTAATGGCTAAGCTTTTATCTTTTATGAAAAGTGCGGTTATTTTTAGCCTTGTTTTTTTTGTTCAAGTAGTTGCTGCGGCAGAGTTTCCGCCTGCACCAAATCCTTTCCATTATATTAACGATTACACCAACACACTTTCTGCAGAGCATAAGCAAATTTTAGAAAATAAACTGATTGCTTATAGCAAAGAAACGAGTTCACAAATCGCCGTCGTTTTGGTTCCTACAACCGGTGAATATGAAATTGCTGATTATACCTTTGCTTTAGGTGATAAATGGGGCATTGGACGTAAAAATCTGAACAATGGCGTGTTGATGCTGATTGCGAAGGATGATCGCAAAGTCTTTATCGCAACAGGGCAAGGTTTAGAAGGTGTATTGCCGGATGCTTTTTTATCGCAAGTCATCCGTTCGGCAATTTTGCCACAATTTAAACAAGGCCAATATGCGCAAGGTATTAATGATGGCTTAAGCCAAATTATTGCAGCAAGTAAAGGCGAGTTTGATGCGGCACAAGTTGAAGAAGACGCTTTCGATAAGTACATTCCATTCTTAATGGTATTGGCGTTTATTGCTATTGTATTATTTGGTGAATTCCAATATCACAAAGATGAAGTCTATATTAGTCCTAATCAACGTGACCAACTGAATAAAATTATTCGTCAAAGTACGATTTCTCGTCGTCATGGTGGCGGATCTGGTTTCGGAGGCGGATTTGGTGGAGGCTTCGGCGGAGGCGGTTCTTCCGGTGGTGGCTTTGGTGGCGGTGGCTTTGGCGGCGGCGGAGCGGGTGGAAGTTGGTAAGACCAAGTCTTTCACTCAGGTTCTATCTTATGCTAGAATAGCGCCCTATTCAGACTTATTTGAACAAGGAACATTATGGAAACGTTAGACAAAATCAAAAAACAAATCGCTGAAAACCCAATCTTAATTTACATGAAAGGTTCACCAAAATTACCTTCTTGTGGTTTCTCTGCGCGTGCATCTGAAGCATTAATGAATTGCAAAGTACCTTTTGGCTATGTTGATATTCTTCAACACCCAGATATTCGTGCTGAATTGCCGGCTTATGCAAACTGGCCAACTTTCCCACAATTATGGGTAGAAGGTGAGTTAATTGGTGGTTGTGATATTATTTTAGAAATGTATCAATCTGGCGAACTTCAAACTTTATTAAGCGAAGTAGCAGCTAAACATCAAGCTTAATTGACTATAGACTACCAAGATAAACCTGCTTTTTAGCAGGTTTTCTTTTGCTCAAAAAATGGTAAACCAGATATAAAAGTGTGATCGGATTAACATTTTTAAATGAAATAACTTGTTGATTAAATTTCCTTAAGATAGACTACATCGTGTTAGTCGGGGTGCCTATATTAATGGCTGAGAAATACCCGTGAACCTGAAACAGATAATGCTGGCGTAGGAAACTAATCATCTCATTATGCTGTTTCGTTATGCAAAAATAAGGAGAACGCATAATGAACAAAACGCTTCCCATTTTAACCGCACTTTTTACTGCTTCCGCTTTCGCACAAGCTGCTCCTCAAACATTAGATGTTTATACTTATGATTCATTTAGTGCTGATTGGAGTGCTGGACCAAAAGTTAAAGCAGCTTTTGAACAACAATTCCCGCAATGTAAGCTGAATTATGTGGCTTTTGATAATAATGGCACCTTGTTTAACCGTGTTCGTCTAGAAGGTAAAAAAATTAAGGCGGATGTAGTGCTCGGTTTAGATAGTTATCAAATTGAGGATGCACAAAAACTCAATATTTTTGAGCCAAATAAAGTGGATTTAAGCCAGTTACGTTTACCAATTAAATGGGAAAATCACACGTTCTTACCATTCGATTATGCACAATACGCGTTTATTTATGATAAAAATAAACTGACTAATCCACCAAAGAGCTTAAAAGAATTAGTTGAGCGTCAAGATCTTAAAGTGTTATATCAAGATCCGCGTACAAGCAGTATTGGACGTGGTTTATTACTTTGGATGAATGTAGTTTATCCAGAAGCAGATGTCGCAAATGCCTGGAAGACCCTTTCTAAACATACGGTCACGGTCACCAAAGGTTGGACTGAGTCTTATGGGGCCTTCTTAAAAGGCGAAGGTGATCTGGTTTTAAGCGTAAATACTTCACCGATTTACCATATTCTTTCTGAACAAAAAGACAATTATGTGGCAACGGAATTTGCAGAGGGGAGCGTATTACAAGTTGAAGTCGCGGCAAAAGTCGCTAACCGCAATAATGCCTGTGCTGATGAATTTTTAGGATTCTTACTTTCACCGCAAGCTCAAGCGGATATTGCTAAAAATAATGTGATGTTACCCGTGGTAGAGACCAATATCGAAAGTCATATTGATGAGCTTAATTCTCGCGCAAAATCAATGCGTATTTTAGATACCACTAAGGTGACAAGTGAGCAGCTTAAAGGCTGGATCAACCAATGGCAAAAAGCCTTATCTAAATAGTATTAATGAACTTATTGCAACATCCGCATTTTCGTCCTCGCCATTATTTGGGCGGAAGTGCGGTCATTTTTTTCATTGTTTTACTCTATGGTTTTTCCCTTTCTGCGGTTTTTTCAGTAGGAAGTGATTATGCCTTATCTGATTTCTTAAAAGACGATTATTTGCATCAAGTTATCGCCTTTAGTTTCGGTCAGGCATTATTATCTGCCTTGCTTTCTAGCATAATTGGTATGTTATTTGCGCGTGCTTTTTTCTATTTAGATTTCAAAGGCAAATCGCTCATTTTACGCATTTTTTCCCTCACCTTTGTTTTGCCGGCATTACTGGCTATTTTTGGTTTGATTGGGATTTATGGCACGGCAGGTTGGCTAACACAACTGCTGAAAACCTTAGATATTTCGTGGAAACCCTCCATTTATGGTTTAAGTGGCATTCTCATTGCCCATTTATTTTTTAATATTCCTTTAGCGGCACGAATGAGCTTACAGGCTTTGCAAAGTATTCCAACTGAACAACATCAACTCGCGGCACAATTGAATATCAAAAGTTTCACATTTTTCCGCTTAATTGAATGGTCTTATTTGAAAAACCAAATCGTGTCTGCCTTTGTATTGATTTTTATGCTGTGTTTCACTAGCTTTACGATAGTGTTGGCACTAGGTGGTGGACCACAAAACAGCACGCTAGAAGTTGCCATTTACCAAGCCATTTTCTTTGAATTTGATTTACCCAAAGCCGCACTTTTTGCGCTTGTACAATTTGCGTTTTGTTTTGCGTTATTTTCACTTTCACAATATTGGGCGAAAGCACCTGAAACCCAGATTTCGCAACGTTATCGATGGGTTTTGCCTGTGTCAAGTGCGGTCAAATTTGGACATGTTTTTGTCTTATTCTCGGTATGCTTATTTATTTTAAGTCCCTTATTCAATATCGTTTTCCAAGGTTTATCAGCGACCCAATTATTTGGTTATTGGCAAAACCCACAATTATGGAAAGCGCTTGCTTATTCATTAACCATGGCACCGACAGCCGGGATTTTATCGGTCTTATTTGGATTCTTCTTATTGTTACTCTCCCGTCAGCTACAATGGTTATATCATCCCAAATTAGCCCACTTAATTTTAACGGGGGGCATGATGATTTTAGCCATTCCGACGATTGTCTTAGCAGTCGGCTTATTCCTTTGGTTACAAGATATTGATTTTTCCGCAGGGTATTTGTTTGTAGTGGTATCTGTTTGTAACGCCTTGGCTGCCTTGCCATTTGTGATCAAAATTCTCAATACACCAATGAATCAATCGATGCAATATTATGAAAAACTCTGTTTATCGCTGAATATTACAGGCTGGCAGCGTTTTCGTTTAATTGAATATCCGTTGCTAAAAGCCCCGTTGAAATATGCTTTGGCACTCGCAACGACTTTATCACTCGGCGATTTTACAGCGATAGCCTTATTTGGTAGCCCTGATTTTACTTCTTTGCCTCATTTGCTTTATCAACAAATCGGACAATATCGAAGCCAAGAAGCGGCAGTGACGGCATTGATTTTATTGAGTTTATGTTTAGGTTTATTTATGTTTATTGAAGGGCAGAAGGAACAAAATGATTAAATTAAATAATGTAGTCTTCAATTATCAATCCATGCCGATGGTATTTGATTTACAGATTCAAGCCCAGGAAAAAATCGCCATCATTGGTGAAAGTGGCGCAGGGAAAAGTACCTTGCTGAATTTAATTGCCGGCTTTGAATATGCTGATAGTGGCGAGATTTGGCTAAATGGTGAAAATCATACTAAAACGGCACCTTTTGAACGCCATGTTTCCATGCTATTTCAGGAAAATAATCTCTTTACTCATCTTTCTGTGGAAGAGAATATCGCTTTAGGTTTAAAACCGAATTTAGCCTTAAATGCAGAAGAAAAAGCACTTGTAGAACAAGCTGCAAGTGCGGTCAATTTACAGGATTTTTTAACGAGAAAACCGATCGCACTTTCAGGTGGACAAAAACAGCGAGTGGCACTGGCGCGCTGTTTGCTACGAGATAAACCCATTTTATTATTGGATGAGCCATTTTCTGCACTTGATCCTAAATTACGCATTGAAATGCAGGATTTAATGGATCAATTATGTGAAGAGAAAAAACTCACCATGTTACTGGTGACGCATCAACCCAAAGAAATTGAACGGCATATTGATCGAGTGATTGAAATTCATCAAGGAAAAGTGATCTGATCTCTTTTTATCATATTGCAGAGTAATATGCTCAACTTAATCAAAGCGACATAGCTTAAACGAGGAAAATATAATGACCACAACAAATGTAGTACAGCTTTCATCTATTACACCCCATCCATCAGTAGAGTATTGGTCTGTTTGTAAAGTCGAAGCGTTGTTTGAAACACCTTTTTTAGAATTAGTCTATCGTGCGGCTCAAGTGCATCGAGAGCATTTCAACCCTGGCGCGATACAGTTATCGACGTTGATGTCGATTAAAACGGGTGGTTGTCCAGAGGATTGTGGCTATTGTCCTCAATCAGCGCGTTATCAAACAGGTGTACAAAATCAGCAGATCTTGGATATTGATGAAATTGTCGAAAAAGCCAAAATTGCTAAAGCACGTGGTGCAGGACGTTTTTGTATGGGCGCAGCATGGCGTGGTCCTAAGCCTAAAGATATGGAAAAAGTGACGGCGATTATTCGTGCGGTAAAAGATATTGGCTTAGAAACTTGCGGCACCTTTGGGTTGCTGCAAGATGGTATGGCGGAAGAGTTAAAAGATGCGGGATTGGATTATTACAATCACAATCTTGATACCGCACCAGAGAATTACCACAATGTCATTGGTACACGTCGTTTTGATGATCGTTTAAGCACATTAGGAAAAGTGCGTCGTGTCGGTTTGAAAGTTTGCTGTGGCGGTATTGTGGGCATGAACGAAACCCGTAAAGAGCGAGCTGGTCTCATTGCAAGTTTGGCAAATCTTGATCCGCAGCCAGAGTCCGTGCCAATTAACCAATTAGTGAAAGTAGAAGGCACACCAATGGCAGATGCAGCTGATTTAGATTGGACAGAGTTTGTTCGCACTATTGCCGTTGCTCGTATTACTATGCCGAAAAGTTATGTTCGTCTTTCTGCAGGCCGTCAAGGCATGAGTGAAGAAATGCAAGCCATGTGCTTTATGGCGGGAGCGAATTCCATTTTCTATGGTGATAAATTGTTAGTGACAGGTAATCCAGAAGAAGATGGCGATCAGCTGCTCATGGCTAAATTAGATCTTGAGCCGGAAACGGAAGAAAATAGAAAACCACTCGACAGAAATTAGTCATAAAAAAAGTGCGGTGAAATCTACCGCACTTTTCATTAGGACTTACTTAACTTGTTCGGTTAAGCAAGGCTGAATTTTATTTAGCATTTCTTTTAAAATACGTGCTGGAGCCGCCACGATATTGCCTGAGCGTAAATAGCCGTGACCCGCATTGAAATCACATACTAAACCGCCCGCTTCACGCACGATTAAATCACCCGCTGCGCAATCCCAAGGTTTTAAGCCCATTTCGAAATAACCGTCAACGCGACCAGAAGCAACATAGCAAAGGTCTAATGCGGCAGAACCCGTACGACGGAAATCTGCAGCTTCATCAATTAAGTTATTCATGATCGCAAATTGAGTTGGCATCAAGCTTGGTTGTTTGAATGGGAAACCGGTGGCTAAAATCGCCCCATTAAGTTCATTTTGGCTATCTACACGTAAACGCACTTCATTTAATTTTGCGCCTTCACCACGTACAGCCGTGAATAATTCATTACGAATAGGATCGTAAACCACACCCACTTCGGTACGGTTTTTTACACGGATAGCAATAGAAACAGAGAAATGTGGCAAACCTTTCACGAAGTTGGTTGTGCCATCTAGTGGATCAATTACCCATTGAATATCACTGTCTTTGCCTTCTAATGCACCACGTTCTTCACTGATAATTGTGTGATCAGGATAAGATTTTTGAATGATTTCAATGATCTCTGCTTCAGCGGCTTTATCGACGCTAGTCACATAATCATTAATACCTTTTTTACTTGTTTGGATGTCATCACGGCGCTCATAGTTTTTAGCAATCACGTTGCCCGCTCTTCGTGCCGCACGAATAGCGATATTTAACATTGGATTCATATTTCCACCAGATTTTAAAGAACAGATAATAGGTCGCCTATTATAAGGGAGTTTTAGTAAATAGCCAGTTGAAAATGTTTAATTCACGGTTTTTCCCGTTTTTTAAAGGAAATTTACGATCAGTATCGCAAAACTAAAGTATCAAATTTGGTTTTCTTCTAAAGGGCTTTTAAAGTGCGGTCAAAAAAGAAGGCATTTTATGTATAAAGGGATAACCTTATTAGAAACCTTGATTGTATTATTTATTTTAAGCTTAACATTAGCGTTTGCATTGCCTAAATGGCAGAAAAATGATCCCAAATATTTTCTCGAAAAAGAGC
Source organism: uncultured Haemophilus sp. (assembly GCA_963517645.1). Classification (GTDB taxonomy): domain Bacteria; phylum Pseudomonadota; class Gammaproteobacteria; order Enterobacterales; family Pasteurellaceae; genus Haemophilus_D. The sequence continues at coordinate 16,257 of CAUQGU010000024.1, read as the reverse complement.
AACAACGGCTTTATTTTTTCTTACGCAATATTCAAGCGAGGGCAGAAAATTCATCAGCGATTTGGTTTATTTTGGCCAATCAAGATAGGGCGAATCAACGTTGGTGTATTACTGCTCAAGTAAAAAATGATCATTTTTGTGATTGTTTTTATCCCCAGAATTGTCCTAAAAATCTTTATGCACATTTTTACTATCCTTATTTTGAAGGAAAAACGATGCTGATAGGCCCTAAATTATATCCGTCAGAAGTGGCGGTGAAATTTAATGGGGCAAGAAATACCATGGAAACAAATTGTTTTATGTTACAGGCTGAAGAGCATCGAACATTGTTCTCTTTTTTCAATGTGGGCAGTATTAAATTAAAGTCTGATCAAGCAGCGAGTGCATGTACAAGATGAAACTTCTAAAAGGCGAAACATTGGTGAGCTTGTTGATTTCACTCGGCTTATCCGCTTTATTATTGTTATTGGTTGCACAGTTTTATGCCCAAACTCAGCAGCAAAATCAGCGTTTAATGTTACAGCTCAAATTACAAGCGGAATTACAACGCACAATTCAACTCATCGGGAAAGATCTGCGTCGTGTAGGCTTTCGAGCCGTAAACCAAAAACTCATTGAAGATAATCTGGCTTTATTTGAATTAGACGAAAAGGGCACTGCAATAACCATTGCTCAAGCAGACAATGCACCATCAAATAGCTGTGCCTTATTTTTTTATGATTTGAATAGTAATGGTTGTATTGGTGAAAAATACACAAAAAATACCTGCGTAAATGGCGTTAAAAATGTGGCAAAAAATATCGAAAAAGAGCTATTTGGTTACAAACTTAATGGCAAAATGATCGAAACCAAACAAACTTATAAAAATGCGGTAAATGCGGATTGTCGTTCAGCAGAGTGTCAGAGAGCCTTAGCTCAATCTACTTGTAACGCCGGTGGGGGATGGACAGATTTATTGGATGAAAAAGAGTTTGAGATTTCTCAATTACGTTTTGATTGGTTAAAGGCAGGGAAAGGGATTGAAATTAAACTCACAGGGCATCTTGCCGCATATAAGCATATTCAATATGAAACTTCGCTTGTAGTGCCTTTATTAAATCAAGAAGAATGATGATGAAAAAAGGGATTGTGACACTGACGGCACTGATTTTACTTTCAGGCTTATTGGCGCTGATCTTATTATTTGATGAACAGATCTTTGCGTTTTTTCGATCTCAAATGAGTCAGCGAAAATATTATGTAGAACAAAGCCTTGCGTTACAGAAAATCAGTCAGCAGCAACAAAAACATATTTGCCAAAACTTGCCTTTAAATGGTGCTGAAAAAGTGAAACAAGTCTTTTTCGAGTCTTCAGGGGCAGAGGATAAAGTCGCCTATTCTGTTTGGTGTGAACGCGCTGAGTTATTTAAGAAATCGCCCACAAAAGGCATTAATGAAAATATGCTGCGAGATTTTATTTCCAGTGAAAAACAAGCTGATTTTCAACCGCACTTTGTGAAAGTAGATACTACTTTAACTGCTCAAAAAACACCACAAGTGTATTGGATGACGCAAAACCAATTAGAAGTTAAAGGGAATGTAAGTGGTATTCTGCTAGCAGAAGGAGATTTAACTTTAACAGGCAAAGGGCGTATTAGTGGTGCAGTGATTACAGGTGGTTTGCTTAAGTTAGAGGAGAATGTGACGGTAGCTTACGGTAAAGCTGTGGTGACAAAACTCGTACAAGAATATAGCCAATGGCGTTTGGTGGATAAAAGTTGGAGTGATTTAAGTGCGCAAGATCAAAGTGAATAAAGGCATGTCGTTAATGTCACTTTTATTAGCCTTATCGATTTTCAGCGGGTTGTTTTTGATCTTTAATCGGTGGACGACCGAGCAACGGAAAAGTGCGGTCAGACTTTTTCAAGAATTTCAGGCGATTCAAATTGCTGAAAATCAGGCTCAACGACAGTTTTTAGGCTTGTCTTGTGAAAATAGCATACAACAAAATGGCATTCAATTTGCAATTCAATGCAGTCATCATCAAGTGAATATACGCTATCCTCAAGGTGAATTTTTATTGAAAACCGAGTAAAATAACGCATTGTTTTTGCTTTCAAAAGGGCGTTACTTTGTTCGTTACTTATTATTCAAACCAACCGGAAATTCAAAAGGATATTTTAGTTTCGCTGTTGGAAAATTTACCGCAACATGATCCATTTCAATCTGACATTGTGTTGGTGCAAAGTCCGGGTATGGCACAATGGTTACAAATGGAAATTGCTAAAAAACGCGGCGTTGCAGCGAATTTCCAATTCCCTATGCCTTCCAGTTTTATTTGGAAACTTTATGCCGATAATTTGCCCAATGTTTCCACGCAAAACCCTTTTGAAAAAGATTTAACGTTATGGCGATTAATGCGATTAATTCCTACCTTTTTACAGCAAAAAGAATTTGAGCCATTAAAAAAATATTTAGCGTCCTCACCAGCATCAGAACAGCAAAAACTTTATCAATTAAGCCTAAAAGTTGCCGATTTATTTGACCAATATCTCGTCTATCGTCCCGAATGGATTGCTGCATGGGAAGAAAATAACGATGAAAAAATCTTGGCTCAAATTAATCACCAAAAGCAGGGCCTTTCGGCGTTAAATCCTACCTTTCTTTCTCAAATTAAAGGCAATATTCATTGGCAGGGAATTTTATGGCGAGCCTTGGTGGATGATGTCCAACGTGATTTCGGTGGAAAAGCAAAGCATCGTGCTGCACTCAATCAACAATTTTTAGCATTATGTCGTGATCCAAATGCCACACTCAACTTGCCGGAACGTATTTTTATTTTTGGTATTCCAGCATTGCCAACGGTTTATCTCAATATTTTCCAAGGTATTTCAGCTAAAACCGATGTACATTTATTCTTCAATAATCCATGTCAAGAATATTGGGGCGATTTGCGAGATCTGAGTAAATCCTATTTATTAGAAAGACAGCGTTTCTTGAAAGAAAGCGACGATGTGAAGCCTTTAATTTCAGCCGAGCAAGTGTCATGGGAGCCTGCCGATCTTGATTACACCAATCAACAAGAAGAATTGTTCAGCGGGAATCCGCTTTTAGCCTCTTGGGGAAAAATGGGACGGGATTTTCTCTATCAATTAGTGCGAGATGAAGAAAATATTCAAGCCATTTCGCGTGATTACTATGCAGAACTTCCCGAAAAAACCTTGTTAGGCCAGATCCAAAATCAAATTTTGACGTTAAGCCATGGTGCATTAAATGTCACGAAAAATGACCGCTCTTTGGTGATGAAATCTTGTCATAGCGCGATGCGAGAAGTTGAAGTGCTGCATGATTATTTATTGGATTTATTCAATCAAAATCAGCATAAACCAAAAGAAGAACAGATTACACCAAAAGATGTGGTGGTCATGGTGGCCGATGTTAACCAATATACGCCTTATATTCAGGCTGTCTTTGGTGCGAATAGTGCGGACGCACCCGTTATTCCGTTCTCAATTTCTGACAGTAAATTGTCTGAAAGTGATGTGATTGTGTCGAGCTATCTTTCCCTGTTAAATTTAAAAGAAAGTCAGTTTGGTGCGGAAGAGGTGCTGGCTTTATTGGATATTCCTGCTATCCGTGAACGTTTTAATATTGCCCTTGCAGATCTCGAGCAAATTCGCGAATGGGTGAAAGAGTCGGGTATTCGCTTTGGTTTAGAAAAATTGCAGAATACACTGAATTTTAATGCGTGGCAGGCGGGACTTGAACGTATGACTTTAGGTTATGCGATGCGTGAAGAACAAGGCGTTTGGCAAGACAGTCTTGGACTTGATAGTAGCTATGGATTGAAAGGACAGTTAGTCGGTGCGGTGAATCAATTTTTTACAGCTTTAAATAAATGGCATCAAGATTTGCAAAAAGCACACAACATTGAAAAATGGTGTGAAAAATTGACCGCACTTTTGACGGATTTCTTTGTGCAAAATGAAGAAACGGCGGATACTTTATTTTATATTCAAGATTGTATCAATGCCTTTGCCGATGATTTGCAGGCCGTCAATTTTGAAGAAACCTTGCAAGCGGATGTGATTGCGGAAGTGATGTCTGCGCGTTTAGAAGAAACACCAAATAGCCTTCGCTTCTTAGCGGGGAAAGTGAATTTCTGTACACTTTTACCAATGCGCTCCATTCCTTTCAAAGTGGTGTGTTTGCTCGGAATGAATGAAGCGGATTACCCACGTAGTCATACGCCAAATAGTTTTGACTTGATGCAATATCATCATCAAAAAGGCGATCGTGTTCGTCGAGATGATGATCGTTACTTATTCCTTGAAGCCTTACTGGCTGCAAGAACTCATTTTTATGTCAGTTATGTGGGCTCTTCAATTATTGATAATCAACCTAAAGAGCCTTCAGTATTGGTGAGCCAATTGGTTGATTATATTAATCATTATTCAGACGATGGCTTGAGGATTGAACAACATCCAATGACGGTATTTAGCCCAAGCAATTTCCAACATGAAGGGAAAATTAACCGCTCTTTTGCGAAAAAATGGTTGCCGATTGCTCAATTCCAAGAACGAAAATGTCATGAATTTGTTGTGCCGATGAGCGAAAATCAAGAGCCAATAACGGAAATTGAGCTCGATCGTTTTGTGAGTTTTGTTGAAAATCCAGTGAAATTCTTTTTTGAAAAGCAGCTTGGCGTGTATTTCCGAGATGAAGACGATCGCATTGAAGAAAGTGAAAACTTCACGTTAAATGGTTTGGATCATTATCGCATTAGTAATGAGTTATTGCATTTAGAGGAAGCGCAATTTAACGATTATTTTGCCAAACAGCGAGTGAAAGGCATCATGCCTCGCGGCGAGTTTGCAGAAGTCTGTGCACAATCCATTCGTGCTGATGTATTGGCTTTTAAAGAGAAAATTAAGGATTATTCTTCACCACATAGTGAGAGTGTCGATTTTGTGGTGGAAACGGCACAAGGCAATATTCGCTTGTTTGGCTATATGGAGCCGTTATTTGGCGATGAAAATCAGATAATCGAATGGCGATTTGCAAAATATAAAGATCGTTATCGTATTCGCCCATGGCTTTATTATCTCATTCAACTGGCGACAAAAGAGAACGCTCAGCCACCACGCATTATCGCTAAAGATAAGGATTTAACATTAAAAACAATAGAAAAATCAACCGCACTTGAGAAATTGAAAATGTACGTTGAGGCCTATTTACAAAGCCAGCAACAAATTCAGCTCATTCCAACGGAAAATATAGTGAAGTTTATTGAAAAAGATGAAAGTGCGGTCAATTTTGACAATGTTTTAACGAATATCGAATCTCTAGCGAAAGATGATAACTATGGTTATAGAAAAGCCGATCCTTATTGGGCGAGGGTGTGGGGGCAAACGGAACAATTTAAATCGCAGGATGGTCTTTTACAATTGGTGAAACAAACCACATCTTGGTTTGGAGAAATGTTATCTTAAAGCGGATCTTCAGATCGAAAAGATCTTGGATTTTTGATAAGATACTGACTTAAGAATCATTTTGAAAAGGAGCTAAAATGCGTTGTCCGTTTTGTTCAACTGAAGAAACTAAGGTGATTGACAGCCGTTTGGTTTCTGATGGGTATCAAGTGCGTCGTCGTCGGGAATGCGGGAATTGTCATGAACGCTTTACTACCTTTGAAACCGCCGAATTAGTCGTGCCAAAAATTATTAAAAATGATGGGTCACGCGAGCCGTTTAACGAAGATAAATTGCGTAGCGGTATTCAACATGCGTTAGAAAAACGCCCTGTAAGTTCAGATGATGTGGAAAAAGCAATCAGCCATATTATTATCCAATTACGTGCCACGGGTGAACGTGAAGTGCCAAGTCATCTCGTGGGCAAATTAGCCATGAATGAGCTGAAAGAATTAGATAAAGTGGCGTATATCCGTTTTGCATCCGTTTACCTGAGCTTTGATAATATCAATGAATTCACCAAAGAAATTGAAAGCTTAAAGGATTAGTATGAGTGACACCTTTTCCCCTGATGACGTGAAATTTATGCAACTGGCTCTTGAGCTTGCGGCAAAAGGGCAGTACACCACTACGCCGAATCCATCCGTAGGATGTGTGTTAGTTAAGAACGGTGAAATTGTCGGGAAAGGGTTTCATTTTAAAGCGGGTCAGCCTCATGCAGAGAGAATGGCGTTGGCCGATGCCGGTGAGAAAGCGAAAGGCGCAACTGCTTATGTGACGCTTGAGCCTTGTTCTCATTATGGTCGCACACCGCCTTGTGCATTAGGTTTAATTGAGGCGGGGGTCAGTCGAGTAGTGGCTGCTATGGCGGATCCTAATCCTCAAGTGGCTGGCAAGGGCTTAAAAATGTTAGCCGATGCAGGCATACCAAGTGCGGTCAATTTATTGAATGAACAAGCGGAAGTCTTAAATAAAGGTTTTCTCAAACGTATGCGAACTGGCAAGCCTTATGTGCAGCTGAAATTAGCCATGAGTTTAGATGGTCGAACAGCCATGGCGAGCGGTGAAAGCAAATGGATTACAGGCGAAGCAGCTCGTGCGGATGTACAAAAAATGAGAGCCAAAGCGACCGCACTTTTATCAACAAGTGCTACCGTGTTAGCCGATGATCCAAGCTTGAACGTGCGTTGGAATCAATTCCCTGATGATTTAAAAGCGGAATATGCGGAAGATACTGTGCGTCAGCCTATTCGCATAATCTTAGATTCTAAAAATCGAGTTCAACCAAGCCATCAATTATTCCATACCCATTCGCCAGTTTGGCTTGTGGGTTCAATTCCACGAGATATGTCTGTATTCCCTGATTTTTGTGAGCAAATTTTACTGCCAGAAAACTATGATTTTGATCTATTGATGACAGAATTCGGCAAGAGACAAGTGAATTCCGTTTGGGTAGAAGCGGGCGCCAATTTAGCGGGTAGCTTGATTGAACAACATGCTGTAGATGAATTAATCATTTATGTTGCCCCGAAACTCTTGGGAGATAACGCTCGAGGATTATGCCAACTTTCGCATTTGGAAAAACTTGCGGATGCCCCATTGTGGCAACTGCAAGAATGTGAAAGAATTGGGGATGATTTAAAGCTCAGTTATTTACCTAACTTATTAATAAAAGAATAAAAAAATGCTTAAAAAACTTTTCCACTCCGCCCTTTGGGGGCTTGCTGCGGCAGGTGTTATTTTATTTGCCGTTCCTAAGCTCAATAACAGCAGCCTTTTCTCTGCTGATGATATCGTTTCGTTCAACAGTGCCGTGAGAATTGCTTCTCCTGCTGTGGTGAATGTGTACAACCGATCTTTTTCTTCTGCCAGTATTAATGATAGCGATCAATTACAGGTAAATAACTTAGGTTCTGGCGTGATTATGACCAAAGACGGTTATATTCTTACCAATAAACACGTTATCCAAAATGCTGATCAAATTGTGGTGGCACTGCAAAACGGTAATATTTATGAAGCGAATTTAATCGGTTCGGATAATTTGACGGATCTTGCGGTATTAAAAATCAAAGCAAGCAATCTTTCTACCATTCCACAAAATAAAGAACGCCAAGTACGAGTTGGGGATATTGCTCTGGCTATTGGTAATCCATATAACCTCGGTCAAAGTGTTTCCCAAGGGATTATTAGTGCGGTAGGGCGTAGTGCAGTTGGGGATTCTTTAGGTCGTCAAAACTTTATTCAAACAGATGCGTCGATTAACCGCGGTAACTCTGGTGGCGCGTTGATTAACTCAGCAGGCGAATTAGTAGGGATCAGCACGTTAAGTATTGGTAAAACAGCCAATGAAATTGCAGAAGGGTTAAATTTTGCGATTCCAATTAGTATCGCTAATGATGTGTTATATAAAATTATTCGCGATGGACGCGTGATTCGTGGTTATTTTGGGGTACAAAGTGAAATTACCGCTAATTCAAATGGTGGTATCGTGATTACAGGCGTGACCGCCAATAGCCCTGCAGCGAAAGCGGGCATCCAAGTAGGTGATGTGATTTTACGTTTAAATAAACAAGATAACCTATCTATTCGTGAAATGATGCAAATTATCAGTGATACTAAACCGAATACTGAAGTCATCGTTACCATTTCTCGCTTAGGTAAAGTGATTGATCTCCCTGTGATTATTGAAGAGTTCCCGTCTAATTAAGGATATATTGTGGAAGTTAAAACCAGTCACTTTTTTGCCTGTTTAGATCGTCTTCGCTTAATTCAGCGTTGGTCATTGATGCGTAATATTGAAAAGGAAAACTTGGCGGAGCATAGCTTGCAAGTTGCCTTTGTAGCACAAGCCTTAGCGATTATTAAAAATCAGTTTTTTGGTGGTGAAGTGAATCCTGAGCGTATTGCGGTAGTGGCGATGTATCATGATACCTCTGAAATTTTTACTGGTGATTTGCCGACCCCAATTAAGTATTTCAATTCTGAAATCACTCATGCTTATAAAGATATTGAAGCTGCAGCCGAATTACATTTAATTAGTTTGCTTCCAACTGAATTACAAGACAGTTTCGCACCATATTTAGACAGTGAACAGTTTAGCTCTGAGGAAAAGCATTTAGTAAAACAAGCGGATTTGATTTGTGCGTATATTAAAGCTCAATTTGAATTAGAGCATGGTAACCACGAATTTAAAACAGCTAAAAAACGTTTAGAAAATTTAATGGAACAATGGCATAGCCAAGAAATGGATTATTTTTTACAGGTATTTTTACCAAGTTTTGGGCGATCGATTGATGAGATTGCGTTGTAAATGAAATAAAAAAAGTGCGGTTAATTTTGACCGCACTTTTGGTTTCTAAGGGTTATTTCAATGTTGCCAAAATGATTTGTTCTGGTCCTACATGTAACCACACTTCTTGTCCCACTTTCCAGCCATCTTTACTATGAATACTTGCACAAAATTCAATTGAGCTGTCTTTTATTTGCAAAATCGCTTCTTCATTTTGCATAGAAAGAATGGTTGCTTGGAAAAGATTGTTTTTTTCTTCTAATGGAGTAGCACTCACTTTCACCCAAGGCGCTTTAAACATCACCATTACTTCTTTTTCAGTAATGAGTTTTAAGCGCTCAGCACTGCGCATTGTGATTGAAACATGTAATGGATGAGCTAAATCCTGAATGTTTACTGCAACAATGCAGCGGGAGTCCACAATATGTTGGCTTGCAACTTTACCGAAAAATTGATTGCGCGCGCTACTTTGTAAGGAGAATTTTGCCGTTGCTGAAAGGAGACTGTTTAACGGGATCGTCTCATCTTGCAGAATATGAAAGGCGTGCTCTTGCGTTTGTTCGAGCAAATCATAAAGCTGTAGCAAACGTTCAGCATAAGTGGTTAATGAAGTACCGCCCCCATTTTTCCCACCGATATTACGTTCTAAAAGCGGTTTAGGGCTGATTTTATTCATTGCCTCAAGGTGATCCCAAGCACTTTTATAGCTCACTTTGGCATTTTTGGCCGCTTGGTTGATTGAGCCACATTCTTTAATTTCTTTTAAGAGGCGAACACGTTTTGGATCAATAAATAATTCTTGATGAAGTTTGATCGTCAGTAAAATTTCAGTTTGTTTCATCATCTCCTCCTAATGCTTAGTGCAATTCATTTTACTTGATCTTTGTTTTTTTCTGTAGCTTATTTGAAAATTCAAGTTATAATTCACTCGTAGTATATTTTTTTATATATAGTTTCATTTATATAGGAGATAAATAATGAAATTGACTAAATTTGCAACCGCACTTTTAATTGCGGGTATGGGTGTATCTTTTGCTGCATCAGCAAAAGTGACTGTGTTTGCTGCAGCTTCAATGACTGATGCGTTAAAACAAATTGCGGATCAATATCAAACTGAAAAGCCGAATAATACCGTTGTTTTCTCTTTTGCTTCTTCTTCCACCCTTGCAAAACAAGTTGAAGAAGGTGCACCTGCAGACTTATTTATTTCAGCAAGCAACAAATGGATGAAATATTTATCAGATAAGAATCTCACTGTAAAAGAAACTGAAAAAGTCATAGCTGGCAACGAATTAGTATTAATTGCACCAGCTAAAAGTGCAGCTAATTCAGTGGATATAGCAAAAGGTGAATGGATTAAAGGCTTAAAAGACAGCTATTTATCTGTAGGTGATCCTGCGCACGTTCCTGCAGGACAATATGCAGAAGAATCATTAACCAAATTAAATTTATGGGATCAAGTCAAAGATAAATTAGCGCGTGCGAAAGACGTGCGTGGTGCGTTAGCCTTAGTTGAACGCGCTGAAGCGCCTTACGGTATTGTATACAGCACCGATGCGAAAGTGAGTAACTCAGTGAAAACAGTCGGCGTATTTCCGAAAGACAGTTATAAACCGGTTGAATATCCCGTTGCGATTTTAAAAGAGCATGACAACGCGGATACCCGTGATTTCCTTAATTACTTAGAATCGAGCGTAGCGAAAAAAATATTTGTTGAATATGGTTTCTCTGTGAAATAATGAGCTCAGACTTTATAAAGAAAGGACAGGCAACTGTCCTTTTTGTTATCTCTAAAGAAATTTCGTCATATCGATATATACACAAGGAAATATTTTGCTCTCTTGGTTTCAATTAAGCCCGATGGAATGGGATGCGATTCACTTAAGCATGAGTGTCGCATTGAGTTCTATGCTTTGGAGTTTGCCCTTCGCAATTTTTATCGCTTGGTTGCTGGCTCGTAAGGAATTTTACGGTAAGTCGCTGGTTACAGGGATTATTCATCTGCCTTTGGTATTGCCGCCGGTGGTTATCGGTTATTTATTATTAGTCGCCATGGGACGTAATGGCTTTATTGGCAAGTATTTATATCAATGGTTTGGGGTATCCTTTGGCTTTAGTTGGAAGGGGGCAGTATTAGCTTCAGCCGTGGTGGCATTTCCATTGGTTGTGCGGGCGATTCGTCTTTCCTTGGAAAGCATTGATTTTAAATTAGAGCAAGCCGCACAAACGCTTGGCGCTTCGCCTTGGCGAGTTTTTTTCACGATTACGTTACCCCTTTCTCTACCTGGTGTATTGGCGGGTTTAGTATTAGGGTTTGCTCGTTCTTTAGGGGAATTTGGTGCAACCATTACTTTCGTATCTAATATTGCGGGGGAAACCCAAACCATTCCTTTAGCGATGTATTCATTCATCCAAACACCAGGCGCAGAAGCACAAACTGCACGCCTTTGCTTGTTTGCGGTGATCCTTTCATTAATTTCTTTATTGCTTTCCGAAGCATTGAGCAAACGGATGCAGAAAAAATTGGGGCAGGGCGATGCTACACATTAATGTACAACAACAATTAGGTCGCCTAACCTTACGTGCAGATCTGCAACTGCCAACTCAAGGTGTGACGGCTATTTTTGGTTTGTCAGGTTCGGGTAAAACCTCATTGATTAATTTGGTGAGTGGTTTAACTCATCCTGATCAGGGATTTATTCGTTTAAATGACCGCACTTTGGTGGATGTAGAGAACGGTGAGAATCTCCCCGTGCATCAGCGCAAAATTGGTTACGTATTCCAAGATGCGCGTTTATTTCCGCATTACAACGTCAAAGGCAATTTACGTTATGGCATGAAGAATGTCAGCCGTGAAGACTTTGACTATATCGTTCAGCTACTTGGTATTGAATCCTTACTCAAACGCTATCCGCTTACTTTATCGGGTGGCGAAAAACAACGTGTAGCGATTGGGCGAGCCTTATTAACAGATCCTGATATTTTGTTAATGGATGAACCGCTTTCAGCTTTAGATGTGCCTCGCAAACGTGAGCTTATGCAATATTTGGAAAGTCTATCCAAAGAAATTAATGTGCCGATTTTATATGTGACGCACAGTTTGGACGAATTATTACGTTTGGCCGATCGTGTTGTACTGATGGAAAACGGCAAAGTGAAAGCCTATGACACCTTAGAAAATGTGTGGAACAATCCGTTATTTGCCCCTTGGAAAGGCGAATCGGAGCAGAGCAGTGTGTTAGCGTTGCCAGTATATTTACATAATCCAACCTATAAAATGACCGCACTTTCTTTGGGCGAACAACAGCTTTGGATTAATGAAGTACATCATCAAGCAAATGAAAAAGTACGCGTCTGTATTTATAGTTCCGATGTGTCACTCACACTCAGCAAGCCAGAGCAAACGAGTATTCGTAATATTTTACGAGGGCAAATTGTACAAATCGTTCCGCAAGAGAATCGCATTGACATTGCGGTATTAGTGGAAGGACATAAAGTTTGGGCAAGTATCAGTAAATGGGCTTTTAATGAATTGCATTTTGCTCAAGGCATGGATGTTTATGTGCAAATAAAAGCGATTTCTGTCGTGTAAAGTCATTACTTATAAAATAAAAGTGCGGTCAATTTCAAAACAGTTTTAAAATTGACCGCACTTTCTATTTAGGCTTACTTACCTAAGTTATCAAAGAATTTCTTCACACCGTCTAAAAAGCTTGAAGATTTCGGACTATGCGACTTTTGTCCTTTCAAACTTTCTTCCAGTTTTTCTAATAATTCTTTTTGTTCTTTATTTAAGTTCACCGGTGTTTCAATCACTACGCGACAAATGAGATCGCCTGCGTAGCCGCTACGTGTAGAGCTCACCCCTTTACCACGCATACGGAAGAGTTTGCCGGTTTGGGTTTCAGCAGGGATTTTGAGTTTCACTTTACCGTCTAAGGTTGGAACTTCAATCTCACCACCTAACGCAGCCATTGAGAAACTGATTGGCACTTCGCAGTAGAGGTTATTGCCATCACGTTCAAAGATATGATGTTCTTTAACATGAATCACCACATATAAATCGCCTGCTGGTGCTCCATTTTCGCCTGCTGAGCCTTCACCGCTTAAACGTAATTGGTTGCCGGTATCCACACCTGCTGGGATTTTAACGGACAGGTTTTTCTTCTTGTGAACACGACCTTCGCCATGGCAGCTTTTACATGGTTTTTCAATTTTCTTACCCGAGCCATGACAAGTTGGACAAATCGCTTCAGTCACGAAGAAGCCTTGTTGGCGACGAACACGACCAGAACCATGACAGCTTGGACATGTCTCAACTTTTGATCCTTTTTCTGCACCAGTACCATCACAGCTATCACAGTGAGCAAGCGTATTAATTTGGATATCTTTGGTTGTACCTTTTACGGCTTCTTCTAACGTAATTTGGATGTCATAACGTAAATCTTCACCGCGCACTACACGTTGACGACCGCGTCCGCCACCACCGAAGATATCACCGAACATATCTCCAAAAATATCACCGAAATCAGTACCGCTGAATCCGCCACCGAAGCCACCGCCTCCCATGCCGCCTTGTTCAAAGGCTGCATGGACGTATTGATCGTAAGCCGCACGCTTTTCTTTATCACCTAGGATCTCATAGGCTTCTTGGATTTCTTTAAATTTTTCTTCTTTGGCTTTATCACCTTTGGTTCTATCAGGGTGATATTGCATGGCGAGTTTTTTGTAAGCACGTTTAATTGCTTTTTCATCTGCGCCATGTTCAACACCAAGAACGTCGTAATAATCTTTCTTTGCCATAATGTTTTCGTTTTCCGTTTAAAAATATAAATTTAAAAAATTTTATTTTGTTATTGTGTGGTACTGCATTAACAACATACCTAACAATAAAAATGATGCCGAAGGCAGAAATATCAAGGGTAAATACGTTAATTTATACTTGTTTTTGTTTGCTTACTATTAAGATAAGTAAACAAATAAAAATAAGCGATAAGCTGAACGTTTTTATCTCTCGTTATTTAAAGTGGCAGGCAATCTGCCTGCCTTATAATACTTATTTAGCTGCAGCGAATGCTTGCTCTAAGTCAGCTAAAATATCTTGAATATTTTCAATACCGCAAGAAAGTCGAATAAGTCCTGCAAAAATCCCCGCTTTTTCTAATTCAGCTTCACTTAATTGGCGATGCGTTGAAGTTGCGGGATGTAATGCACAAGTACGAATATCGGCTACGTGTACTTCACGAGAGGTCATTTGCAATGCGTTTAACCATTTTGCCGCGGTTTCTTTATCACCTTTAATCTCAAAGGAAATAACGCCACACAAACCGTTAGGTAAGTATTTTTGTTTGAGCGCATAATCTGGCGAACTTGGTAAGCCAGGATAATTCACTTTAACAACTTGCGGATGTTTTTCTAAAAACTCGGCTACAGCCTGTGCATTTTCATAATGACGTTGCATGCGAAGCGCAAGGGTTTCCATACCTACATTTAATAAGAAACTATTTTGTGGAGCCGGGGTTGCGCCCAAATCGCGCATTAATTGCACGCGTGCTTTGACAATATAAGCCGCAGGGCCAAAGGTTTCTGTGTAAACCAAACCATGATAAGTTTGGTCTGGCGTGCTTAATTGCGGATATTTGCCGTTATTCCAATTAAAGTTACCGCCATCAGTAATGGAGCCACCTAAGGCAATAGCATGACCATCTAAATATTTAGATGTGCTGTGAATGACCACGTTTGCGCCAAATTCGATTGGGCGACAAAAATAGGGGGTGGCAAAAGTGTTATCAATTAATAATGGCGCCTCTGCAGCTTTCGCTAAGGCAGCAAATTTTTCAATATCTAATACTCGTAAAGCAGGGTTAGCAATAGTTTCAGCAAAAATAGCTTTTGTATTTGGACGAATCGCTTTTTTGAGTTCTTCAAGTGGTAAGTCTTGATCCACAAAACTCACTTCAATGCCCATTTTTTTGAATGTATGGGCAAATAAATTGTAAGTACCTCCATACACATAAGAAGAGGAAATAAAATGATCGCCGGCTTCTAAAATATTCAACATCGCATAGAAAACCGCAGATTGACCAGACGCAGTACACATTGTTGCAACGCCACCTTCAAGTGCCGTAATTTTTTCTTCCGCAGCATTTGTCGTTGGGTTTGCTAGGCGAGTATAAAAATAGCCAGCAGCTTGTAAATCAAATAACTTGCCAATTTCTTCTGCAGAATCGTAGGTATAAGTCGTGCTTTGTACGATAGGTTGAACACGTGGCTCACCATTTTTAGGGTTATAGCCAGCATGGAGGCATTTCGTTTCGAATTTCATTGTTTTTTCCTTTGCTGTGTTTGTTTTGGGGTAAAGTGCGGTCGTTTTTTATAAAGTTTTACGCGCTTTGAGCTTAGCAATGTGGTACAACGGCGATATAAATTTCTACCAAACCATCAGGATGGTATTTTTCAAAATCCACCGAATAAGCCCGCTTAAGTAAACCTTGTTGTTCTTTTTTCCAGATTAGTTGCCATGTTTGATAAATTTCATCTACTTTGCAACGAAAAACTTCGTAGAAACTCAAATCTTCAATTTCAATCACTGGAATATCTGTCTCTAATACTACTTCACTTGCAATCGCAAAATCATAGTCTGCTAGGTGATTCGTAGCATAATTAAAATAGATGCCATAACAACAGTGACCTTGTGGTAGTTTATCAAGATTGTTTTGCCAAAGGGTTGAGATTATCTCATTTGCAATGTTGTTATTTAAGCGTTGTTGTACGATTGGGTAGAGTTTTAACGCCATTTATCCTCCGGGTTTATTTTTCCTGACTTCACTTTTTTAAATAAAGTCAGGAAAACGGCATTTAATGAATATGCCAAAAGGGCGTATCGCTACGCCCTTCGATTTGGGTTTAAGTGAAATTATTTGTTATCTTGCACTTCTTCAAACTCTGCATCAACAACATCATCATTTGGTTTGCTGTTGCTTTGAGCTTGTTGTGCATCACCTTGTGGTTGAGCCGCTTGAGCAAGTTTTTGAGCAACTTCTGCAAGCGCTTGAAGTTTAGCTTCGATTGCAGCTTTATCTTCGCCTTTCGCTGCAGTTTCTAAATCGCTTAATGCGCTTTCAATTGCTGCACGATCTTCAGCTGGAACTTTATCACCCGCTTCTTCTAATTGTTTACGTGTAGCGTGTACAAGATGATCTGCTTGGTTGCGAGCTTGTACTAATTCTTCAAATTTTCGGTCTGCTTCAGCGTTTGCTTCTGCATCACGAACCATTTGTTGAATTTCTTCATCACTTAAACCAGAAGAGGCTTTGATGGTGATTTGTTGTTCTTTACCTGTGCCTTTATCTTTCGCAGAAACGTGGATAATACCGTCAGCGTCGATATCGAAGGTTACTTCAATTTGTGGCATACCGCGCGGAGCAGGGTTGATGCCTTCAAGGTTGAATTGACCTAAAGATTTATTCGCTGATGCTTGTTTACGTTCACCTTGTAACACGTGAATGGTTACTGCAC
>CAUQGU010000023.1:0-23880 GCA_963517645.1 uncultured Haemophilus sp. | reverse complement strand
AATTTCTTATCAGCTTTTTTACCGATTACGGTTATTGGGCGGTGCTATTTGTTCTGATTATTTGTGGCTTTGGTGTACCTATTCCAGAAGATATCACGCTTGTTTCCGGCGGTGTGATTGCTGGTCTCTATCCTGAAAGCGTCAATTCCCACTTAATGTTAGTCGTCAGTATGATTGGTGTACTTGCCGGTGATTCAACCATGTACTGGCTTGGTCGTATTTACGGCACGCGTATCTTACGTTTCCGTCCAATGCGTAAACTAGTCACCTTAGAACGTCTCAAAATGGTACGTGAAAAATTTGACCAATATGGCAACCGAGTATTATTTGTTGCTCGTTTCCTTCCAGGATTACGCGCGCCAATTTATATGGTTTCAGGTATCACCCGCCGCGTCAGCTACACTCGCTTTGTATTGATTGATTTCTGTGCCGCGATTATTTCTGTACCAATTTGGGTTTACCTTGGCGAATTTGGTGCGAAAAATTTAGATTGGTTACACGAACAAATTAAAAAAGGCCAACTCGTGATTTATATCCTAATCGGTATTCTAGCCCTATTCCTATTTTGGAAATGGAAAAAAGCGAAGAAAAAAGCTAAATAATTTCCTATAAAGTGCGGTCAAAATTTTATAAATTTTCGTCAATAAAAAAAACGCTTAATAATTTATTAAGCGTTTTTTCTATTATAGCACTGCGAAATGAAAAAGGGAGCTACAACTGTTTTTGAAGAAATAAAATGCGCACAAGTTGCAAAAGAAGCAATGCGGAGAGGCAATGGGCAAGGGAGAATTTAAACCATACAATAAAACTAATACGAGAGTTAGGAATAGTGAAAAAAGGGCTTATCATCAAAGATGCATTTTTCAAAAACCCCAGCAGAATGGCTGAAAGTTTTAGTGAAGTATTACACTATAACTGACAGATATTCTGCTCGTGAGATTAACGAAATATTAAGTAAACGACGAGAAAGCTAATAATACAATACACTTTAAATTATTAAATATTTAAAGCGTATTAAAAGCGTTGTATCGTAGATAACTTAACTAAAGTTTAACGACAATTTTTACACCAACTTTGATTTGTTGCTGTTTTATCTGATGTTGTACGAAATCCAAATTTTTCCTGAAGCTCTTTGGCTGTTTTCGCCACAACCCCACATTTAGGACATGTATGTGGTAATTTAACGTTACCTGACATAATTAAACCTCCCCACGTTCTTTTAATACTGAATATGCCATTGTTTTCTCTTTTTTTGAAGAACCCAAAAAAACATCATCTCTGATGATCCTTTTGAGTTCATCACTCGATTTTTGTCGCATTTGTTGTTTTAGCTCTTGCATTTCAACATTATATGCATTTATAGAATCTAGTCCAATCTTTGCAACATCTTTTATCGTATCCCAAAATCCCATTCAATCCTCCGAATTGTTTATATTCTAAAATATATATACTTGATGTAAATACTAATTAAATTAACATTAACAAGTAAGCTCAGATATTCATCTAACGCCTATTATAGCACTACGAAATGAAAAAAGAAGTTATTACAATGAAGTATAAATTTATTATTTAATAATAATGTATTTAACTTCATTCTCTTCTTGCATTTTTTCTGATGCTCCCTCCCCCATTTTTATATAAAAAATGGATTAATATCCTAAATAAGATAAGAAAGACGAAACAAGTAAAGGCAATACCTAAAAGTACGTTCCATATTACACCATTAATAACGCCAATCAGTACAAAAACCATTAAAAGCGGAAATAGAACAAATACATTAAACATGACAATGAACTCTCTACCCCAAAAGCGAATAAGAGCAACTTCATCTTTAAACATATTTCCTCCTTATAGTAATCTTAATTAACTATATCCCTTTCGCTTTTAAATAATTCTCCACCGTATCCACAATCGCTTGAGTTTGTGGATCGATTTCGATATTCACTAAGTCGCCAATTTGGCGTTTGCCGATTAGAGTTCTATGTAAGGTTTCAGGAATTAAATTCACGCAGAATTCATCATCTTTCACTTCACCAATAGTAAGACTGATGCCGTCAATCGCGATAAATCCTTTGGTGAGGATATATTTCACCACATCTTTATTAGGTAATTTAAACCAAACCTGACGATTGTTTTCGCTTTCAATAATTTGTGAAACGCTTGCGGTGCAATAAACGTGGCCGGATAAAATATGTCCGCCAATTTCTGCGCCCATTTGCATTGCGCGTTCGATATTGACAAAATCCCCTGCTTTTAAACTGCCGAGATTGGTGATGCGTAAGGTTTCTTGCATTAAGTCAAAGCTCACAAGATCATCATGAATGTCAGTTACTGTTAAGCACACACCGTTATTCGCCACGGATGCACCGATTTCTAAGCCTTTTCGCATTTCAGCTGGTAATTTTACGATCTGTGTTCTAAAATTATCGCTGTCTTTAATTGCATAAATTTGGGCGATGCCCTGTACAATACCTGTAAACATTATTATTCCTTCATTAAAAATTTTTCCAATATTATAGCAAAATTTATGAATTCTCGTCTTTTTTCTCAATACCGTATTGATATTCAAAAACTTATCCGAATTGCAACACCTATCGGGCTTGCCCAGTTAGCTCAAACTGGCATGGGTACCGTGGATGTGATTATGGCGGGGCGTGTCAGCTCAGCTGATGTAGGCGGTGTTGGTATTGGTGCCTCCATTTGGCTACCTTTGGTACTTTTCGGACAAGGCTTATTACTCGCCTTGCCACCAACAATTTCCTATTTAAATGGATCTGGACAACGCCATCGCATTGCTCACCAAGTGAGACAAGGCCTTTGGATTTTATTTTTAGTGATGATACCCCTTGCACTCATCATCTATCATAATGATTTCATATTGCAGTTTATGAATATGGATGCCCACATGGCAGATGTGACGATGAATTATTTGCGTGCGATGGTGTGGGGCTTACCAGCCTATTTATTGCTGATTAATTTCCGCTGTTTGAATGATGGCATTGCTAAAACAAAACCCGCCATGGTGATTACCTTCATGGGGTTAATGCTGAACATTCCGCTGAATTATATGTTTATTTACGGCAAATTTGGTGCACCTGCATTGGGCGGTGTCGGTTGTGGTGTGGCAACGGCTATTGTCAACTGGGCGATGGCAATCTTGATGATTACCTATTCTGCCAAAAACTATAACGAACGTAGTTTGAAAGTCTTTGAAAAGATTATTGAAAAGCCAGACATCAAAACACTGAAAAAATTGACCGCACTTGGCTTGCCGATCGCGATTGCACTATGTAGTGAAGTGTCACTGTTTGCCTTGAGTAGTTTATTACTTTCCCCATTAGGCGCAGATGTGGTCGCCAGCCACCAAATTGCCTTAAACACCAGTGCCGTAGCTTTTATGTTCCCAATGTCTATTTCCATGGCGGCAACCATTTTAGTGGCGCAAGAACTGGGTAATCATGCGCCACAAAAAGCCAAAATCATGGCTTACGCTGCTATTGTTCTTGGCTTGATTGCAGCAAGTGTATTGGCTTTGGTGATTTGGGTATTTAGTGCAGAAATCGCTACATTAATTGTGGGTGATAATGCCACCGTTATTGCCCTTTCAAGCAGCTTATTAGCGATAGCGGCGATTTATCAATTTTCAGATTCAGTGCAAGTCGTCGTGATCGGTATTTTACGTGGTTATAAAGACACTAAAATTATCCTTTATATCACGTTACTTGCCTATTGGGGCGTGGGTATTCCGGTTGGGTATATTCTTTCCCGCACGGATTGGATTATTCCAAGCATTGGTGCAAAAGGTTTCTGGGTAGCATTTATCATTGCCTTAACCATTGCCGCTGCTTTACTCTTTATGCGGATGCGAAAAATCCAATCACAATCTGATGAAGCCATTATTCAACAGTTAGAAAGATTGAAGTAGTTGAATTCAAAAGTGCGGTCGAATTTGACCGCACTTTTGTCTTTTACATCACTACTACATCAAACTGTTCTTGGTTGTAGTACTGTTCTGTTTTGACTTGAACCTGTTTGCTGATGAACATTTCGATCTCTGGCAATAAACCGTGCGATTCTTCTTTGATTAAGTAATCCGCTACAGCTGGAGAAGCATAAACCACAAATTGTTCACTCGAGAATAAGTGGTTAACGCGAATGATTTCACGCATAATTTCATAGCATACTGTTTCAACCGTTTTCACACGTCCACGGCCTTGACAAGTTGGGCATTCATCACACAAAACGTGTTCTAAACTTTCACGTGTACGTTTACGGGTCATTTCCACTAAACCAAGTTGAGTAAACCCATTCACATTCGTTTTGACGCGATCTTTTGATAGGGCTTCTTCCAAGGATTCAATCACGCGATTGCGATGCTCATCGGTTTGCATATCAATAAAATCAATAATGATAATACCGCCTAAATTACGCAGTTGTAACTGCTGTGCAATAGCTTTAGTTGCTTCAATATTGGTGTTAAAAATTGTTTCATCTAAATTTCGATGTCCGACGAAAGCACCTGTATTAATGTCAATGGTCGTCATGGCTTCGGTTTGCTCAATAATGAGATAGCCGCCCGATTTTAAATTCACGCGTTTTTCAAGTGCATTTTGAATGCCTCGTTCTACGCCGTAAATATCAAAAATCGGCTGACTGCCCGTATAAAGCATCAACTTTTCACTCAATTCAGGCATAAATTCATCGGTAAATTCTTTCACTTCGTTAAAACAAAGTTTGGAATCGATATGAATTTTCTCTAAATTGGCACCAATAAAATCACGCAAAATACGCTGTGGCAATGCGGGCTCGCCATAAATTTTAGAACGCGTTGGATATTTGCCTTTACGCTCAAGCACTTTACGCCATAAACGTTTTAAAAATTCTGCATCTTGATGCAATTCTTCTTCTGTTGCACCTTCGGTAGCTGTACGAATGATAAAGCCGCCTAACTCATCACAAAAAGGCTCAACTAACGCTTTTAGTCTTGCGCGTTCTTCTTCGCTTTCAATACGTTGCGACACACCAACATGGCTATTTTCTGGCATAAAGACGAGATAACGAGAAGGTAATGTAATATCGGTAGTTAATCTTGCACCTTTAGTGCCCAAAGGATCTTTTACCACTTGGACTACGATATCCTGCCCTTCGCGTACGAGTTCAGAAATGCTTTTTGCTCGGAATTGCTTTTGCTCGTTCACATCCACACATTCGGTATGTGAAACAATATCGGAAGCGTGTAAAAATGCGGCTTTTTCTAAACCGATATCCACAAATGCGGACTGCATTCCCGGTAAAACACGGGTTACTCGTCCTTTATAGATATTCCCCACGATGCCACGTTTGGCTTGACGTTCAATATGAACTTCTTTTAAAACACCCGTTTCCACCAACGCAACGCGGGTTTCATTGGGCGTAACATTCATTAATAATTCAACAGAATCCATTTTTTCGACCTTAGTTTTAATGATATTAGTCTATCGAAAAGGAAAATAGAATAATAGTCCTAAATAAGGTAAAATGTGACCTTTCTCAAATTTTCACGACTTATTTTGGGGTATTTAATGTTTGGTTTAGACCCAACACTTATTACTTTTAGTATTTATATTTTCAGCATGATTTTAATCGGTGTCCTTGCCTATTATTATACAAACAACTTATCCGATTATATTTTAGGCGGCCGTAAACTCGGAAGTTTTGTGACAGCTATGTCTGCTGGCGCATCTGATATGTCAGGCTGGTTATTAATGGGTCTGCCGGGTGCGGTGTATGTATCTGGTCTGGTAGAAGGTTGGATCGCGATTGGTTTAATCCTCGGGGCTTATTTTAACTGGTTGCTCGTAGCGGGTCGTTTACGGATCTATACCGAATTTAACAACAATGCACTCACATTACCGGAATATTTCCACCATCGCTTTGGCACATCACATAATCTCTTAAAAATTGTGTCTGCTACAATCATCTTAGTATTCTTCACTATTTATTGTGCTTCAGGTGTGGTTGCGGGAGCAAAATTATTCCAAAACCTATTCTCAGTCGACTATTCCACCGCCATTTGGTACGGCGCATTAGCGACCATCGTCTATACCTTTATCGGTGGATTTTTAGCTGTAAGCTGGACGGATACCATTCAAGCCACATTGATGATTTTTGCACTGATTTTAACGCCTCTCTTTATCTTTTTAAGTTTGGGTGATGCATCACAATTTACTGAAGTGCTACATCAGGCAGAAATTGCAGCAAATAAAGACTTTACTGATTTATTTAGTTCTACTACACCATTAGGTTTATTAAGTTTAGCGGCTTGGGGCTTAGGTTATTTTGGTCAACCGCATATCCTTGCTCGTTTTATGGCTGCTTACTCGGTGAAATCTCTTATTAAAGCACGCCGCATCAGTATGACATGGATGGTGATTTGTCTTGCCGGTGCAATTTGTATTGGCTTCTTCGGGATTCCTTATTTCTTTGCAAACCCAAATGTGGCTGGTGTGGTAAATAATGAACCAGAACAAGTCTTTATTGAACTGGCTAAATTACTCTTTAATCCATGGATTGCCGGTATTCTACTTTCAGCAATTTTAGCAGCAGTAATGAGTACACTTTCTGCACAATTATTAATTTCTTCAAGCTCTATTACTGAAGATTTTTATAAAGGGTTTATTCGTCCAAAAGCTTCTGAAAAAGAACTTGTTTGGCTAGGTCGTGCAATGGTTTTAGTTATCGCGGGCATTGCAATTTGGATTGCTCAAGATGAAAACAGCAAAGTATTAAAACTCGTTGAATTTGCCTGGGCTGGCTTTGGTTCTGCATTTGGCCCTGTTGTGCTTTTCTCCTTATTCTGGAAACGCATGACTTCATCAGCGGCGATGGCGGGAATGGTTGTCGGCGCAGTGGTTGTCTTTGCTTGGAAATCGGTGATTCCTGAAACCAGTGAATGGTTTAATGTCTATGAAATGATCCCAGGATTCATCCTTGCTAGCCTGGCGATTATTGTGGTTTCTCTCCTTTCTGCAGAACCTGAAAATGAAGTTAAAGAAACCTTTGAAAAAGCAGAAAGAGCCTATAAGGAAGCAAAATAATGATTGATTTTCGTCCTTTTTATCAACAAATTGCCACCACAAATTTATCTGCTTGGCTAGAAACATTGCCTTTGCAGTTAAAAGAATGGGAAAAACAAACTCATGGTGATTATGCCAAATGGTCAAAAATCGTGGACTTTCTCCCTGATTTACAGGCAGACACTATCGATTTAAAAAATGCGGTGAAATCTGACCGCACTTCCCCACTTTCAGAGGGCGAAAAACAACGCATTGTCCATCATTTGAAACAATTGATGCCATGGCGAAAAGGACCTTATCATTTATTTGATATTCACGTGGATTGCGAATGGCGTTCTGATTTCAAATGGGATCGTGTTTTGCCTCATCTTGCCCCATTAAAAGATCGTACCATTTTAGATGTGGGCTGCGGTAGCGGCTACCATATGTGGCGAATGGTTGGTGAAGGTGCAAAAATGGTCGTTGGTATTGATCCAACCGAGCTTTTCCTTTGCCAATTTGAAGCGGTTCGAAAATTACTAAATAACGATCGTCGAGCGAACTTAATCCCATTAGGTATTGAAGAAATGCAACCACTTGCAGCATTTGATACCGTATTCTCAATGGGGGTGCTTTATCATCGTAAATCACCGCTTGATCATCTCACACAGCTAAAAAACCAATTAGTAAAAGGTGGTGAATTGGTGTTAGAAACCTTAGTGGTTGATGGTGATGCCAATACAGTCTTAGTGCCATCAGATCGCTATGCAAAAATGAAGAACGTGTATTTTATTCCTTCTGTTGCCGCACTCATTAATTGGTTGGAAAAAGTCGGCTTTACTAATGTGCGTTGTGTGGATGTCGCCACCACAACATTAGAAGAACAGCGTAAAACGGATTGGTTAGAAAATGAAAGTTTGATTGATTTCTTAGATCCAAACGATCACAGTAAAACCATCGAAGGCTATCAAGCCCCTACTCGTGCAGTGATTTTAGCCAATAAATAATGGTTTAAAAAAGCGCGGTCAAAAAACATGAAGTTTTTTGACCGCACTTTGCTTTTTTATTTTAAGGCAATATGTACCGTAATCTCTTCACGATCGTGATACAAATGCTTCGCTTGAATATCAAATTCCAATTCTTTTTCTGCCAACATCACCGCAAGATTTTCTAAGCACAACATCACTTCTTGATAGCGCTTTTTCATTGGTAATTTCAAGTTGAAAATGGTTTCTCGACACCAGCCGTTAATCAACCATTTTCCAATTAAATTCGCAATTCGACTTGGTTGCTCCACCATATCACACACAAGCCAATCAATATGCTTACGTTTTGGTGGTTGGAATTTAAACCCATCTTCCGGACAGTGCTCAATTCTGCCGGTATCATGCAAACTTGCCGCCATTTTGCCGTGATCAACCGCATACACAAATAAACCACGTTTCACTAATTGATAGGTCCAGCCGCCAGGGCAAGCACCGAGATCGACGCCAACCATATTTTCATTCAAGCGTTTACTTTCTTCATTTCGAGGAATAAAGGTTAAAATCGCTTCTTCCAATTTTAAAGTTGAACGGCTTGGTGCATCCGCTGGGAATTTTAAACGTGGGATTCCCATAAAATGGGTAGAGTTATTACCAAGATAGGAATACCCCACATAACAGCAATTCGGCTGAGTGAAAAAACAATGTAAAATCTGACCGCGCTTTGCATTCGGCTTACCTTGTAACCAACCTTGTTTTTTCAACGCTTGGCGCAATGGCACGGTAAATTTTCGGCAAAATGTCGAAAGCTCTTTGGCTTCATTGGTATCAGCTGTTTCAACAAATAATTCTACCGCTTGCTTAAGATTAATGTCTTCTGCAATGCGTTTATATTGAGCAAGAATTGGTGAGATACGATCTTGAGGATCGAGATTCTCTAAGAGATCTGACACAACGATCATTTGACGCGCAAAAATCAAGCGATTAAAAGGGATTTCTCGCGCTAAACGATCCGCATCACCCGGTTGATAACATTCAAAAATGACATAGCCGCTGTTTTCTTCTACGCGAGCAAAACCAAATACACCACGCTCAGAAGCTCGGTCGGTAATTTCTGCAGCGACTTCTTTTTCAAAGCCAATTCGACAATATAAAGCTAATTTATTCATGTTTTCCTAATTTAATTGAATCTTTAATCCATGTTCTAAAGGCTTGAATTTGTTCATCATCTAAACGATCTAAATGATTGACCACATAGAATGATTTTGGATCCCGCAATTCGGTTGGTAACACAATTTGCAAATGACCGTTTTCAATTTCTTGCTGAGCCAAAATACGATTTGCTAGCGCAATACCCTGCCCATGAACGGCTGCTTGCAATGCCATAAAGGTATGGCTAAATAACGGACCTTGCTGAATATTCAAATCATCTAATTTGAGATAATCCGCCATCGCTTGCCAGTTATCTCGGGTATGCGTATGAATCAGCGTATGCTTTTTCAAATCATTAGGACAACGCACTGGTATTTTCTCGAGCAATGAAGGCGCGGCTAAAATCACGAGGTTTTCTTCGCCTAAACGATCAACCTGTAAATTTTCCCAATCACCTTTGCCATAATAAATAGCAATATCAATTTCTTTATTTAATAAACCTTCATCTTGATCGACGCCCTTCAAACGTACTTCAATTTCAGGATGTTGCTTATTAAAATCACTCAAATGAGGCACAAGCCATTGAATACCAAAGGTTTGTGGCACGCTAATTGCCAAATGTGGTTCAGCTTTAAGCATTAATAAACGTTCAGTCGCTTCATTCAATTTTCGTAACACTTTATTAATATCAACAAAGTAGGCTTTCCCAAATTCAGTCAATTCGAGTGAACGATTTTTACGTATAAAAAGCTCGACACCTAAAAAATCTTCTAATAATTTTATTTGATGGCTCACTGCGGCTTGTGTCACAAAAAGTTCATCCGCAGCTTTTGTGAAGCTTAAATGTCGAGCAGCTGATTCGAAAGACTTCAATGAATTCAGGGGAGGCAAACGTTTATACATAATTCTTCCCAACGGCTAAATTTTAGTTTATAATAAAAAAGATTCAATTCGGATTAGTTTTTTTTATGCATCAAATAAAAAAACATCATTTGTCCTTCCATTACCTTCTACCTACAATACACACGTACTTAATGATTGGTAATTCCTTACAAGTTAATGAGTTTCAGACTTAAGTATGATGTTGTGTTTGCATATAGTTCGGTTCTCCGAACTGGAGTAACAATTAAGTTACTCATTTACTTCCTGTATATATTAAACCATTCTGGTTAAGCGCTGCTCGTTTCGAGCGGCGTTTTTTTATTTCAGCCATTCTAACATAAGCAAAATTTTATTTCCTGACCTACTTCACAAATTTGAAAATCCAATAAAAATTTTGAGAAATCACAATATTTTTGTGTTTAAAGGTTTTCATAGCTGCCGTTATGGTGTAGATTAACTGCATTTCCATTCATAAAATTATTTATACAAATTAAGGAAGCAAAATGAAAGACTTAGACTGGAACAATCTTGGATTTAGTTATATCAAAACAGATTACCGCTTCATCGCACATTGGAAAGATGGTAAATGGGATGAAGGGAAACTTACCACTGATAATATGCTACATATCCACGAAGGTTCAACGGCAATTCACTACGGTCAACAATGCTTTGAAGGCTTAAAAGCCTATCGTTGTAAAGATGGTTCAATAAACTTATTCCGTCCTGATCAAAATGCAAAACGTATGCAACACACCGCAGATCGTTTATTGATGCCTCAAGTGCCAACAGAATTATTTATCCGTGCTTGTAAAGAAGTGGTGAAAGCAAACCAAGAATGGTTAGGTCCTTACGGCTCTGGCGCAACATTATATTTACGTCCATTCCTCTTTGGTACTGGCGCGAATATCGGTGTAAAAACCGCGCCAGAATTTATTTTCTCTGTATTCTGCTGCCCTGTTGGCGCATACTTCAAAGGTGGTTTAGCGCCATCTAACTTCATTACAACTGATTACGACCGTGCTGCTCCGATGGGGACAGGTGGTGTGAAAGTGGGTGGTAACTACGCAGCAAGTTTGCTTCCACATGAACTAGCCGCAGAAGAAGGTACGCCAGAACGTAAATTCGCTGATGCGATCTATCTCGATCCAAAAACACATACTAAAATTGAAGAAGTGGGTGCGGCAAACTTCTTTGGTATCACCAAAGATAACAAATTTATCACACCAGCATCTGAATCTATTTTACCAAGTATCACTAAATACTCATTACTTCACATTGCAAAAGAACGTTTAGGTATGGAAGCTATCGAAGGTGATGTGTATATCGATCAACTTGACCAATTTGCAGAAGCGGGAGCTTGTGGTACTGCCGCAGTAATTACGCCAGTAGGCGGTATTCAACACAAAGGTAAATTCCACGTGTTCTATTCAGAAACTGAAGTGGGTCCTGTCACACGTAAACTTTACAACGAATTAACCGGTATTCAATTCGGTGATGTGGAAGCACCTGAAGGCTGGATTGTAAAAGTAGAATAATTTCTTCCTTTCTATAAAAAAGTGAGACTCACGTAATTTAAGGACTGAGTTCTGTCATCTACAGAGCTTAGTCCTTTTAGTTTTACACGCTGAGATATCCCTTATTAATAATATTTTTTTACACAAAATATCTTCAAAATTGACCGCACTTTTCCCTTTTTCTTATGTGCCTATTATTCAAATTATGATCTTCATCACAGTTTTATTAAAACAAATCAATTAGAATAAAATTGTCTATTTTTTCAAGCAAATAAGGAAGAAAAATGATGACTCCCTCAGCACTTATAGGCGAAGGAATTAACCTGATGTTTTCAGGGATGGGTTTTGTGTTAGTCTTTTTGCTCATTTTAATTTGGGCAATTGGAGTGATGTCTAAACTTATCAACCGATTCTTTCCTGAACCACAACCCGAACCCAAAACATCCCCAAATTCAACCGCACTTTCTGCGGCACCAACTGACGATTTTGAGCGTTTACGTCCTGTGATTGCAGCGGCTATCGCACACCATCGCCGTACCCAACAGTTCAAATAACATAAGGATTTTACCATGGCTAAAAAAATTAAAATGACAGAACTGGTGCTTCGTGATGCCCACCAATCACTTTTCGCAACTCGCTTGCGTCTTGATGATATGTTGCCAATTGCTCATGAATTAGACGATATTGGCTATTGGTCTTTGGAAGCTTGGGGCGGTGCAACATTTGATAGCTGTATTCGCTTTTTAGGTGAAGATCCTTGGGTACGTTTGCGCGAATTGAAAAAAGCTTGTCCAAAAACCCCATTGCAAATGCTATTACGTGGTCAAAACCTATTAGGCTATCGTCACTATGCTGATGATGTAGTAGAACGTTTCGTAGAACGTTGTGTAGCGAATGGTATGGATGTTTTCCGCGTATTCGATGCACTCAATGACCCGCGTAATATGAAAGCAGCGTTGCAAGCAGTACGTAAATTTGGTGGTCATGCTCAAGGGACATTAAGTTATACCACTAGCCCAGTTCATACCATGCAAACCTGGCTTGATACGACTGAACAATTACTTGAAATCGGTATCGATAGCTTGGTTATCAAAGATATGTCAGGTATTTTAAATCCAATGGCGGCAGCAGACTTAGTACGCGAAATCAAAAAACGTTTTGACGTAGAATTGCATTTACACTGCCACTCAACCACTGGTATGGCAGAAATGGCGTTATTAAAAGCGGTTGAAGCTGGTGTAGATGGTATTGATACGGCAATTTCTTCTATGTCAGGTACTTATGGTCACCCTGCAACAGAATCTATGGTAGCCACCTTACAAGGCACTGAGTATGACACCGGTTTGGATATTCCTCGTTTGGAAAAAATTGCTGCCTATTTCCGCAATGTACGTAAAAAATACGCTAAATTTGAAGGTCAATTACGCGGTGTCGATAGCCGTATTTTAGTGGCACAAGTACCTGGAGGCATGCTCACTAACTTAGAAAATCAATTAAAACAACAAAATGCGTCCGATAAATTAGATTTAGTGTTAGAAGAAATCCCACGCGTACGCAAAGACTTAGGCTACATTCCACTCGTTACACCAACCTCTCAAATTGTTGGTACACAGTCTGTTATTAACGTACTTACAGGCGAACGCTACAAAACTATCGCCAAAGAAACTGCCGGAATTTTAAAAGGTGAATATGGTAAAACACCTGCACCGGTAGATAGTGCGTTGCAAGCTCGAGTATTAGAAGGTGCTGCGCCAGTAACTGACCGTCCTGCCGATCACATTGCGCCTGAAATGGCGAAAATTGAAGCTGAAGTTGCTGAACAAGCTAAAGCGAAAGGCGTGAAATTGGCAGACAACGCCATAGATGATGCTTTAATCGTGGCCCTCTTCCCTCAAATTGCATGGAAATTCTTAGAAAACCGCAACAATCCTGCAGCCTTTGAACCAGCCCCTACCGGCAATGAAAGTGCGGTGGAAAATAAACCTGTTTCTAAAGCTGCACCATCTGCTTCTGGCTCTGCTGTTTATACCGTGGAATTGGAAGGCAAAGCCTTTGTGGTGAAAGTAAGCGAAGGCGGTGATATTTCTCATGTCGCGACTACAGCTCCGCAAGCTGCGCCACAAGCGACTCCTGCTCCAGCAACGGGTGGTACACCAGTAACGGCGCCGATGGCGGGTAATATTTGGAAAGTTGTTGCAACAGAAGGTCAAACCGTAGCAGCTGGCGATGTATTATTCATTCTCGAAGCTATGAAAATGGAAACCGAAGTGAAAGCTGCACAGGCTGGTACCGTACGCGGCATTTGCGTTAAAGCTGGTGATGCCGTCGCCGTAGGTGACACCGTGATGACCTTAGCATAAGGAATGGTCTATGGAGAGTATTATTGCGTTAATTAAAGGGATGGGCATATTCCATTTGCAATGGGGGCAAGCAGTAATGATCGCTGTGAGCTTGCTGTTGCTGTGGCTTGCCATTTCGCGCAAATTTGAACCTTTGCTGTTGCTACCAATTGGTTTCGGCGGATTGTTGTCAAATATTCCTGAAGCAGGGCTAGCCATGACAGCATTAGAGAATTTGCTTCATCTCGGCTCACCTGAGCAAATTGCAGTAATCGCTACGCAGCTGGGTGTTTCACCCGATCTTGCTGCGATTAAAACAGCGATGACTTCCGCGCCAATATCCATGATAAATCAATTAGAAGCTTTGTCTGTGGATATGGGTTATAGCGCCGGTATTTTGGCATTGTTCTATAAAGTTGCGATTGGATACGGCATTGCACCATTAGTTATTTTTATGGGTGTAGGTGCAATGACAGACTTTGGCCCATTATTAGCCAATCCAAAAACATTGCTACTTGGTGCAGCTGCACAATTCGGCATTTTCGCTACCGTGCTTGGTGCGTTAGCCTTAAATTACTTCGGTATTATCGAATTCACACTGCCTCAAGCTGCCTCTATCGGTATTATCGGTGGTGCGGATGGCCCGACTGCGATTTATCTAACCAGTAAGCTGGCGCCTGAATTGCTTGGTGCTATTGCGGTGGCGGCTTATTCCTATATGGCGTTAGTGCCGTTGATTCAACCGCCGATTATGAAAGCATTAACCACCGAAGAAGAACGCAAAATTCGCATGACACAGATGCGACATGTGAGTAATCGTGAAAAAGTCTTGTTCCCGGTGATTTTGCTGTTGCTCGTTGGTTTACTCCTACCGGATGCTGCCCCATTACTCGGGATGTTCTGTTTCGGTAATCTCATGCGCGTCAGCGGCGTAGTAGAACGTTTAAGTGACACCACACAAAATGCCTTAATTAACATTGTAACCATTGTGCTTGGCTTATCTGTAGGATCTAAACTTATCGCCGATAAATTCTTACAACCGCAAACGTTAGGCATTTTAATTCTTGGTGTAATTGCTTTCGGAATCGGTACAGGTAGCGGTGTATTAATGGCAAAATTGATGAATAAATTCAGCAAAAACAAAATTAACCCGCTTATTGGTTCTGCTGGTGTATCTGCCGTTCCTATGGCAGCTCGTGTTTCTAACAAAATCGGATTGGAAGCGGATAACCAAAACTTCCTCCTTATGCACGCGATGGGGCCGAACGTTGCTGGTGTAATTGGCTCGGCTATTGCCGCTGGGGTCATGTTAAAATATGTCGGTACGTTGATGTAAGGTGAAAGATGCTGAAAAACACCTAAATGAGGTTTATTAAAATAACAAAAAGAGCGGTCAAATTGACCGCTCTTTTATTTATTACAATTTTCTTTACTTAACCAAACTCATCGCTAGGTTCTTCGCCCCCTTGAAATCCACTTTACCACTTCCGAGCATCGGGATTTCATCCACTAAGAAGACTTGGCTTGGTAGCATAATCGGCGGTACATTTAATCCTTTAATACGTTCATTGATCTCATCTAAAGAAAGCGCAGACTTAATTAAAAGCACAATGCTCTCGCCTTTTTTATCATCGCTCAAGGCAACGGCAACAAATTGATTTTCTTCATCAAATACTTGTGAAAGTTTCTCTTCCACGCTGCCGAGACTGATCATTTCGCCGCCGACTTTAGCAAATCGAGAATAACGATCCACAATGGTAATAAAGCCGTTATGATCGATATGGCCTTTATCGCCAGTTTTGTAATAACGTACACCATCAATTTCAACAATCACTTCTGCTGTTTTTTCTGGTGCATTCAAATAACCTTTCATGACTTGTCCACCACCAATCAAGATCAGGCCGTCTTCGCCGACTGGTAATTCTTGCAAACTTTCTGGATCCACAATTTTGATAATGGTGCCAGGTAATGGCATACCTACCGTACCAGCTTGATTGAAGGTAAATTCTTGTAAGGTTTCCGGCTCAAGTAAATTAGGCATATTCACACTAGCCACTGGTGCTGTTTCAGTTGCGCCATAGCCTTCGTAAATTTCCAAGCCAAATTTTAGTTTAAAGGCTTCTTTTACATCTGCTTTCAATTTTTCGGCGCCCGCAATAACCATACGCACGTTTTGTAGCATCAACGGATGGAATTTCTTATTGCGTACATATAATCTAAAGAAAGTTGAAGTCCCAAATAAAATGCTCACTCGATGTCGAGCACACATTTTTCCTACTGTTGCCCCATCTGTCGGATCCGCTACACTTACCATTTTAATGCCTTCACACAATGGCAATAAAGTTGTCACTGTTAAGCCGAATGAGTGGAAAATTGGTAAGGAATTCAAAATCACATCATCTTTGTGGAAGTTTAATAATTCACCGATCTGTTTAATATTTGTCAGTAAGTTTTTATGGCTTAATTCAATGCCTTTTGGATCACCTTCACTACCACTACTGAATAAGATGGTTGCATTATCTTCCAAGCTTACGTCTGCAAAGTAACGTAATTTAATCCACCATTGTGGCGCCAAAAACGCAGTTAAAAATGACCGCACTTTATTCGCTTTAGTGATCGATTTCCCTAAATTTTCCATAAAGAGGGCTTTATCAGCCACCACTTGGCTAAAATCAAAACCTTTTGTGTTCAACTTATCCAAGAATTTTTCAGAGGTAATGACTTGCGAAATGTTGGCTTTTTTCAACGCTTTTTCCATCACTTCTGGGCTTAGCGTGTAGTTTAAATTTACTGGTACTTTGCCCATCACCATTAGGGTCATATTAATAATTGCCCCGATTGATGAACTTGGTAATAACACACCGACATTTTTTTCATTCCCTAAAGCAGCTTTCAAGGTTTTCACAAACATTAGCACTGCAGCAATAAATTTCAGGTTATTCAGTTTAGTGCCTTGTGCATCCACGGTAGCTTCTTTGAATAAATTTGATTTTGCTGAACTCAACCAATGATGCATCAGCGGTTTACGTTTACTCATGACTTTTTCCCATACGGAGAAAGAAAGTTCGAGTACTTTTTGCTTCATCGCTGTCGCATCAATAAAGCCATGAATTGGTTTACCAAATGCTACTAAAATTTCACGTTTACCTTGGCGTTTAGTTAAATTCTTATAGAAAGAATCCGCACGGGAGAAGCTGCTGCCCCACAATCCACGTAAATAGAAAGGAACCGTTGTGACATTCTCTAAATCTTTTAATACGTGCTCAAAGCCTTTTTGGAACTCATTAATTTGGCCGTTATAGCTGATATGACCTTCTGGGAATAACGCCACCACTTCACCACGCGCTAAATATTCACGAATGGTTTCAATAGATTCACGGCTTGCCCCCCCACCAATTGGGATGACTTTGAAAATACGGAAGAACCAAGTGAGATACCATTTGTTGTAAATCGGTCGATACATCACAAATTTAATCGCACGAGGACTAGCTGCTTGTAACACTAACCAGTCAATCCAGCTAATATGGTTACCTAATAATAGAACTCCACCACTTTGTGGAAGATTTTTTAAGCCATCCACATGAAAACGGTAATTCGCTTTTAACGCAAAGAGCAAGAATAAACGCGTAAATAAATGGGGCACTTTCGACATGGTATATAAACTTGCAGCAAAACATGTAGCTGAAGTCACTAAGAATAAACCTTGAGTCGAAACATTAAGTTGTACAAAAACAATGCTTAATAGCAAAAACACTACCATAAACACGTTTTGCACAAAGTTGTTACCCGCCATGATTTTGCCGCTGATTTTCTCAGGTGCGAAATACTGAATTGTCGCATTCAATGGCACGATTAATAAACCACCAGAGAAACCAAAGACAAAAGAACAAAGTGCTAATACCACCCCACTTTGCGCCAGGGTTAAGAAGAATAACGATGCACAAATACCCAAAGCACCAAGCGGAACAATACCTAACTCAATATGCAAACGAGAGGCACGTCCAGCTAGATATGAACCAAGCACAAGTCCTATTCCACTCACTGCAAGAATCGCTTGAATGACAACAGCATTATCTTCATTGAACATCGCTTTATAATGCGCAGGGAATGCTGCCACAATAATTTGTGACACGCCCCAAAACAGGCTTAGTCCAATAACACTCAACCAAATATTTTGATCTGCTTTTAATGTGCGAATGTTATCTTTTAAATACCCTAAAGAAAGGTATTTTCTCATATCAAACTGACCATCTGTATTTTCAGCTTCTTGCTTAAAGAATGGAATTTTAAAAGCAAAATAGGCTTCTAACGCACTCAGTAATACTAATGCTACACCTATCACCCAAACACTTTGTAATACTTCATTCGGATCATCAGACGCCACATAATGCGCTTCAAAGAAGAAAGAAAAGGCAAAAGAACTAAATAGAATGGCCACAATAGTGAGCGCTTGAATCACACCGTTTGCCATACCGATATTTTCAGTACCCACAATTGATTTAATAATGCTATATTTGGCCGGAGAATAAACCGCACTTTGTGCTGCCAAAACCAATGTCAGTACAAAGGAAATAGCAAACATTCCCGTCATATAACTCAATAAAATCCCCGCACTGATCACCACAGCCGCTAAACTGCTATAACGAATCACATTGGTGCGAGAAAATTTATCGTTAATAAATGCCGAAGGCGAAAATAAGAAAATAAATGGCAATAAAATCATCGCATTAATTAATGCTGTTAAAACCACCAAACTCTCACCTGAAAAACTTTTCAGTAATACATTTTGAATGGTAATTTTATGTGCCAAATCCACACTGGCATTAATAAAGGCAATGGCTAAATAAGGCACAAAGCCAGCATATTTTAAGAGTTTCATTTCGCACTCTCCGCTTGATAAAGATTGAAGGTTTTCATATTTAAGAGATAAGGTTTTAACACCAACAACAAATCAAATAAATGTTTTAATTTTTCATCTTTTTGTTCGCTATTAGCTAATGCC
Source organism: uncultured Haemophilus sp. (assembly GCA_963517645.1). GTDB lineage: Bacteria > Pseudomonadota > Gammaproteobacteria > Enterobacterales > Pasteurellaceae > Haemophilus_D. The sequence goes on along the minus strand of CAUQGU010000023.1, from coordinate 4,974 downwards.
GCTAAAGTCACATTTACCTCTTTTTCCGCTAACATTTTTGCTGCAGCCAAATAAGCTTTCACTACATCCATTTCGGCTTCATCACAACGAGCCAAGATCGCCAAAATATCGCGTTCTTTTGCCGTAAAAATGCCTTCACGAGGATTCAATAAGCCTTCCGCTACCATGTCTTCGATTTGTTTAGCGGAAAGATGAAATTCTTCACATAATTGCTCAATAGTGAATACCTCATTTTCTGCCCCCATGATGATATCCAATAATCCAATAAGGCTTTCATAAGGATTATTCCAATCAAAATGAGGATGTGCAAAAAGTGCTTTAATTTGTGAAATCGTCGCATTGAAATTACTTTGTAGATATTTAATAAAGCTGAGTAACTTCACACAATGTTCATCATAGAGATGAAAATTCGGTTTATCTTTCACCGGCTCTGGCAACAAACCTTCTTTCACATAGTACAGCACCGTGGATTTTGGTGTCTGACTAAGCTTAACCAAATCATTCATTTTTAACATAAGGATTTCCCTCTAGGTTGATTTGTTGTGTATTGTATCGCATAAAAATAAAAAGTAAATAGTGTTACTCTACGCTTTTCATAAAATTTAACAAAAAAGTTGTTCACCAAATCATGAACAACTTTCTTAATCAGCTTTAGCTTTCAACTTTTCGCCATAGATCCTTACTGTAAATGACGCCCACTGGATTTTTCTTCGCCCCCATAATAGTTGGAGAAAGATAAACTGGCGTGGTGTATTGGAAAAGCGGTAAAGCAAGGTTTTCCTGTTGGATCTTCTCACTTAATTTTAAGTAAATTTCTGACCGCTCTTTTTCATTTAAGCTTTTCAATGCTTGCTCAAAAAGTTGATCGTATTCTGCATTGGCATAGCCATTTTTGTTATCCGGACTTTTAGAATAGAACAAACCCAAGAATGCCATCGGATGATTGAAATCTGCACACCAGCCAGAACGAATGACTTGGAAATCACCTTTTTGGCGTTTAGCCTGTAATGTTTGCCAATTGACTGGTTGAGCATCCACGCGCAACATATCTGATTGAGTCAATTGCCCCACTAAGCGCTGCGCGATATTCACATGCAATGGCGCATCATCATAAAGCACATTAAAATGCAATGGATGTCTTTCATCAATTTTATTTTGAGCCAATAATTGCTCGGCAACAACGGGCTCCCATCTTGAATCTAGTCCATTTAACATGGCTTTCGGTAAAAAATACGAACTCGGAATTGCCGCGGGAATCTCATTATTCACGATATTGGTGACAGAGACCAACGACGCTATCGCCTTACGCACATCTGTCTTAGCAACTTTAGGATCTTTCAGATTAAATTCATAAAAATAACCGCAAAGCTGTGGAAAATGTTGAAGATCTGAATGTACTTCTGGCACATCAACCACCACATCAAATTCAGCTAATTTAGGTTCAACAAAAGGCAAATAGGCTACGCGTTCAAAAGCGACATTATTTTTCTGCCAATAATAGGGGTTTTTAGTTAAGTGTATGCTGTTCACACTTTCACTTTCGAACATATAAGCCCCGTTTGTCACTGGGTAATCAGGATCGCGATATTGAGGTACAAGGCTGATATGCGCCAACATTTCCGGTAAATAAGGCGTTGCTTTATCGAGCTCAATGCGTAAAGTGCGGTCATTTTCCGCATAAATTCCTAAGCTCCTAAAAGGTTTATTTTTTTCTAAAACGCCTTTCGCATTTTTTAAATTGAGATAAGCTAAATAGGATCTTAAAGGACTATTTGATTGAGACAGTGCTTGCCAAGAAAGCATGACATCTTGGGCAACTAAGGGATCACCATTTGACCAACGAAGCCCTTCACGTAAGGTAAAGATCCAGGTTTTGTTGTCTTTTGTTTCCCAACTTTCTGCGATACCCGGCACGATTCTCCCTTCCGGATCATAAGCGGTTAAACCTTCATATAAATCACGTAATAAGCCCTCTTGTTCTGGATAACGAACAAACCAAGGCTCAAAAGAAGGAGGATGAGTAAACGCCCGAGTCAGTAATGTACGATTTGGTTTTGAAGTATTCTCTTGTTTGATAGACTGGCTTTGTTTCGGCTGATCTTCCATTGCCGTATTTGTAGATTTAGGGCTATTTAATTTATCACAACCACTCAATCCAAAAACGATACCGAAAATAACCGCACTTTTAAGCCAAGTAAGGAAAGAATTATCCATTTTTAACGTCTTCTGTTTTAATCCAAAAGAAAAAGAACCAATATTTTACCGCAATTAAAATGGCAATGATCGTTCGCCCCACTACACTTGGGGTAAAGTAAAAGCCAATTAAAAGCATTGTAGTTGAAAAGGTCAGAATAGAAATTTTTGCTTTTTTTGTTAATGCACGACGTTCATTAAAAGACTTCAGATACTTTTGATAAAGCTTTGTCTCTAAAAACCAACGTTCTAAGCGAGATGAACCTTGCGCAAAAGAATAAAGTGTTAGCAACAAAAAAGGTGTTGTCGGAAGAATGGGTAGAAAAATACCAATCACGCCTAAAACCAAAGAAATACAACCAAGTACAATATAAATAGCTTTAATTAAAGGATTTTTGGGGAAGAATTTAAGTGCAACAAAACCGACTATAACCGAAAACGTGATTAAGCCAGAAAACAATAACGCGTCGTTCATCATCATTCCTAAATAAAAGTGATACGCAATTATTACTGATTTTTTAGATTTTTCAACCTTGATATTATAGAATTTGTCGCAACTTATTAAAGAAACAGTTAGCAAAAGGAATATTTATGTCTAATCCATTACTTCATATTGAAGGCTTACCTCCGTTTTCTCAAATCAAACCAGAACATATTCAACCGGCAATCCAAAAACTCATCGAAGAAAATCGTCAAGCCATTAAACAAGTTTTAAAACAACCGCACTTTACTTGGGAAAACTTTATTGAACCACTTTCTGAAGCAGGAGAACACTTAAGTCGTGCTTGGTCACCGATCTCCCATTTAAATTCAGTTAAAAACAGCCCTGAATTACGTGATGCGTATCAAGCTTGCTTACCACTACTCTCTGAATACAGTACTTGGGTAGGTCAACACGAAGGGTTATACAATGCCTATTTAGCCTTAAAAAATAGCCCTGAATTTGCGACTTATTCCGTCGCACAAAAGAAAGCCATTGAAAATGCACTACGTGATTTTGAACTTTCAGGTATCGGTTTATCCGAAGAAAAACAAAAACGTTATGGTGAGATTGTTACTCGCTTATCTGAATTAAGCTCACAATTTAGTAATAATGTACTCGATGCCACCATGGGCTGGGAAAAAGTCATTGAAGATGAAAGTGAATTAGCAGGTCTTCCTGAATCTGCATTACTTGCGGCAAAACAATCTGCCGAAAGTAAAGGCTTAAAAGGCTATCGCTTTACGTTAGAAATCCCAAGTTATTTACCAATCATGACCTATTGTGAAAATGCAGCACTACGCGAAGAAATGTATCGTGCTTATGCAACTCGCGCTTCTGATCAAGGTCCAAATGCCGGTAAATGGGATAATACGACGATTATTGAAGAAATCATGACGTTACGCGTGGAATTAGCTAAATTGCTAGGTTTCAATACCTATACTGAACGCTCACTTGCGACCAAAATGGCAGAAAACCCACAACAAGTGTTAGATTTCTTAAATAACCTTGCAGATCGTTCAAAAGCACAAGGTGAGAAAGAATTAGCGGAACTTAAAGCTTATTGTGAAAAAGAATTTGGTGTCACTGAACTTGCGCCTTGGGATATCAGTTTCTATTCCGAAAAACAAAAACAACATTTATATGCGATCAATGATGAAGAACTTCGTCCTTATTTCCCTGAAGATCGCGTTATTTCGGGATTATTTGAATTAATTAAACGTATTTTTAATATTCGTGCAGTTGAACGTTTTGACGTCGATACGTGGCATAAAGATGTGCGTTTCTTTGATTTAATTGATGAAACCGATGAAGTACGAGGCAGTTTCTATCTCGATCTTTATGCGCGTGAAAATAAACGTGGCGGCGCATGGATGGATGATTGTATCGGCAGAAAACGCAATGCCGACGGTTCAATTCAAAAACCGGTTGCCTATTTAACGTGTAACTTCAACGCCCCTATTGGTGGTAAACCTGCGTTATTCACCCATGATGAAGTCACCACTCTCTTCCATGAGTTTGGTCACGGCATTCACCATATGCTCACCAAAATTGATGTGCCTGATGTCGCGGGTATCAATGGTGTACCTTGGGATGCAGTAGAACTTCCAAGTCAATTTATGGAAAACTGGTGTTGGGAAAAAGAAGCCCTTGATTTTATTTCGGGTCACTTTGAAACGCACGAACCATTACCAGAAGAAAAATTAAATCAACTTCTCAAAGCGAAAAACTACCAAGCGGCGATGTTTGTATTACGTCAGCTTGAATTTGGCTTGTTTGATTTTACCCTTCATCATACTTTTGAAGTGGGCAAAGCTAATCAAGTACTTGATACCTTAAAAGCAGTGAAAGATAAAGTTGCCGTGATTAAAGGCGTTGAATGGGCAAGAACACCACATAGCTTTAGCCACATTTTTGCTGGCGGTTACGCAGCAGGTTATTACAGCTATTTATGGGCTGAAGTACTATCTGCAGATGCCTTCTCTCGTTTTGAAGAAGAAGGGATTTTCAATCCGGTTACGGGTAAATCTTTCTTGGATGAAATTCTCACTCGCGGCGGCTCTGAAGAACCAATGGTCTTATTCAAACGCTTCCGTGGACGCGAACCTCAATTAGACGCATTGCTTCGTCATAAAGGCATTGCAAACTAATGAACTAAAAAAGAGCGGTCAAATTTTTGACCGCTTTTTTATCTTCCAATATGCAGAAAATAAAAAAGCCCTCGGTAATCCGAAGGCTTTTATTTTTACTATCGTAATAAAAATTAGCGACGTAAACCTAAACGAGCGATAGTGCTTTGG
>CAUQGU010000022.1:0-25118 GCA_963517645.1 uncultured Haemophilus sp. | reverse complement strand
AGTTTCGATTGATTTTACAGTACCTTTAAGTTGGTTTCTTGCACTAATTTTCATTAAGCATTTCCTTATGTTTGAGTTAAAAAGAGTAGGTATTATATAGGTAAATATATAAGTTGAAAATACTACTTAATAGGTGATAAGCCTTTCAATATTTGTTCAGCATTTTCTTTGCTTAACGAGTAACCGTAATTAATCCATTTGACTAGAATTTAAGTAAAAAAATAACCGCGATTTATCGCGCGGTTACGTTATTTTATAAGCATTTAACTGGTTTTGGCAGACCCGCCAATTTAGTTGCTTGTTTAGCTGGTCCGTCAGGGAAGAGTCGTTGTAAATAGCGGCTATTACCTTTGTCGACACCTAATTTTTCTGACATTGCTTTTACTAGCATCCGAATTGCAGGGGAGGTGTTATATTCTTGGTAAAAATCACGCACAAAATAAATTACTTCCCAGTGAGCTTCGGTCAGTTCTACACCTTCTAGCTGAGCGATGTGTTTTGCTACATCCTCATTCCAATCAGCAATATTAAGTAAATAGCCAAAGGCGTCGGTTTCGATTTGTTTTCCTTGTACGGTAATCATATTAATTCACTTCTTTAAAGCTGATCATTTCGTTATCGGCGTAGTCAGACGTATCTTCATCATCAAATTTCATTGGTTCGATGCGTTCTTCATCAAATGCGGTATCCCCTTCAATGCCATCAAGTGATTGGCCATGTTTAATGCCTTTGAAATCAAAGAGTTTTGGGTCACATAAGTGTGACAACGTAATGTTTTGCATCGCACTAAACATGGTTTCTAAGCGACCTGGATATTGACGGTCCCAAGTATTTAACATTTCTTTCACCACTTGACGTTGTAAATTTGGTTGAGAACCACATAAATTACAAGGGATAATTGGGAATTCTTTCGCTACGGCATATTTTTCAATATCTTTTTCTTTACAATAAGCCAATGGACGAATCACGATTTGCTTGCCGTCATCTGAAATTAATTTCGGTGGCATCGATTTTAGTTTCCCACCGTAGAACATATTCAGAAACAGGGTAGCCAGCATATCATCACGATGGTGTCCAAGTGCAATTTTTGTTGCGCCAAGTTCAGTTGCCGTACGGTATAAAATACCACGGCGTAGGCGAGAGCAGAGAGAACACGTTGTTTTACCTTCTGGGATTTTCTCTTTTACGATGCCATAAGTATTTTCTTCAACGATTTTATAATTCACACCAATACTTTGCAGATATTCAGGTAAAACATGCTCAGGGAAACCAGGCTGTTTTTGGTCTAAATTGACGGCTACGATATCAAATTTAATCGGTGCGCTTTGTTGTAAATTCAACAAAATATCAAGAAGTGTATAGCTGTCTTTACCTCCAGAAAGACAAACCATCACTTTGTCACCCTCTTCAATCATACCAAAATCAGCAATTGCGTTGCCAACATTACGGCGAAGACGTTTTTGTAGTTTATTGAAATTATAAGTTTGTTTTTTATCTTGGTTTTGTTCTGTCATATTGATTTGCTTTAGCTAATAAAAAAGCCCTGAATAACTTCAGAGCTTATAAATTCTGTGGTGCCTAGGGTCGGACTCGAACCGACACGGTTATTCACCGGCGGATTTTGAATCCGCTGCGTCTACCAATTTCGCCACCCAGGCATTTGGGTTGTTCTGAATTATACGTTTATCTTACTTCGTTGCAAGTAAAATTTCATTAAAAACGTGTAGTTGTTTTAAATTTCATCAACTTGTATTCAAAGATAAAAGGGAAGTTTAAAATGACTTGATACGTTGTCACAAATAATGGGTAAAATAAAAGCTTAGTATTTCTACTAAGCTTTATGATTATCTAATTAAGCGACTTGACCAGCAAGGTTACCTAAATCTTTATCGATTAAGAATAAACCTTTGCCATCTTCGCCAAGAAGATTTAATTTGTCTAAAATACCGCTGAATAATTTCTCTTCTTCGTGTTGTTCTGCAACATACCATTGTAAGAAATTGAATGCAGAGTAGTCTTTTTCTTCAAAAGTTTTACCCACTAATTCATTGATTTTACTTGTGATCAATTTTTCGTGTTCGTAAGTTAATTCAATGATTTCTTTTAATGATTTGTACTCATGCGCAGGTGCTTCAATTGCAGTGATTACCGCTAATGCACCAGTTTCATTTAAATAAGTGAATAATTTACGCATGTGTTGCATTTCTTCTGCAGCGTGTTCTGATAAGAATTTAGCTGCACCTTCAAAACCATTTTGTTCGCACCATGCACTCATTTGTAAGTAAAGGTTTGAAGAGTAGAACTCAAGGTTCATTTGATCATTTAATAATTTGATTACGTTTGCTGATAACATTTTGTATTCTCCTTCTAAAATTATAATGTTGCTAAATCACGATCGATAAAGTAAAGCGAACGACCGTCTTCACCCACCAAGTTAAATTTATCAATAATGCTATTGAATAATTTTTCTTCTTCGTGTTGTTCTGCAACGTACCATTGTAAGAAGTTAAAAGTAGAATAGTCTTTGTTTGCAAAAGTCACTTCAACTAATTCATTAATTTTAGAAGTAACGAGTTTTTCATGTTCAAGTGTGGTTTCAAATACTTCTTTAAGTGATTTGTAGTCATTCTTAGGCGCATCAATTTTACCTAAAAGTGGCATACCACTTGTTTCACTCACATATTTGAATAATTTTTGCATGTGTTCTAATTCTTCATCAGCATGACGAAGTAAAAATGCTGCAGCACCTTCATAACCGTGTTTGCTACACCAAGAACTCATTTGTAAATAAACATTAGAAGAGTAGAACTCTAAATTGATTTGTTCATTTAACTTATCTGCGATTGCTTTATTAAGCATAACCAACTCCTTTCCTTATTAAGTAGAGATTAAAAATAAAAACAAGACTGCTTAACTTGTCATCGGTGTGCATTCTAATCTTGCAAATGAGAATGGTCAAGTGTTTTTTTTAAAAATTTTTTATAAGCCACTAATAATAAAGGAGAAATAAATGTTAATTATTCTCATTTATGTAACATATGTAAAATAAATTCTCATTATCAGATCAAGAATGATGAAATCTGCAGAATTGATGTACGCAATTGTATTCAGAATTCACGTAGCGTTATCTCAAAATTTCATTCCAATTTAATTATTCCATCACAAAGACATACATTTATTTCTTTTATATCCATAATCCCAAAATCACCTTATTTTGAGTAATGCATGAAATAGGATAGTCACCTATATTGATTTGTGACATATTTATATATTTAATTTAACATAATATACATTATGCGAAATCAATTACAAGGTTAGTGAAAGCTACGTATTAATAAAATCACAAAGTTATGCACAGGTCACAAATACCACTCGAACGATGCGAAATCTAGTTTCATAACACTTTGCAATAAGATTAAATAATGATTTATACACTATAAAGTTGTTATGTAAGGGAAAAATAAAGAAGTTTATATGTATCAAATAATGACAACGCTACATGAATTCTGCGTTATTTTATGAGGTGAATATCATCAGATTTAAAAAAGAAAAACGTAAATCTCAGGGATTAAGATTTACGTTTTTGATGATTGGCATTTGTGTGACTATGTCACGATATATATAAGATTAAGATAACAGTTTTGCACCGTATTCATAAACCTGTTGTAGTAAATTTAGCTTAGTTGGATTATCCGAATATTCCTCCGCTAATCGTTGTAAACTTTCCTCAAATTTAACCGCACTTTGTTCTAATTTACGTTGGCGATATTTTTGCCATTTGATTTGCTCTGCACGATTTAGCGTTTTATAGAAATGTCTTGCCCGATAATGGAATAACAATTCTGGAATTCGTTTATCTTCAAATGCTAAACCATGCTCAGCTAATTTTTCAGGCGGTAAATCGCGTAAAATAGCCATATTGTTTTTATCAGCATTGCTAAAGAAACCATTATAAAGTTCCGTTTCTACATTATCACTCGGCTCAAATTCTCGTTCTTCTGAGAAGATTTCAATAACTTTCTCGCGAATATCTAAGGATTGGCGCAATTTTGCTAAATTATCTAAGCAATGTTGTCTGTCTATCCCTAAACGAGCTGCATTTTCTGGCAGTAACGTTTTTGCAGGCGCCAAAATTGGGCATTTATTAATATGAACTAATTTTAATGGAACTGATGAAACTCCCCTTTCTTCTAACTCGCTTTTCTTGGTATATAAATCTTGTCGCAAATCAACCGTACTTTTACTGAGTAAATTATCTATATCACCTGATAAATCACAGACGATTACGGCATTTTGATTAGTTGGATGCCATGCTAATGGTGCCACCCAAGCACAATTGCCACGATAATTCCCTAACATGCCAGAAACGTGCACTAATGGTGTCATTTCAGCTGTATCAATCAGTTTCTCAATTTCCTTTTTACCTCTATGCTCAAAGAAGAATTGAAATAATTTAGGCTGCTTTTCTTTGATTAATTTAGCCATAGCGATGGTTGCATACACATCCGCCATCGCATCATGGGCATTTTCATGCTCAATACCATTTGCTTTAGTGAGTTTTTCTAAGCGAAAGCTTGGCATACCATCATCGTCATAAGCCCAATTTATCCCTTCTGGACGCAATGCATAGCAAGCCCGGACCAAATCCAGTAAATCCCAACGAGAATTGCCATTTTTCCAGCTATACTCGTAGGGATCAATGAAATTACGGTAAAAGGTATAACGCGTCATTTCATCGTCATAACGAATATTGTTGTAACCCATCACACAAGTATTAGGTTGTGAAAACTCAGCTAAAATTTTTGCGGCAAATTTAGGTTCAGGAATCCCCTTTTCATTACATTCTTGTGGCGTGATTCCTGTGACCATTACGGCTTCCGGGGCGGGTAAATAATCATTGGTTTGCTTGCAATACAACATAACAGGCTCGCCAATAATATTAAAATCTGCATCGGTACGAATACCAGCAAATTGAGCAGGACGATCACTTGCCGGATTGATACCAAAACTTTCGTAATCGTAGATAAAAAAACTAAAATTGTTTGCCATAATTAAGCCAAAATTTTATCTAAATAATATAAACAGAAAATTGCTGAAAGGCTGACAAGAACACCAAACCAGTTGATTTTGCTGATTTTTTCTTTGAAGAAAAATGCGCCGGTGATGGTACCTAAACAAATAACACCAATATTCATTCCCGCAAAAACTAAGGTTGGGTTTTGTCCGAAGCTTTGGTGCGCTTTAATGTAAAACAGGATGTTGAAGAAATTCAATATACCTAAAATAATTCCACCAATAAAGCTTGGCACTGTCCACTGAGTGCGTTTTAGGAATAAATATAGGAACATGACACAAGCGGCTAATGAGAAAGCGATGAATAATGTAGTTGGGAATGCTCCCCCGCTTTTGGCTACTTGTTTGAATAAAATATCAATGGTGCCATAGCCAAACCAAACACCGATTAAGCCTAAAATACCTTTAAAAGTGACCGCACTTTGTTCATTTGATTTGTTCAATATACAGAATAAACCGATGAATGCCAAAATAATGCCAACAACTTTTGGCTGACTTAATGTTTCATGGAAGATAATAAAAGAGGCAACAATCGGTAGAAATAACGATAAGCGTTGTGCTGCATCTGAACGCACAATACCCGCAAATTCAACGGCTTTAGACATAATGATAAATACGGTTGGTAATAAAATACCTAATGCTAGGAAGATAGGTGTGCTATCACTTTGTGCCAAATATTCGGTAAATTCTAATCCTTTAAAATCAGGTTTGAGTAAGAAATAGCTTAATGAAATGGCGACAATATAGTTAAACGCAATTGCTTGTTCAATAATGATATTTTTCTTGCGAGCAACTTTGAGTAACACCGATACGGCAACACTACATAGAATGGCTAAAATAAGGTTATGCATAATTCGTCCTAAATTCTCATAAAAATAACAATGAAAAAAGCGGCCAATTGCTTTGACCGCTTTAAAAAACTACTCTGTTGCGCCAAAGCCACGCAAACCAACCACATGAACTTGTTCTTGGTTGCCGGCAATTTTACGCACCAGTTTATAGGTTGTCCCTTTTTCAGGGCTGATATTCTCTGGCGCAGCGATAAGTAATTGCATATCCAAACGTTCGCAAAGTTCGAACAAGGTGGAAATGGATTTACCATCCAAACGTGCAGCTTCATCCAAGAATAGCAAACGACATGGCACGATGTCTTTACCGCGAATACGGCGGCTTTCCTCTTCCCAGCTTTGTACAACCATTAATAGGATTGACATACCCGTACCGATCGCTTCACCTGTCGATAATGCGCCACTTTCAGCACGTAACCAGCCATCCGCACCACGGAATACTTCAACTTCTAGCTCGAGATAATTACGGTAATCCAATAATTCCTCACCGATAGTTTGTGCTGTGCGTTGGCCCATATCAATATGCGGGTTAATGCGTTGATAAAGTTTCGCAATGGCTTCAGAGAAGGTAATACGATTATCACTGAATAAATCTTGATATTCTTCCTGTTTACCTGATAGCGCATCAAGTAACATCGCATGTGTATCGCGAATATTGACTACTAAACGTACCGATTTCACCTGACCGAAGGAAATATTTTGTAGACCTTGGTTCAACATGCGAATACGATTTTGTTCACGTTGAATGGTTTTACGCATAATATTCGCCACACTTTCAGAACTGATTGCCAATTTTTTCTCACGGCCAGTCAATTCTTCTGTTAAGCGATTAAGCTCAATTTCCATTTGCTCAATTGCATCAATCGGATCATCCGTTTTAATAATATCCTGACGAATACGTTCACGAAGATGTTGATATACAGCAATAAAGAAGCGGACTTTATTTTCTGGTTTGCGGCTGTCTTCAGAAATACGTAATGCATCGCGGAGATATTCATTATCAGCCACAGCTGTACGTAACGCACCTAATGCTTTATCCGACATTGAACGTAACTCATCAGCAGATAAATAAGCCAACTCACGACGATTGAGTCGTTTTTCCACATCAGAGTTTCGAGATAAACGCAGAACCACGCACCAGCTAACTTTCGCTGCCACAACTAATTCACGTTGAGTTTTATAATCACGTTCCGCTTTACGAATACGTTTATTTAAGTTCTCCGCTTCGCTTTCAATAAGCGTTAACTGTTTTTCGACATAAGAACGACGTTGACGGATGGTTGAAAGTTGTTGATACAACTCATCACGACGATTTCTTGCACGTTCCTCTGCCCCTTCATCAGCACGCACGCCCAATTCACCAATCTCAGCAATTAATTCTTTTAACAATTGATTTTTACTGTCATAAGAACTTTTCAATTGGATAAATACTTGGTTGTATTGTGCAAATTGGCTTTGTTTTTGACGTAATTGTTCACGTTGAGCATCACGTTGCGCCTGCAATTGCTCCAAACGTTGACGAAGTTGCTCATTAAGCTCTGAGGTTTCCGCTTGCCCTGCATCTTCATAACTAAAGTGATTTTTGCGTTGCACCACATCCGCTAAAGCAAATACACGTTGTTGTACTTGTTTTTGGCGTTCAATGGCTTGGGTTAAATCAGCTTTTAAGCGCTCATAGTTTTCTGGATCGCTTTGTAAGGTATTTGCAATCGGCTCTAATTGTGACAACGCAACGCCATGTTGACGAATAAAGCTTTCATCTTGCTCTGCAATATCTAGTTGTTCATGGCACTCTTCAATGCGATCAAGTAATTCCTCATCAGCAAGCAAGTTAAGCTGTGGCATTAACTTATTCAACAATTGCATTTTTTCTTTGGCATTATCCAATTTAATGCGAATTTGTTGTTCAGTGCTGGAGAATTGATTGAGCTCGCGATCAATTTCATTGCGTTCTTGATTGATTTCCGCCATCACCTCTTCAGGGTTTGGTTGGAATGCAAGGGCTAGATGTAAGCCAACAAATTGACTAAAGTGTTCGTGTAAACGTTGACATTTTTGTACATCAAAGGCGATTTGTGCGTATTCTTCCGCAATCTCATCACGTTTAGCTTGTAATTCTTCTAAATGTTTTTCACGTGCAGCACGGCCAAATAATGGAATTTGCGGGAATTTTGAATAACGCAATTCACGATCAGATACTTGCACCACAACGCCCATTTCAAGCTCTTGAGCTGAAAGTACGCTGTCATCAAAGGCATTTGGGTCACCTTCGATTAAATATAAATCATCAGGACAGTCTTCTAAATTAGCTAATTGTTCGCGTATCGTGTTGAGATCACGCACAACAATAGCATGACGAGCTGGGCCATAAAGAGCCGAGAAATAAGGTGCATCTTCAATTGGAACATCATCATATAATTCAGAAAGCAACACACCGCCAAAACGTTCTGCAAGCATATTCAAGCGAGCATCTTCAGAACCATCTGGTTGGCTTAAACGAGAAATTTGCTCATCTAATTGTTGACGTTGTTTCTCTAAATTGTCACGCTGAATCGTGAGCTCACGTTCTTTCACCAATTGTGATTGCATAAAATGCATCACATCTTGGCTATGTTCAAAGGTTTCACCACTTTGCTCTTGTAAGCGTTCTAAAGCGGCTTGAGCAGTTAACCAAGCCGGTGCTTTACAAGCATTTTCTTCGTAAAGTGCGGTCAAACTTTCACGTTTTTGACGTAAGGTTGAACGGTTTTCTACTTGCTCAGCAAGTTCTTCATTCAAACTTTCAATGAGTTCTTCTTGTTCAGCGTGGTATGTTTCAAGTTCATCAGCGGTTTCTAAAGATAAATCAGCACGTTGATTAAAATCAGCTAATAATTTAACCGCATTTTGTTGTTGAGCATAGCGCTGTTCTAACTCATGTAATTTCGCGCGTAATTGAGGGGTTTGTTGTGCCTGAATTTTTTGTGTTGGATATTCACGTAATAATTCTTTAGCACTTTCCCAAGCACTTGAACGCGGCATATCACCAGCAATTTTGCACACTAACTGATAGGCTTTATCAAATTGTGATTTAGCCGCTTCAGAAATCGACATTTTATGTTCTAACTCAAGCACTTGCTCGGTCAGACTTTCTGCATGAGCAGCAAACTCTGCTTGATAATCTTCCGCATTTTTCACGCTTAAATCCGCTAAACCACATAAGGTTTTCGCTTTTTCAAGCGCGGCAATTGCTTGTTGATATTGCAATGCACGGGTTTGTTGTGCATCTAATGCTTGTTGATAATCCGCAAGTTGCGCACGCACTTGGTCAATTTCAAGTTCCGTTTGCTCAAATTGTGCTTGGCTTTCTTCAAGCTGTTCGGTTGCGGTTTCCACAACCATTTTTTGTTCTTCTAATTTTTCTGTAAGCTCAGCCACATCTTCTTGATAGCGCGATACTTTTTCTTGATGACGTAACGCATTTAATACCAAGTTCAAGTGGTCTGCCGCACTTTGGTGATCGACTTCTAAAGTACGTTCATTTTCTGCCAATTCTGCAGCTTCACGGCTTAAGTCAATTAAGCGATGTTGTGATAATTCTTGCTCAGCTTTTGCTTTATACCAATCACGACGGAAACCTAAAGCCGCTTCGATATTGCCACGACGTTCATTGGCATTACGCATATAATCTGATGCCACATAATTAGTGGTTTCGGTGATTAAATGTTTGAATAAATCGCGGTCAGATTGGGTGACTTTAATTGCTTCAAGGGTCATGCGGTTTTCACGTAACGCACTTTCCATATCTTGGAAGGCTTTACGCACACCAAGGTTTTCTGGTAATAGATAATCGCGTAAAGAACGGGTAATGGCGCTGGAAATACCACCGTATAAAGAAGCTTCGATTAGTTTATAGAACTTGCTACGGTCTGAGGCGCTACGTAAGCGTTTTGGAATAATACCTAAATCAAACATCATACCGTGATAATCGGTGATGGAATGATATTGCTTAAATTGCGCACCAAGATTTTCAATTTTGTCTTTTAATTCATTTAAATTGAGTACGCGCGCTTGACGTTCACCGACTGTTTCGGTGAAAAGTGCGGTCGGATTTAAGGATAATTCTACCCCTTGAATCGAGAAGGTTTTTAAATCCACTTTCTTGTCACGACCCGCAATTTGTTGCAGACGCACACCCACAAGAATTCGTTGGTGACGAGAATTGATGGTATCCAATACTGCGTAACAAACGCCCGGACGCAATTTACCGTGTAACCCTTTATCACGCGAACCGCCCGTCGAGCCAGCTTCTGTGGTATTACGGAAATGCAATAAGGTTAAGTCTGGAATCAACGCTGTCACAAAACCTGCCATGGTTGTGGATTTACCGGCACCGTTACCCCCAGAAAGTGTGGTCACCAATTCATCCAAATCAAAGGTGCGGGCAAAGAAACCATTCCAGTTAATTAAGGTTAGTGAACGGAATTTACCACGTTCTACCCCATTATGTTGGTTTAATACAGGAGCAATAAATTCTTCCTCAACCTGTTCGGTTGATTGCTCTGGTTCGTCTTGATAGATTTCATTTTTAAGTTCTAATACATCAGACATTATTCTTGTTCTCCTGCATCATCAAATTCTTCATCAATTTCGACCGCACTTCCTTCATCATCAAGGTCATCAGCATGACTTGCTGCTTTTGCTTGTTTTTCCAATTCGAGGGATTGCGGTGTGGCTGCTTCCCCATCACGAATTAAGCGAGCTTGTGCTTCTAACGGGTCATCACCAGAACGGACTTCAGCCCCAAAACGGAAAACTGATTCTGAAATAGTAAATTTACCGCTATGCTGTTCACCTACGGTATGAATCATGCCTAAACGGCGTAAACGACCGATCGCTGCGCGTACTTTTTCAGATAATTTTTGTTTATCTAAATCCGAACCACTAGAGCGCTGATTGACGGCTTTCAATAATTTGCCTTCGTCCGCTAAATTCAGTAATTCATCATAGACTTCTTGTGTACTGAAGATACCTTGCTGTGCTAAACGTTCTGGGCTTAAATATAAATAGCAAAGTACCTTCCCTACTAACATCTCTAATTCAGAAAGCACTGAACGAGCGATTAACGTCGTCGCTTTTGGACGTAAATAGAAAAAGCCTTCCGGTGCACGAATTAATTCCACGTTGTAACGGCGATAAAAGCCATCCAACTCATTTTGGAAATCCATCAAAAAAGCATGATTATCTAATTGATCTGTGCTGATATGGCGACCTGAACGCAACAAGCTGTCCACTGTCGGGAAAATAGGATTCGCAATGGCATTTGCCAATTTCGGGGAAATTACATCTTGAATATCTGTCATGGTTAATTTCTCATTTTATGAATTCGTTTTTGGGTAAGCTACGAAATTAATATTTATCAATCACATGCGCTTGCACTTCTGCGCCGTAATCGTTAATTTCCTGCCATTGTGGATAAATACCGGCTAAATCATCATTTGCCATACCTAAACGCACTGCTTGATCCACTATAATACGCGCCACATCGAAATGACGGGAAAGCGGATAAGCTTCTAATTGTTCTTTTAAGACTAAACTTAAATCAATCGGACGATTATTTTCACGATATTGAATTAATAAGCCTTGCATATGCTCTACGATTTGATCATGTAAATCAGCTAAAGATTCATATTGCAACTCTTCAGGTAATTCACCCAATGCATCATCTTCACGTAATACCATTTCTTCATCACGCAGATCGACCAAACGTTCCGCTTGAGCAGTCCATAAGAACCAAGGGTGATCGAAATAGCTGTGGATAGAATTACGTAAGCGTTGTGAGAATACGCGGTTTTTATCCATATCAATGGCGGTACGGATAAATTTATGCACGTGACGGTCATAACCAATCCATAAATCGATGGCTTGTTGTCCCCAGCTAATAATACGGTCGAGCTTAGATTGTAAATCGGTAATTAATTGTTCAATAAAATACAGCTCATCATGACCAATTACACAATCTTGAATACGTAATAATTGAGCCTGTAACTTGTCACCCGCTGCATTTAAGGTGTCTTGTAACTCACGTAAATTGCCTGAGGTTTCATCTAATAAACGTTCACAGCTAGAAATTGCCGCCTGCCAATCTTTGGTAAGTAAATTGGCAATTTCTTCTTTAATGCTTTGTTGATTTTCATCCATCACGCGTTGTGATAAATCGATACTATCGAAAATCTCTGCTACTGAATATTTTAACGGAGCAAAAACATTCCTGCGCCAAAAGTGCTCATTCTCCCCTTTTGCTGTAGCTTCTTCTGCTGCATCAGATGCACGCTGAATTTCATCAGCCACAATAGAAAGCTGTACAGAAAGACGCAATGCAGAAAATTCACGCTGACGAATATAATAATCTGATACGCTAACACCCAGTGGGGTGAGACGATAAATGGAAAGGCCTTCAGTAAATTCACTGCTGAAACGGTTAAGAAAACGCTGTTTCACCAGTTCATTGATAGCATTATTAGCACGGGTGGCAATCGCGTCCGTTGATTGGTCAAAGGCATTGGCTGTATGGCGAAAAATATCCACTAAATCGGCTTCTAGCATCTCGCCATCTAAACGCTCATTGTTATAAATAGCAATGGCCAGTAAAAATACTAAACGCTCTGTCGGCAGATTTAATGAAAACTCCCGCTCTTTCGCCCATGAGACGAGTTCAGGAATGGTTTGTGAGGTTTCGATCATTCGGTTACAAAAGCTTAAAATTGAACAAAAAATTTTTGAGATTATACAGGATTTTTTATCGTTCTTGAAATCTTCTTATAAATTGACCGAACTTTTTATCTTTCAAGATTATATGTGGCTAATCTGCGATATAAACAGATTAATAAATAGATGTTATCTTCAAAACAAAGAGCCACAAATTGTGGCTCTTTTTATCTTCTCAAAACAATCAAAAATTTGACCGCACTTATTACAATAGATATCGCCAAACGAATGCGCTGACTAAAATAATCAGCATGATAATAATTTGTATTAAACGTTTTTTGGTTAATTTTTCTGCAGCCATATTGATTTGCTCTTTGATAACTTCTGAAATTGACTATTTAGTGGTAGAATAATTGCGTTAGATCAATTTTACACTATATTTATCGATTTGAGGAATAAATGAAGAATTTCGTTTCAGAAACCAAATCAGGACGCAGAGTTCAATCTGGCGGTTGTGCAATCCATTGTCAAGATTGCAGTATTAGCCAACTTTGTATCCCTTTCACATTGAACGAACATGAGCTCGATCAGCTTGATAACATCATTGAGCGTAAAAAGCCTATACAAAAATCTCAAGTCCTTTTTAAAGCCGGCGACACGCTCAATTCTATTTATGCGATTCGCTCCGGTACCATCAAAACTTATACCATTAGTGAGGCCGGCGAAGAACAAATTACCTCTTTCCACTTACCTGGTGATTTAGTTGGCTTTGATGCTATCACGAACATGCAACACCCAAGCTTTGCACAAGCTTTGGAAACCGCCATGGTATGTGAAATTCCATTTGATATCTTAGATGATTTATCCGGCAAAATGCCGAAGCTTCGTCAGCAAATTATGCGTTTGATGAGTAGTGAAATCAAAAGTGATCAAGAAATGATTTTATTACTGTCTAAAATGAATGCTGAAGAACGTTTAGCCGCATTCATCCATAACCTATCTAAACGCTATTCTGCTCGTGGTTTCTCTGCGAAAGAATTCCGTTTAACCATGACTCGCAGCGATATTGGTAATTACCTCGGCCTAACTGTTGAGACGATCAGTCGTTTGCTCGGTCGTTTCCAAAAATTAGGTGTACTCTCTGTGCAAGGTAAATACATTACCATTAATGATATTAATGCCTTGATTGATTTAACAGGTGTACATAAAACTAAAATCCAGTTAGTGGAATAGATAAAAAGCGTGAGTTTTCACGCTTTTTTAGTATTTGAGACAAAAAACTTGTACAAAATCACTTTTTTTATCATAGGTTCTTGTCATCGTTTAAAATCTTTTCTATCCTATTGATATCTCATATTTTGGAGGCTTTATGAAATTTAATAATATTCTTGTTGTACTTAACCCTGATAACGAAAAACAATATGCGCTCGCTCGTGCCGTTCGTCTTGTTAAAGAACAACAAAATGAAACAAAAGTAAAAATCACCACCTTGTTGAGTGTCTATGACTTATCTTATGAAATGTCTGCGCTTCTATCTTCGGAAGAACGTAGCCAAATGCATGAAACAGCCATTGAACAACAACGTCAAGCCGTACAATTTTATTTAGATAAATATGCAGATCCAGAAATTGAGTTTGAATCTCACATTGTATGGAGCAGCAATGAAGCGGATGCAATTCGTGATGAAGTTGAAAAAAATCAATATGACCTCGTTGTAAAATACACCAAAGATGAAGAAAGCTTCACTTCATTGATTTTCACACCAGTAGATTGGCAATTGTTACGTAAATGTCCAATCCCTGTATTAATGGTACGTGATGGTGACTGGAAACACCAACGCCGTATTTTAGTCGCTGTTAATGTGTCGGGTGAACAAGAATATCAAGATGAATTCAATCAAGAATTAGTTTCAACAGGTATGAATTTAGCGGAAAACTTAAACCGTGGTAACGTCCATTTAGTGGCAGCCTACCCTGTTGCGCCAATTAATATGGCGATTGATTTACCTGAATTTAATACTTCAGGTTATGAAAATGGTATTCGTGGTCAACACCTTATCAATATGAAAGCCTTACGTCAAAAATTTGGTATTGATGAAGATCATACCCATGTACGCGAAGGTTTCCCTGAAGAGGTGATTCCTGAAGTGGCGAAAGAAATTGAAGCTGAATTAGTGATTTTAGGCACAGTGGGAAGAACGGGTTTATCTGCAGCGTTACTAGGTAATACAGCTGAACATGTAATTAGTAAATTAAGCTGCAATTTATTAGCCATTAAACCATCTAAAAAATAAGCCTATTTAGCTTTTTATTTAAAACAAGTGCGGTCAGAAAAACAATTGTTTTATTGACTGCACTTTTTTGTTAAAAAAATGTGAAGTTCCTCACAAAATCAACTTTTTTCATTCGTCTCATTATTTCTTTTTCGTTATACTCGTCCGCCCTATCGAAGACTTTCTATAAATTGATTTATTGATTAAAAAGGAAAGACAATGAAAAAAACATTAATTGCAGCACTACTTGGTTTCTCTGCGCTCGCGCAAGCTCATGAAGTTTGGGTTGCAACACCGGCACAACTTGCTTCCAATTCTGTTTTAAAAGCTGATTTAGCTTATGGTGACTACCCTTACGTTGAAAAAATTCCTGAAAAACGTCTCGCTATTTTTCCACCGATGGAACTTATCAATCAAGATGGCGAAATGCAAACATTAGTACAAAAAGGTGAAAACTACCAATATCAATCAGAAAAACCGTTAAAAGACGGTTCATATTGGGTAACAGCTACTTATAAACCCACTTTCTGGTCACAAAATAATGAAGGTTGGAAAATGGATAACTTACAAGGCACACCAAATGCATTCTATTGCGAACAAACTCAAATGTTTGGTAAAGCCTTTACCGTAGTGGGCAAAAAACCATTAAATGCAGATATGGCAATGACACGCCTCGGCTTACCACTTGAAATTGTGCCACTCAAAGATCCAAAAACAATTAAAGCGGGCGAAGCTTTCCCTGTTCAGATTTTCTATAAAGACCAACCACTTGCAGGCGAAACGATTATCGCAACCTCTGATACATTTGTTGTGAAAGATATGGAAGCGGCAACATCTCACCGTGAGCCGCAAGCCTTTTCTGGTAAAACAGACAAAGAAGGTAAAGTTAACTTTATTCCATTAATTGAAGGCGTTTGGAAACTTAAAGTGATTCATAAAGAACCATTTGAAGATCAAAAAGTTTGTCAACATTCAGCGAATTACGCGACGTTAATTCTCCCTGTTGGTAAAGCTAGAGCTAAACTCCCACCAAAACCAGAACATCATCATTAATCATAAAAAAGTGCGGTCAAATTTAACCGCACTTTTTTAATATGTTCTTAACACTGGAGGTTGGTAATGTTCAATAAAGGTTTCGATTTCTTGAAGATTATTCGAGAATAAAATCTTCTCAAAATCACCTTGAGTAAAGAAGCCTTCTTTTACCATATGGCTAAAAAAGGACTTTAATGAATCAAAATACCCCTTTTCATTAAACAAAATACAAGGATTATTATTTTTCCCAATTCGTGCCCAAGAAATCACTTCAGCAATCTCTTCTAAAGTGCCAGGTCCACCAGGCAAAGCAATATAAGCATCACCAAGTTCAATCATTTTATTTTTTCGCTCAGACATGCTTTCAACAACCACGGTCTTGGTCAAATTAGGATGTGCAACTTCTCTGTCTTGTAAAAATTGAGGAATAATGCCAATTACCTTGCCTTGATGAGCAAGTACAGTATCTGCAACCACGCCCATTAATCCCAATTTTCCGCCACCATAAACTAAAGTATGTTGGGCATCTGCAATCCATTTCCCTAATTTTTCTGCGGCAGTCTGATAGGTAGAATCATTACCTAAACTCGCACCGCAATAAACCGTGATGTTCATCCTACTTTTTCCGTTCTACCCATTTTCCATCAATATAATCCACAATCCATTTTGTGGCTTTGCCATTCTTTTCAGATGTCACATATTGATGTTTTTCTTTACGGCTGAAACGGATAATGGCTTCATTACCCTCAGGGTCTTTTTGTGGTGCATCGGCTAAATAACGTAATTTTTCTGGTAAACGATCACGATAAAGCGCTAATTCAGCCACTTTTGCCGGTCGTGTTTCACGTGATTTAGGGAAGTTATGTGCTGACATAAACACGCCACTTGCACCATCACGTAATACAAAATACGCATCAGATTTTTCACATTTCAATTCAGGGAAATGAACTGGCTCTTCTTTTGGTGGTGCAACCTCGCCGTTTTTCAAAATCTTACGGGTGTTATCACAATTGGTACAGCCCATGTATTTCCCAAAACGACCGAGTTTCAAGTGCATATCAGCACCGCACTTGTCGCATTCTACAATCGGACCGTCATAGCCTTTAATTTTGAATTGGCCTTGTTCAACCAAATAACCATCACAATTTGGATTATTACCACAAATATGCAATTTACGATGAGGGTCAATGATGTAACTGTCCATCGCTGTACCACATTTCGGACAACGTTTACGATCCATTAAGGCTTTAGTTTCAGAAGCCTCATCCAATACATTAAGTAATTCTGCTTCTGGAATGAGATTAATCGTCGTTTTACAACGCTCTTTCGGTGGTAAAGTATAACCAGAACAACCAAGAAATACACCTGTACTTGCTGTGCGAATGGCCATTTTTCGGCTACAAGTCGGACAATCAATATTGGTGAGTACAAGGCTATTCGGCTTCATTCCACCTTCTAATTCATCCAATTCAGCCGTAGAAAGTTGAGTAGAAAAATCTTTGAAGAATTGATTTAACTCAGCCTTCCAATTTTTTTCACCGGATGCAATTTGGTCTAGTACGTTTTCCATGTTGGCAGTGAAATCGTAGCTCATCAAATCAGTGAAAGATTGATTTAAGCGATCAGTAACAATTTCACCCATTTTCTCGGCATAGAAACGGCGATTTTCAATGCGAACATAACCACGTTCTTGGATAGTCGAAATAATTGCCGCATAAGTCGAAGGACGACCAATACCACGTTTCTCCAATTCTTTAACCAATGCAGCTTCAGTAAAACGAGCGGGCGGTTTGGTAAAGTGTTGGCTTGGCGAAACTGTTTTTAGTGCTAATGTTTCGTTTAAACTCACAGCCGGTAAAATTTGGTCTTCTGGATTCTTACCTAATTGTGGCAACACTTTTGTCCAACCATCAAAACGTAAAATACGGCCTTTGGCTTTCAATTCATAATCGCCAGCCATTACGGTAACGGTTGTACTGTCATATTGTGCTGCTGGCATTTGGCAGGCTACAAATTGACGCCAGATTAAATCGTACAAGCGCACGGCATCTTTATCCATGCCACTTAAATGATCTGCGAGCGTTTTTACATCAGATGGACGAATGGCTTCGTGCGCTTCTTGTGCATTTTCTTTACTGGAATAGAAATTCGGTTTAGCGGGCAAATAATCTTTGCCGAAATGGCTTTCGATATAAGAACGTGCCATATTTAATGCATCTTGGCTCAAGTTGGTAGAGTCAGTACGCATATAAGTGATGTAACCGGCTTCGTATAAACGTTGTGCCAACATCATGGTTTTCTTCACCCCAAAACCTAAACGCGTGCTTGCAGTTTGTTGTAAGGTTGAAGTAATAAATGGGGCTCTTGGTTTAGAACCTGTTGGTTTTGTTTCTAAATCTGTGACAACGTAATGTGATTTATTTAAGAAATCGACCGCACTTTGTGCTTCTTTTTCAGTTTTCGGCTCAAATTTCTTGCCTTTATACTGCACCACATCCAAACGTAAGTCTTCTTTCTTACTCGTTTGGGTTAGCGCTTCAATTTCCCAAAATTCTTCCGGCTGAAATGCTTTGATTTCACGTTCACGCTCTACCACCAATTTCACGGCAACAGATTGCACTCGTCCGGCAGATAGACCGCGTGCCACTTTTTTCCATAATAATGGCGACACCATAAAGCCTACCACGCGGTCTAAGAAACGACGGGTTTGCTGAGCATTAACCTGGTCCATATTAATGTGCGCAGGATGCTGAAACGCTTTTTCAATCGCTTTCTTCGTAATCTCATTAAATACAACGCGGCTAAAACGACTATCATCGCCCCCGATCACTTCGCGTAAATGCCACGCGATAGCCTCTCCTTCTCTATCCAAGTCGGTTGCGAGATAAACATGGTCAGATTTTTTAGCGAGAGATTTTAATTCGGCTACCACTTTTTCTTTACCTGGTAAAATTTGGTAATTAGCTTTCCAATCGTGATAAGGGTCAATTCCCATACGTTTCACTAAGGCAGCACGGTCTTTTTCTGCTTTAATTTTTGTTTTTTCTTCCGCACTTAATCCTTTAGTGGAAACTGGTTTAGCCTTCTCGCCTGTGCTACTCCCTGCTGTAGGCAAATCACAAATATGCCCTACGCTGGATTTCACCACATACTGGCTACCTAAATATTTATTGATGGTTTTCGCTTTGGCTGGCGACTCCACAATCACTAAAGATTTGCTCATTTGCTTACCTAAAATATAACTAGAATTCTTTAAAATTGGCGATATACTGCAAACTTACGCCGATAAAATCAAGCTTTTTTTCAAAAAGGATTTATAAATGGATAAACTCAATGCAATTTCGGTTTTCTGTAAAGTGATCGAAACGCAAAGTTTTACACAAGCCGCAAACCAACAGAATATTTCTGTGGCGATGGCGAGTAAATTAGTTTCACAATTAGAAGAACATTTAAAAACGCGATTATTACAACGTACAACGCGAAAAATTGTGCCAACTGAAGCCGGTATGCTTTATTACCAACGTTGCCAAGCCATTTTATTAGATTTAAGCGAGGCTGATTCTAGCATTAGTAATATGGCAACAAGCTTACAAGGTAATTTATTAATCTCTGTGCCGCGTGATTTTGGCTTGCTTTATATTTCACCTAACTTGCCTAAATTTATTGAGCTTCATCCCAATTTACACGTAGAAATTGAATTTGAAGATAAACGTGTCGATCTCGTTGCTGAGGGCTATGACTTAGCATTACGAATTGGCTATATGCAAGACAGCTCACTTGTTGCGCGTAAAATTAGCAGCGCCCCTATGCATTTTGTTGCTTCTCCAAGTTATTTAGAAGCACGAGGCACACCGCTTACACCTGACGATTTAGAATATCACCAAGGTTTACTTTATAAATCGTCGTTGAATCAAGTGCATTGGCAATCAACAAAAGCCAATCAAATTCAACGTTATAAAATTCAATCTAAAGTGGTTTCTAATAATGGTATGGCGTTGTTAGAAATGACGAAAGCGGGTTTAGGCATCAGTAATGCACCGGATTTCTTTGTAAAAGATGCGCTTGCTTCAGGTGAATTAGTTGAAATTTTGTCTGAATATAAACAAAAACCTTTAGATATTTATGTGGTTTACCCTAATCGTCGTCATTTACCGGCAAAAGTTCGCGCATTTATTGAATTTCTAGCGAGTCTTGGTTTGTGTGAAAACAGCCAAATATAAAAAATAAGGGCGAATTGACCGCCCTTTATCATTCAAATAACGTCCAAATCGGTTTAACCTCTTCAGGTAAAAACAAATTCTTTCCTAATTCAATCCATCCGCAAGGAAAATGAAAATCCGAGCCTAAAGAGGCGGCTAAGTCATATTCATTGGCTAAACGCGCAAGATATTGACGCTGATCTTTAGTTTGTCCACTATCCGCGACTTCCATACCATCACCACCCCATTGTTTGAAATCAACAATTAATCGACGAATCCATTTTCCCGTCATGTTATAACGCATAGGATGAGCTATGACAGCAACTCCACCTGCTGCATGAATCGTATCAATCGCTGTTGGAATATCAACCCATTCAGCTTTGACAAAACACGATTTACCACTGCCTAGATAACGCTTAAAGGCTTGCCCATCATTTGAAACCTTTCCGATTTGTACCAAATAACGCGCATAATGCGCACGAGTCACTTCCCCATTGGCTAACGCTTTTGCGCCCTCATAGGCATTGGGAACGCCTGCTTTTTCTAATTTATGGCCAATTTCAACCGCTCTTTTTTCTCTCAGTGATTTTTGTTCGGCTAAAAGTGCGGTCATTTTAGGATGTGTTTTATCAAAATTTAATCCAACAATATGGATGCCACGACCTTCCCAATTCGTTGAAATTTCCACGCCATTAATCAGCTCAATACCTAATTTATCTGCTTCGTGTTTAGCTTCATCAATGCCCATCACGGTGTCGTGATCACATAAAGCAAGCACATTAACCCCTTTTTCATGAGCTCGTTGCACAAGCTCTGTAGGCGTTAAAACACCATCTGAAGCCGTACTATGGCAATGTAAATCATATTTGATCATCGGCTTTCCTATAAATTAGTTTGAATAGTGAAATCATCTTCATCAACAATTACAGCTTGGCTATTTGTTAAAGGGAGTAAATTCAATTTGGATTGATAGATCTGAACAGTTTTCTCTGAACTCTCTTCAAAAGGAAACTCACCATAATGTGGAACAATTGCAAAATCGACTAAATTTAAAGCTGAATAATTGGTTAAATAGATAGCTATATTTTTGTCATCCATAATTTGATTATACTCGATGTCGCTGGCGGTAATAATAGCACCGGCAGATTCACCAAGATAAAGCATACCTTCATCAATTCGTTTTTTTATATGTGGTACTAAGTGCTTTCTTTTTAACTCTTGTAATAGATAAAACGTATTACCACCAGAAATGTAAAGGATCGGTGTATGATTTAATTTCTCTTTAATAACCTCTTCTGTTTCTTGGGCTATATCCAAAACATCGACTTCAAAACCTAATTTATGAAAAATATTTATTGTCTCATCAATGTATTCAACATAGATTTCTACATTACCAGCAGTAGGAATAAACAGCACTTTATGCAATAAAAAATGCTGTTTTAAAAATCGTTTGAAAAGATTTTCTACGGCTGCAAAATAAGAGGCTAGAAATAATGTTTTCATATTATTTCTCTCTTACTTAATCGCCTGAACCAAGCCTTTAACTAAGCTTGGGCCGTGGTAAATCAAGCCCGAATAAACTTGTAATAAGTCTGCCCCTGCTTCAATCTTCTCTTGTGCATTTTGTACACCATCAATACCACCACTCCCAATAATCGGGATTTGTCCTTTCAGTTCTTGATGCAATCTTCGAATAATTTCTGTGCTTTTATGCTGTAACGGTTTTCCACTTAAGCCACCTTGTTGCTCAGCATTTTTCAAACCTGCGACGTTGTCACGTGAAATCGTCGTATTAGTCGCAATTACCCCATCCATTTGATGACGAAGTAAGGTATCTGCAATTTGAACCAGCTCGCTCTCGGATAAATCAGGTGCGATTTTTACTGCAATCGGTACATATTTGTTATATTGCTCAGCTAATACTTTTTGACGCTGTTTTATACTTTGCAATAAATCATCAAAGTAATCACCATACTGTAATTGGCGTAAATCTGGAGTATTCGGTGATGAAATATTTACCGTAATATAATCCGCATAGTTATAAGCTTTGTTTAAGCAAAATAAGTAATCATCTTTACCCTTTTCAATCGGTGTGACTTTATTTTTGCCAATATTAATCCCAATTACGCCATCAAATTTTGCCTTTTTAACATTCTCAATCGCATAATCAATACCATAATTATTGAATCCGTTACGGTTAATAATCCCTTCTGCTTCCACTAAACGGAATTGACGAGGTTTCGCATTTCCCTCTTGCGCTAAAGGCGTAACCGTTCCTACTTCAATAAAACCAAATCCCATCGCACCAAATCCATCAATGGCTTCGGCATTTTTATCTGCGCCCGCTGCTAACCCAATAGGATTTTTAAAGGTAATGCCCATTACTTGCTTAGGCGTACCTTGTGGACAAGCCAAAAGCTGCTTTAATAAAAATTTGCAAGGTGATTTACCTGCTAAATGCAATGATTTAATCACTAAATCATGAGCGGTTTCAGGATCAAGGGAAAAAATGGCTTTACGGATTAAAGAATACATACTCGTTTATCTCTCAGGATAGTTCACTGTAAATGGAAAGTGCGGTCAAAATTAACCGCACTTTTTGTTTTATTGCAAGGCTTTTTCAATCTTCTCAAATAAATCTTTTGAGAGATCTTCAACAGCACTTAATCGTTCTAAGGCGCGTTTCATTAACGTTTGACGTTGCGCATCAAAACGCGAGAAACGAATTAATGGCTCAATTAAACGTGCAGCCACTTGTGGATTCGTTTCATTTAAACGAATTAAAACATCTGTTAAAAAACGATAGCCTGAACCACTAATATGATGGAACGCTTTTAAGTTGTGATTTGCAAAGCTACCCACTAGTGAACGTAAACGGTTTGGATTGTTGAAGTTAAAGCTTGGGTGATCCATTAATGCTTGTACAATTTCCAATACGTTTTCATCAGGACGAGTTGCTTGTAAAGCAAACCATTTATCCATGACTAAGCCATCATGTTGCCATTTTTGTTCGAAATCTGCTAACAAGGTATCACGGCAAGGTAATGCGGCTTTGGTTGCCATATTTAATGCCGCTAGCGTATCTGTCATATTATTGGCATTATTGTAATGTTTTTGCACCACATTATTACCAAGATTGGTGTAAGCCAAATAACTTAAACAAAGATTACGCATTGCTCGTAAGGCAATATCTTTTTGAGTCACTTGATAATCTTCAAGACGAATATGGGTGTAAATACGCAATAAATCTTCTTTCAAGTATTCTGCAATTTGCACCAACATAAATTCTCTTGCGGCCGCAATGCCATCTGGATCAATCGTTTTAAAGCTTTCTGCAAACTCAATGTCTTTTGGCAAGGTTAGAATTAATGTGGCTAATTCAATATCTTGTTCATAATTTTCCAATACATGCGCAAGTGCAGTCAAAACATCAGATGAAATGTCAAAGGCTTCACCTTGTTGGAAATGCGCCACATTACGACGCAATTCTTGGGTAAACAGCATTTGTGCTGCATCCCAACGAGCAAATTCGTTATCAGCGAATTTAAGCAAACCTAATAACTGCTCTGTGGTGTAATCATAATCCAGTTTCACTGGTGCAGAGAAATCACATAATAACGCAGGAATTGGGCGACCATAAATGCCATGGAACTCAAACACTTGGTCTTTTTCTGTTACATTTAATACATCACTTAACAATTCACCGTTATGCTGTAACATTTGTTTGGTGCCGTTGGCATCATAAAGCGCAATTTTCAATGGAATATGTAAGTTTACTTTTTCCATTTGATCTGCTGTTGGTGGCGTAGATTGCGAAACAGTTAAACGATAAGTATGAGTTTGTTCATCATAGGCATCGCTAATCAATAATTCTGGCGTACCTGATTGGCTATACCAACGGCGGAATTGTGCTAAATCAACGTCATTTGCACGTTCCATTGCGGAAACAAAATCTTCACAGGTTGCGGCTTTACCGTCATTTTCTGCAATATAAAGTTGCATCCCTTTTTGGAAACCTTGTTCACCTAATAAAGTGTGCAACATACGAATCACTTCAGCCCCTTTTTCATATACAGTCACGGTATAGAAGTTATTCATTTCAATGACTTTTTCAGGGCGAATTGGGTGTGACATAGGGCTTGCATCTTCGGCAAATTGCACCGTACGTAAGAATTTCACGTTATTAATACGATTAACAGCACGGGAGCCCGTATCAGATGAAAATTCTTGATCACGGAAAACCGTTAAACCTTCTTTCAAGCTTAATTGGAACCAATCTCGGCAAGTTACACGGTTTCCTGTCCAGTTATGGAAATATTCATGTGCAATCACACTTTCAATGGCAAGGTAATCATCATCGGTTGCCGTTTGTGGATTTGCCAACACAAATTTAGAGTTAAAGATATTCAACCCTTTATTTTCCATGGCGCCCATATTGAAGAAATCCACGGCAACGATCATGTAAATATCTAAGTCATATTCTAAATTGAAACGGTCTTCATCCCATTTCATCGCTTTTTTCAGACTTTCCATTGCCCAAGAAGCACGATCAAGATTACCTCGGTCAACATAAAGCTCTAAAGCCACTTCTCGACCACTTTTTGTTGTAAAGGTATCTTGCAATAAATCAAAATCGCCCGCCACTAAAGCGAATAAATAGCTTGGTTTCGGGAATGGGTCATTCCATTCAACCCAATGACGACCATCCTCTAACTCGCCACTTGCAATGCGGTTACCATTAGAAAGCAAGTAAGGATATTTAGTTTTATCTGCAGTAATTTTGGTTGTATAGCGAGCTAATACATCAGGACGATCAAGCATATAGGTAATTTGACGGAAACCTTCTGCTTCGCATTGAGTACAAATGCCTTCACCTGATTGATAAAGCCCTTGTAAAGAGGTGTTTTGTGCAGGCTCTAGATTCGTCACAATTTCAAGTTCAAAATTGGCCGCACTTTGATTGGTTAAATCTAACGTTAAACTTTCGTGGTCTTGATGATAATG
>CAUQGU010000021.1:0-25307 GCA_963517645.1 uncultured Haemophilus sp. | reverse complement strand
AACAAGGTGGTGTGAAAATTAACGGTGAAAAAGTCGAAGACATGAAAGCCAACGCGCCAAAAGGCACCAATGTTTACCAAGTCGGTAAGCGTAAATTCGCACGCGTAACCATCGCATAAAACACATATGGAAATGACCGCTCTTTTTAAGTGCGGTTATTTTTTAACTCATATCCACAATAGAAGGAAAATTAAATGAGCCAAAAAATCTGGGTAACCGGTGATGCGGTTGTCGATCTTATTCCTGACGGTGAAAATCATTATTTACGCTGTGCCGGTGGTGCGCCTGCAAATGTGGCAGTTGGAGTCGCACGTTTAGGCAGCCCGAGTGCCTTTATTGGTCGCGTAGGTAACGATCCGCTTGGCCAATTTATGCAAGATACCTTAAATGCGGAAAATGTGAATACACAACATATGATTTTAGATCCTCAACATCGCACCTCTACCGTTATCGTCGGCTTAGATAATGGCGAACGTAGCTTTACCTTTATGGTAAACCCAAGTGCGGATCAGTTTTTACAAGCTAGCGATTTACCGCCTTTCCAACAAGGGGAATGGCTACATTGCTGCTCTATCGCGCTGATCAATAATCCATCACGCGAAGCGACTTTCGAAGCCATTCGTCGTGTTAAAGCCGCTGGCGGTTTCTTCTCTTTCGATCCAAATCTACGTGAGTCACTTTGGTCAAGCTTAGAAGAAATGAAAACCGTGGTAATGGAAGCGGTTGCCTTAGCTGATGTATTGAAATTCTCTGAAGAAGAATTAACGCTTTTAACCAATACTGACAGCCTTGAAAAAGCCTTCGAAAAAATGACCGAACTTTATCCTGACAAATTGATTATTGTGACTTTAGGTAAAGATGGTGCACTCTATCACTTAGAAGACAAAAAAGACGTGATTTCAGGGAAAGCCTTACAGCCGGTGGATACAACAGGTGCTGGCGATGCCTTCGTTGGTGGCTTACTTGCTGGACTTTCACAGCATCCAAACTGGAAAGAAAATGATGTATTAGTGCAAATCATCCGTCAGGCTAATGCCTGCGGCGCTCTTGCAACAACGGCAAAAGGGGCGATGTCTGCTCTACCAAATCAAACACAATTAGCCGCATTTTTAGCGAATTAGCGTGCAAAGGTGCAAATAGCTGCACTTTTTATTTATGAAAATAATTTAGGAAGTATGTATGAAACTTTGGTATTCGAACTCTAGCCCTTATGCTAGAAAAGCCCGTGCTGTAGTGCAATATCATCAATTACAAGATCATGTTGAATTACTCCTCGCAACCAGTGGCTTAGATAAGAACTCACCACATAACCTAGACAATCCCCTTGGACGTTTACCGGCATTACAACGAGAAAATGGCGAATGGCTTTATAATAGTTCACTTATAGCAGAATATCTCGATCACCTCGGTACGCAACCTTCACTTTATGGAAACAGCGAGACACGGTGGGAAATTCTCCGTTTACATTATTTAGCAGATGGTATTTTAGAGAATGAAATATCCGTAGCACCTGAAAAATGCCTTCGTCCACAAGAGCAATGGTGGCTTGAACGTCATCAGCAAATTTTTGACCGCACTGAGCGAAGCTTAATTGAACTAAAAAAAGCCATTGATAGTTTTGGTGAAGAATTAAATATCGGCACATTGAATGCCGTGTGTGCAATTGATTTCCTACTCTTCCGCGATGCTTGGACTCATGCTTCACAACATGCAACCATCAAATCATTAAAAGCATGGGCTGAAGCAATGAATCAACGCTATGATTGCTTAAAAAATACTTTACCCAAATAAGATTAAATTATGTTTATTTTCAATAATGGCAAATACAAAAGTATCCTAGCCGCAGAAGCGGGTGAACTCACAAAAATTACTGAAACTGTGCAAAAAGACAAGGATTTTCGACCGCACTTTCATATTGCCCCACCAACTGGCTTGATGAATGATCCGAATGGTTTGATCTTCGATGGAGAGAAATATCATCTGTTCTATCAATGGTTTCCATTCGATGCAATTCACGGGATGAAACATTGGAAGCATTTAATCACGAAAGATTTCCAACATTATCAATTGGCAGATGATCTGATTCCTTGCGAACTTTTTGAATCTCATGGATGCTATTCTGGTGGTGCTTTGAAAGTTGGTGATAAATTGGCTATGTTCTATACGGGCAATACCCGTCGCCCAAGTGATAATCAACGCGTGCCTTATCAAAATTTAGCAATTTTCGATCTTCATGGGAAATTGCTTAGCAAACGTCCATTAATTGAAAATGCACCAGAAGGTTATACAGAGCATGTTCGTGATCCTAAACCGTATTTTACTGAAGACGGAAAAATCCGTTTTATCTGTGGTGCACAGCGAGAAAACCTCACAGGAACAGCCATTATTTTTGAAATGGACAATCTTGAAGATACACCTCGTTTATTAGGCGAGCTTTCCTTGCCTGCTTTTGACAATAAAAACGTGTTTATGTGGGAATGCCCTGACCTATTGAAGATCGGTGATAAAGATGTGTTTATTTGGTCGCCACAAGGTAAAGATCGAGAAGCTCATCAATTCCAAAATAATTATCATGCGACTTATGCTGTGGGCAAATTAACGGATTTAACCTTTGAAGCAGAATATATCGGCGAATTAGATCAGGGCTTTGATTTCTACGCACCACAAACATTTGCTGGCTTAGATAATCAAACTTGTGCTGTGCTTTTCGGTTGGATTGGTTTGCCAGATTTAACTTACCCAACAGATAAATTTAAATGGCATTCTGCTTTAACCTTGCCAAGAGAATTGCGCTTAGAAGGCACAAAAATTTATCAACGTCCGATTGCTAAAATAGACGAAAATCTGACCGCACTTTCAGCGCTTCATTTCGATGAGAAAGCGGATATTTCCAATTTAGATCGTACTTATGTAAAATTTGAGGCAAATAACCAAGCCTTTGACTTAACCTTCTTCCAAAATGAAAAAGGACAATCACTGCACCTATCTTATGAAAATGGCTTGATCTGCTTAGATCGCAGTCAAAGCGAACAAACGGAATTAATGGAGAAATTCGATACAAAACGCTTCTGCGAAATTGAAAATCTGCAGACTGTTGAAATTTTCTTTGATCGCTCAATTATTGAAATTTTCTTGAATCACGGTGAAAAAGTCATGACATCAAGATTTTTCATTGAGAACAGAGAAAATACAATAAGCTGTAGCCGTCCATTGGATTTAATGATTGGTTATTTACCAGCAATTCAATATGACAAATAATCAACTCAAGTGCGGTTAAAATTAACCGCACTTTTATTTCCAACCATGTTCTCTTATTAAGTAATGACTATGTTTGTTCAACAACAAAACGCAACACCATCTAATCTTGTGGCGTTCAATTTTCTATTAATTGCCTTTTTAACGGGGATTGCTTCTGCGTTTCAAACGCCGACTTTAAGTTTGTATCTCTCTCAAGAGATTCAAGTTTCGCCTTTTTTTGTTGGCTTGTTCTATTCCGTCAATGCCATTATTGGCATTATCTTGAGCCAAATTCTGGCGAAATATTCTGATAAGCAAGATGATCGTCGCAAAGTGATGATTGTATGCTGCTTAATTGCCGTGCTTGGCTGTCTGATTTTTGCTTATAGCCGAAATTATTATGTATTGATTATTATCGGTACCACGCTATTAGGGTTAGGTTCATCCGCTAATCCGCAATCTTTTGCTTTAGCACGAGAATATGCTGAAAGCAGCCATCGTGAAGCGGTGATGTTCACCACAATTATGCGAACTCAAATCTCATTGGCTTGGATTGTTGGGCCACCGCTTTCTTTTTTCATTGCGTTAAACTGGGGCTTTGATTACATGTATTTGGTGGCAGGTTCTGCCTTTTTACTATGTGCAGGCGTCAGCAAATTATTGCCGAAAATTCCTCGTCAAAGTGCGGTTAAAAATCAAGAGATTTTAGACAATACGCCACCAAGAAAAAGTGTGATTTACTTGTTCATCGCTAACCTATTACTTTGGACCTGTAACAGCATGTATCTCATTAATATGCCATTATTTGTGATTAATGAATTACATTTAAACAAAGAACTGGCGGGAACATTAATGGGAACGGCTGCAGGATTGGAAATTCCGGTGATGATTTTGGCGGGCTATCTCACCAAATATTTCAGTAAAAAGCGCTTGATGATGATTGCTTTAGTTTCAGGCCTCGCCTTCTATTCAAGTTTATTATTCGCTGAGCAAACTTGGCAGCTTATCGGATTGCAAATGCTTAATGCGATTTTTATTGGTATTACCGCTACGATTGGGATGGTGTATTTCCAAGACTTAATGCCCACTAAAATGGGCACAGCCACTACCTTATTTAGTAATGCCGCAAAAAGTAGTTGGATTATCGGAGGACCTATTGCGGGTATTGTTGCGGAAATTTGGCATTACAACTCTGTTTTTTATATCGCTGTGGCACTAATTTTTATCAGCCTAGGCTGTATGTGGAAAGTCAAATCAGTTTAATGAAAATAAAAAAGTGCGGTCAATTTTAACCGCACTTTTTACTTTATATTATCGCCACGCTTTGAATTGGTTAATCAATCCATTGGTTGAGCTATCATGGCTTGAAACGTTCTCTTTGTCTGCCAATTCAGGAAGAATTCGATTTGCTAATTGTTTACCTAATTCCACGCCCCATTGGTCGAAACTAAAGATATTGAAAATCACACCTTGTGCAAAAATCTTGTGTTCGTACATCGCAATTAATGCACCAAGAACAAATGGTGTCATTTTTTGCACTAAAATAGAGTTAGTCGGTTTGTTACCTGTAAAGACTTTAAATGGCACAATGTCTTTTACCTCATCCAACGATTTACCGGCTTTCACAAACTCTGCTTCAACTTCTTCCTTGGTTTTACCAAAAGCAAGTGCTTCAGTTTGTGCAAAGAAGTTTGATAACAATTTGCTGTGATGGTCACCTAATGGATTATGACTTTGTGCCGGCGCGATAAAGTCACACGGGATTAACATCGTACCTTGATGAATCAATTGATAGAACGCATGCTGACCATTTGTACCCGGTTCCCCCCAAATAATTGGGCCAGTTTGATAATCACGGATAACATCGCCATTACGATCGACATATTTACCGTTTGATTCCATATTGCCTTGTTGGAAATAAGCCGCAAAACGGTGTAAATATTGGTCATAAGGTAAAATTGCTTCAGTTTGTGCACCAAGGAAGTTGGTATTCCATAAGCCTACTAACGCTAATGTTGCAGGGATATTTTTTTCTAATGGCGCAGTACGGAAATGTTTATCCATTTCATGTGCACCACTTAATAACGCTTCAAAATTATCAAAGCCGATTGAAAGTGCGATAGAAAGACCGATTGCAGACCATAAAGAATAACGGCCACCAACCCAATCCCAGAACTCAAACATATTGTTAGTATCAATACCAAATTCCGCTACCGCTTTACCATTGGTCGAAAGCGCTGCGAAGTGTTTTGCCACCGCGCTATTATCTTTTGCTGCCGCTAATAACCAATCACGTGCAGAATTCGCATTGGTCATGGTTTCTTGTGTGGTAAAGGTTTTAGACGCCACTAAGAAAAGTGTCGTTTCAGGATTTACTTTTTTCAACGTTTCAGCGATATGTGTACCATCTACGTTTGAAACGAAGTGCATATTCAAGTGATTTTTATAAGGACGAAGTGCTTCAGTCACCATGTAAGGACCTAAGTCCGAACCACCGATACCAATATTCACCACATCAGTAATCGCTTTTCCGGTATAACCTTTCCATTCACCTGAAATCACACGATCACAGAACGCGCTCATTTTCGCTAATACGGCATTCACTTCTGGCATCACATCTTTGTCATCTACATAGACAGGTGTATTTGAACGGTTACGAAGTGCGGTATGTAATACAGCTCGATTTTCTGTACGATTAATCTTTTCGCCTGTAAACATGGCATTAATCGCTTCATCTAATGCGGACTCTTTGGCTAATTGATGAAGTAATTTGAGAGTTTCTTGATTAATTTTATTTTTTGAAAAATCTACTAAGATTTGATTTTCAAAAGTTAAAGAATAGTCATTAAAACGATTTTCTTCTTGCTTAAACAAATCAGCAATCGTGGTATGAGCCAGTTGAGATTGGTGAGCTTCAAGCGCTTTCCACGCTTGTGTATTGGTTGGATTGATGTTTTTCATGAATATTTCCTTTTAAAAATTGAATTCTTTACATTTTTGCTTTCTTGCAAAACAATTAATCGACATATTCTGTTATAACACGCGGGGTTAATTTTGTAATCAATTCATAGCTTAAAATACCACTGTATTTAGCTACCGTTTCAATTGGTAATTCCTTACCCCATAAGATCACTTCATCACCGACTTTATCTTGGCTATCTGCACCTAAATCGACCGTTAGCATATCCATTGAGACGCGACCAACAATAGGAACAATTCGACCGTTTAGATAAACTGGCGTACCTTCTGGCACATCACGCGGATATCCATCACCGTAACCAATAGCGACGACACCAATTTTGGTATCTTTCGGACTCGTCCAAATACCGCCATAGCCAACAGGCTCCCCTTTTTTATGCTCACGTACAGAAAGCAAAGATGACGTTAAATTCATCACAGGAGTTAAACCAAATTCAGCACCTACAGTATCCGTTGGTGAAATACCATACATAATAATCCCTGGTCGAATACAATCTAGATGCGCTTCTGGCCAGAATAGGATTCCACCTGATGCGGCAATGGTTCGCTCTCCCTCTTTATTTTTTGTGGCTTGAAGGAAACGATCGAGCTGAACTTGAGTGTAATCAGAATCTAATTCATCTGCTCGACTAAAATGACTCACAAAACCTAAGTGCGGTTGAATTTGAGGAAGTTTTTTCAGCTCTTGATAAAAATAATCCACTTCATCAAGTGACACCCCCAAACGGTGCATCCCCGTATCAATCTTCAACCAAACTTTGATTGGACTTGGTACCACAGCTCGTTTTAATGCTTCAAGCTGTTCGCGGTTATGTACCACCGTCTCAATATTATTTACTGCAATAATAGGCAGATCTTTTTCATCAAAAAAACCTTCTAGCAATAAGATCGGTTTAATAATACCGTTAGAGCGTAAAGATAACGCCTCTTCTAAACGAGCCACGGCAAAGCAGTCCACCATACTTTCTAAAGCGGATGAAACAAATACCACACCATGACCATATGCGTTTGCTTTTACCACGGCAATAATTTTACTGTGAGGTGCTTTTTCTTTAATAACTTGTAAATTATGTTTTAAGGCAAGCGAACTGATTTTCGCTGTTGCCGGTTTTACGTTCATTTTTCTAATCCGTTATCTCTTGCCTAATAATCATCTCTGTATTCACGCTGTTCGGCAAGGTTATCAAAGCGTGAGAATTGACCGTTAAATGCTAAACGGACACGACCAATCGGACCGTTACGTTGTTTACCAATAATAATTTCAGCAACACCTTTATCTTCAGAATTATCGTTATACACTTCGTCACGATAAATAAACATGATCAAGTCAGCATCCTGTTCAATAGAGCCTGATTCACGCAAGTCCGAGTTTACTGGGCGTTTATCTGCACGTTGTTCCAACGTACGGTTAAGCTGGGAAAGCGCTACAACGGGGACTTCTAATTCTTTCGCTAAGGCTTTTAACGAACGGGAAATCTCAGCAATCTCTAAGGTTCGGTTGTCTGAGAATGCCGGTGCACGCATTAACTGAAGGTAGTCCACCATAATCATGCTCAATCCACCATTTTCGCGATACACACGACGTGCGCGAGAACGCAATTCTGTTGGAGTTAAACCCGATGAATCATCGATATAAAGATTATTTTTTTGCTTAAACATCCCAAACACGCTGGCAATTTTGCTCCATTCCGCTTCTTCCAAGTTTTGGCCTGTACGAATTTTGGTTTGGTCCACGCGAGCTAGAGAGGCAATCATACGCATCATAATTTGTTCTGCCGGCATCTCTAAACTGAAGACTAATACTGGCTTATCACTTGCCATGGCCGCATTTTCACAAAGGTTCATTGCAAATGTGGTTTTACCCATGGAAGGACGTGCAGCCACAATGATGAGATCGGAAGGCTGTAAACCTGCTGTTTTCTTATCTAACTCAACAAAGCCCGTTGTGACCCCTGTCACACCGTTATGATTTTTAAGCTTACCTAAGGTTTCAATTCGAGCAATGGTGCTTTCCAATACGCTGAGCACATTTTGAGGTCCTTCTGTTGAAGAACTACGTTTTTCAGCGATCGCAAATACTTCCCTTTCAGCTTCATCCAACACCATTTTGATGTCTTTGCCTTTAGGCGAATAACTGTTTTCTGCAATACGATTCCCCACTGCAATAAGCTCACGCAAAATCGCTTTTTCACGTACGATTTCGGCATAAGCCAAAATATTAATAGCATTTGGGGTGTTATTAGAAAGATCTGCGAGATAAGCAAAGCCCCCTACAGAATCACTGATACCTTTGGCTTTAAGGGCTTGATCAAGGGTGATTAAATCAATCGGCGTTTGGTTACGCATTAATTCTTCCATAGTTTGGAAGATGGCTTTATGTGCAAAAGTGTAAAAATCCTCAGCAATGACTCTTTCAGCGATCCCATCCCAATGCTGATTACTCAACATAATACCGCCAAGAACGGCTTGTTCAGCTTCAGTGGAATGAGGCGGGATACTAACTTGTTCAGTTTTCTGATCGGAAGATTGGATTTGTCGTTGTGATGCCATAAGGATTTCAATTTAAACTAAAAAACTGTGCTTATGATACCGCAAATACGAGGTGGTTTTAAGAAAAAAGTGCGGTCAATATTTTCAATATTTTAGACATAAAAAAAACGGTGGAAAAATCCACCGCTCTTTTTCATTCAGGAATGTTGATTATTCAACCGTTAAAGTACGACATACGTTAGTTGTACCTTCAGATTCATCACCTTGTGTTAATAAAACAAGATCACCTGAAACTAAATAACCTTTTTCTTTTAATAGGTTAATCGCGGCTTTTGCACCTGCAGAGCTACGAGATTCACCATCAAAATGAACTGGTGTTACACCGCGGTATAATGCACAACGGTTTAATGTTTCTTGAACACGTGAAAGTGCAAAAATTGGTAAACCTGAGCTAATACGTGACATTAATAATGGTGTACGACCGGAGTGGCTTAATGTAATGATTGCTGCAATACCGCTTAAGTGGTTCGCAGCATACATCGCAGACATTGCTACAGATTCTTCAATATCTCTGAACTCACGATCTAAACGGTGATGAGAAACATTGATGCTAGGCATTTTTTCTGCACCTAAACATACACGCGCCATTGTCGCTACAGTTTCAGCTGGATATTGACCTGCTGCTGTTTCTGCTGAAAGCATTACCGCATCAGTACCATCTAATACCGCATTTGCCACGTCCATTACTTCTGCACGAGTTGGCATTGGGTTACTAATCATGGATTCCATCATTTGAGTTGCAGTAATTACCGCACGGTTTAATTGACGTGAACGACGAATTAATTTTTTCTGTACGCCAACTAATTCAGGGTCACCGATTTCAACACCTAAGTCACCACGCGCAACCATGATTACATCAGAAGCAAGGATGATATCGTCCATTGATGCATCATCAACTACGGTTTCAGCACGTTCAACTTTAGCAACGATTTTCGCTTCTAAACCAGCTTGTTTTGCTAACTCACGTGCATAGTTTAAGTCTGCACTTGAACGTGGGAAAGATACCGCTAGGTAATCTACACCGATACGAGCTGCAGTGATGATATCTGCTTTATCTTTTTCAGTTAATGCATCTGCAGATAAGCCACCACCTAATTTATTGATCCCTTTATTGTTTGATAATGGACCACCAACAGTCACTTCAGTAAATACTTTTGCACCTTCAGTAGAAAGTACTTTTAATTGAACACGGCCGTCATCTAATAAAAGAATATCGCCTGGCACAACATCTTGTGGAAGTGTTTTATAGTCTAAACCAACGGCTTCTTGATTACCTTCACCTTTTGGTAATTCCGCATCAAGAATAAATTTATCACCAACATTTAAGAAAATTTTGCCATCTTTAAAAGTAGAAACACGAATTTTAGGACCTTGTAAGTCACCTAAAATTGCCACGGTTTTACCTAATTTTTTCGCGATCGCACGAACACGCTCAGCACGCTCAATATGATCATCTGGTGTACCGTGAGAAAAGTTCATACGTACAACATTAGCGCCTGCTGCGATAATTTTTTCAAGATTGTTATCGCGGTCTGTTGCTGGACCCATTGTACATACAATCTTCGTTCTTCTTAATTTTCTAGACATTATCTAAACTCCACAAATGGTTACAATTTACTTAAAGCTTTTTTAAATTTCGGCTCATCCGAGATAAAAAACGCTGGGGATTATACGCTTAAACCTGCATAAAATCAAAATAACTACTGAGACTTTTTAAATCAGATTTTGGTTATTTTTTTAGCAGCTAAATTTAACTTAAAACAAATCCTCTTGTTTTCATCCTTAAAACTGTTTATCATCTGCCACATCTTTTACGCGACTATAGCTCAGTTGGTTAGAGCACCACCTTGACATGGTGGGGGTCACTGGTTCGAGTCCAGCTAGTCGCACCATATTACAATCCCAAGCTTTTTAGCTTGGGATTTTTCTTTTTATCCCTGCTTAATTTGAATGAATCTTTTCTGAATAAACCACATAAACAAATGAAAATAATTTGCATTGATCGACGTAAACGTTTTCGCTATACTTGCGACTCTTTTATTATCTATCGGGTTATATATCGGAAAACAATTATGAAATTTAAATTAAGTCTTATTTCAACCGCACTTTTGGCGAGTTTTTCTTTATCAGTACATGCTAAAACACAAGAAGCGAACAACAATGATGAATACAAACTAGAAGAAATCAATGTTGCAACTGAATTGGAAAAAGCAAAAGCTGCTGGAGACAAGCAAAGAGATATCGTGAATTTAAGTTTACTTGGTCGTCAAACAGCATTCACCTCTCCTATTGCTGTTGTTAATTATGACGAAAAAGCATTTGAAAACTCTCAACAGCGTAATCTGCTTGATGGTATTTCAAAAATTGATTCTTCCGTCATGAATTTTGGCGGTGAAACTAATACCTTATCAGGTATCTACGTTCGAGGATTACAACTAGACGCTCGTCAAATCACCGTAAATGGGTTACCCGGTCTTTACTCTACTTATAACTCCCCTACTGCTGCAGTAAGCTCTGCTCAATTAATTAAAGGTGCTTCAACAGCTGTCGCTGGCATGGACCCTGAAGGAGCAGCTGGTTCATCCTTAAATGTTGAAACTAAACGAGCAACAGATGAAGCTATTAATAAAATCGGTTTGGGTTGGTATAGCAATACTCGCTTACAAGAATCCTTTGATTTTGGTCGCCGTTTTGGTGAAAACAAAGAATGGGGCGTTCGTCTAAATGGGAAATACCGTGATGGTGATACAGCCCGTAATAACTATGATGAACGTAACAAAGAATTTTCTGTGGGATTGGACTATCGTGGAAATAAATTCCGCGCAGGTATTGATTATATGTACACTAAACGTGCCACCCATGGTGGACGTGCGCGTGTTCAAGACATCCAAAATCTAACCTTCCGCTTACCTGATGCGCCAAATGGTAAAACAAATCTCGTCCCTCACTGGAATGGTCAAGCAACACAAGATCAGACTATTATGGGGACATTTGAGTATGATCTTCCTTATAACATGATGTTATCTGGGGGACTTGGCTACATGGAATCAACTTACAGAGGAACATTTGGTCAAGCTCGCTTGGATACAGTAACTAAGACAAATAAAACGGGTAAAATAACTTCGACTACATATGGCAATGCTAATGGAGATTATAGTTTAATCCAACTACGTGCAATTGATTACAGAACAAGAACAACCAGTGCAAATCTAAAATTACAAGGTGAGTTTGAAACAGGTTCTATTTACCATAGCTGGAATCTCGCCTTTGATGCTGTCAAAAGACAGAGAGCGTTCCACCAAGGCTACGTTCTTACTGGAAAGGATTATTTAAATTTAAACATATATAACCCTCAGTTTAGAACCAATCCTCAACCTTCTAGAGAAACAGCTCAAGGTGCGACAAACGAAAAATTGACGAGTTATAGTGTCGCATTGGCTGACACGGCTTCATTTGTAGATAATACCATTCGTTTAACACTTGGTGGACGTCTCCAATGGATTAAGCAGCATGCGCTTCCTTATCCATCAAAACCAAATCGCGATGTGCGTTATCATGAAAGCCGCTTCAGCCCAATGATTATGGCTGCTTATGTGCCAAACCCTGATTTAACTTTATACGCAAATTACTTAGAAGATTTAGAGCCTGGAGCAACAGATGAAGATACCGGTACAATGGCAAAACCAATTGTAAGCCGACAAATTGAATTTGGTGTTCGTAAAAACTGGAAAGATGTAGCCACCACCACATTAAGTGTTTATCAATTGTCTCGACCTGGCGTAGTTGCTTCAACAGGTGAAGAACAAGGTAAAGAGCGTAATCGCGGTATTGAGTTCAATATCTATGGAAGCTTGTTAAATAACACCTTACGTCCAAATCTAGGCATTACCTATAACCAAGGTAAATTGATTGATTATCCTAGCTTTGCAGGTCCAATCATTACGGGGTCTCAAGTAGCAAGTCCTCGCTGGATTGCTAAAGCCGGCATTGAATGGGATACACCATTTATTCAAAATTTAACATTAAATGCTGCAATTCAATACTACGGAAAATCATACCAAGATTATTCTGAAAAATATGAATTCCCATCCTATACAACTGTTGATGCGGGTGCTAAATATGTTGCAAAATTAGGCGAGAAACAAACTCTAACCTTCCGTATCGGTGTAGAAAACTTATTCAATAAAGCATACTGGCAAGTACAACGTGGTCGTTATGACCGTAGTTTTGCTGTGGTAGGTATGCCTCGTACCTATTGGGCAAATATTGAATATTCATTCTAATTAATTAGAGCTTTTTAGGGCGAAAACTGTACGCTTTCGCCCTTTTTTAATTTATGGAAATCTATGAATTGGCAAACTGAACTTAACTCAAGTTTAAGCTGGATTTTGACCGCACTTTTCTGGGTAGTTTTATGCTTTAGCGTGGTAATGATAGCGCTAAAGCAAACCTCATTTGGTCAAAAGTTTTGGCATATTGCATCTCCTTCGATTAATCGTCGTAACAGCATCAAAATCATCCTTATGCTACTGGTATTGTTTACGATGATTTTGCTAGAAGTGCGCTTTAGCGTACTCAACTCTTTTTTCTATAATGGGCTTTATAGCTCCATGCAGGAATTAGATGCGGATAAGTTTTGGTTCTTTGCAAAACTGAATGCTCTCTTAGTATTAGTACAAGTTATCCACTCCATCGCCGATTATTTCTTGCAACAAGTATTTGAAATCCGTTGGTTGGAAAGCTTGAATAAAGTCCTTATTAAACGATGGTTAGAAAATAAAAAATACTATCGCCTCAAATACGAAAAAGATCTGCCCGATAATATTGATCAACGTATTGAACAAGATGCACGTGAATTTATCAGTAGTACCGTCAAAATTGTGCGCGGTATGATTAATTCTATTCTGACTACCATTGAATTCACCATCATTCTTTGGTCACTTTCTGGAATATTAAGTCTTTTCGGTTTGAATATCGAAAAAGGCGTCGTTTTCTTTATTTATGCCTTTATTATCCTCGCAACACTGATGTCTGTGTGGATTGGCCATCCGTTAATCAAGCTGA
This sequence comes from uncultured Haemophilus sp., assembly GCA_963517645.1. Taxonomy (GTDB): domain Bacteria; phylum Pseudomonadota; class Gammaproteobacteria; order Enterobacterales; family Pasteurellaceae; genus Haemophilus_D. The sequence goes on along the minus strand of CAUQGU010000021.1, from coordinate 11,477 downwards.
ACTTCAATAAAGAAAAACTCAATGGTGACTACCGTTATTCTTTAATTCGAGTGCGAGATAATGCGGAAAGTATTGCATTCTATCAAGGTGAACAGCAAGAACAGCATTTATTGAAAAACAAATTTACCGAAATCATTCATAACCGTTGGGCAATTGTGTTGAGAATGCTAGGGTTAGACGGATTTAATGGAAGTGTCACGCGCGTTGCAAAACTCTTACCGTTAATGCTGCAAGCGCCTCGTTTTTTTACTGGACAAATCAAACTGGGCGATATGCACCAAACTGTACAAGCTTTTAACCGATTAATGACCGCACTTTCCTTCTTTCGTTTGTTCTATGAAGAATTTACACTCTATCAAGCTCGTTTAAATCGTCTTTATGGTTTTATGACTAAGTTGGATGAATTAGATCATTCAGAGGTTCATCAACCCATGAAATGTTCTAACCGTGTTGCATTGTCAAACTTTGGTATTAAAGACGAGCAAGGCAGATTGTTGCTTAATAACTTAAATATTGAACTAAAAAATGGTGATGCTTTATTAATTCAAGGTCCATCTGGCACAGGGAAAACATCGCTATTAAAAGCGATGGCCGGAATTTATCCTTTTGAGACAGTGGGTCTGGTGGAACATCCTTGTGTGACCAGTTTATTCTTACCGCAGCGTCCTTATATGCCACAAGGTACGCTACGTGAAGCGATTTGCTATCCGGATATCGATCCTTATCATCCTGAATTGGAAAAAACACTGACTGATTGCTGTTTGGATAAATATCTTCATAGCTTAGATGTAGATAACGATTGGCAGGCAATTTTGTCGCCAGGTGAATTACAGCGCGTGGCATTTATTCGGATTTTACTGACGAAACCTGAAGTGGTCTTTTTAGATGAAACCACATCAGCACTTGATGAGCCAACCGAGTACCTCCTTTATAAAACAATTAAAGAGCGGTTACCCAATATGATCATTCTGAGCGTGGGCCATCGCGGCACATTGCATCAATTCCATAACAAACAATTGGATTTGGCAGTCTGCATCGTCTAAATTACAAAAGGCTAAATTTATATTTAGCCTTTTCTTTTTTTACTAAATACAATTCAACTTATAAGAAGTCTCTCAAGGCTTGCTACACACCCCAATCCCCCCTATAATTCCCCCAACTTTTCTAATTTCATTTTCACAATGTCAAATAAAACCATTGCTAAAAATACGCTATTTCTTTATATCCGAATGCTCTTCAATATGGGGGCGATGCTATATATCTCTCGTGTGGTATTACAGGTATTGGGTGTGGAAGATTTTGGTATCTACAGCATTGTGATGGGGGTTGTGGTCTTATTTTCCTTTTTTAATGGCACAATGACCGCCACCACACAGCGTTTTATTAACGTAGAAAAAGCCTCGAATGACATTCAACGCGTTAATAAAGTCTTTAATATTAGTATCTTAAATCACCTACTCATTATTTTTATCGTATTCGTTTTAGCTGAAACCGTCGGTTTATGGTTTTTAAATCACAAATTGGTGATCCCCGCTGAACGCTTGCAAGCCGCAAATATCGTTTACCAATTAGCGTTAATTATTGCCCTCGTTGAAATCATCAAAGTGCCATTTAATGCCATGATTGTTGCACACGAGAAAATGGGATTCTATGCGTGGTTGGGATTAGGTGAAACCATTTTAAAACTGACTTCTGTCTTTATCTTAAGTCATATCACGCATTACGATAAGCTAATTACTTATGGCTGCTTATTACTTTCAGTCAGCTTAATTGTGCTCTCTCTTTATGTGTTATTCACTAAATATTATTTCAAAGAAGCCGCACGTTTCCGTTTATATAAAGATTTAAGCAAAACCAAAGAAATGGTGAGTTTTTCCGGTTGGATGCTCATGGGACAGGTTGCCTATGTAGGTTCAACACAAGGCTTGAATATGGTGTCTAACTTATTCTTTGGTGTGGCAGTCAATGCCGCTGTTGCGATTGCAACACAAGTAGAAGGTGCCGTTTATAGCTTTGTGAATAGTTTCCAAATGGCAGCTAATCCGCAGTTGGTCCAGTCTTATGCGTCAAAAGATTATGATCGCAATCGCCAATTAATTCTTGGCATTTCAAAATATTCACTTTATTTAATGGCGATTCTCTCTGCGCCTGTATTGTATTTCACCCATACCTTACTGACATTTTGGTTAGGCGATCATCTTCCGCAATATACTGAACAACTTGTACAAGCTATTATTGCTTGCTTATTAATCAGTGCGATGGCTGGGGCATTTTGGATGAGTGCATTAGCCATTGGCACATCCACCGTAAAACAATACAATATCATCGTGGCGTTAATCGATCTCTGCACAGTGCCTTTGGCTTATTATTTGTTCACACTAGGTTATAATCCAGTATTTGCCTTTGTGGGTAAATTTAGTACGATGGTCATCTCACAACTCTATCGATTATATTTTATTAATAAAAAAATTAAATTTAACCATAAAGAATTTGTCTCATATTTAGTGAATGTCGGCGTGGTGTTTGGCCTACTATTAGGTATCATCTATATATCAGATACCACCCGCAGCTATTCTTTATTGGAATTTATTGGACAATCCATCATTTTAGAAATGGTATTAATCTGTGTCATTTTAATCTTCGGATTAAACACAGCAGAAAAAAATTTCTTGTTTAGCTATTTAAAGAAAAGAGTAAAAAAATGAATCAACTCCTTATTGATTTAAAAAATAAATTGAATCCTATTGTCGAACTAATCAAAGATAAAAACGACGTATTTTATTTCGACTACCCGCTTCATTTGAACGTAGGCGATTTACTGATTTATCACGGAACCGAACAATTTTTCAAAGATCACCACATTAATGTGACCTTAAAACGCTGTGAATACGATTTAGATCTTGCAGAAGTCAAAGCAAAAATCACACCAAACACCACCATTCTTTTACATGGTGGCGGTAACTTTGGCGATCTTTATCCACAGCATCAAAAAATCCGCGAAGAAATGGTGGCGCATTTCCCGAATAATCGCATTATTGTGTTGCCACAAACCGCTTATTTTAAGCACGAAGATAATCTACAAAAATCAGCCGCACTTTTCCGTAACCACAGTGATTGCCATTTACTAGCTCGTGACGAAAGAACAGCGAATTTATTTGCCCAATTTTCAAATCATGTTTATTTGTCACCGGACATGGCTCACCAACTTTATGGCACCATGGAAACGAAGCAAGGCAAAACGGGTGAACAACTTTACTTCTTACGTAAAGATATTGAAGCGAGTGATATCGAAAAAAATATCCTCGCACAACTGCCCGCTAACAGCAATGTAAAAGACTGGGAAGACATTCTTTCAACCGAAGATGATGTGGTTTTAGCATTAGGTTGGCGAATGAGTAAAATGGCCAATAAATTTGGTTTAAGTTGGCTAAAAGATCTCTGCCATCAATTCTGGTATACCTATACTCAACGCATTGTAAAACGTGTTGCGCAAGTATTCTTAGCGAACGACAAAGTGACCACTACTCGCTTACATGGTCATATTTTCTCTTGCTTGTTAGAAATTCCAAATCATGTTTGTGATAACTCTTATGGCAAAAATAGTAGCTATGCGAAATTATGGACAAAAGAACTAGATTTCGTTGAATTGGATAAATAATGTTTGAATTGAAAAAACTCATTACCGCTATGATTCTTCCCCCATTTAATATTTTAATTTTGTGGGGGCTGTCTCTTATTCTCGCTAAATTTAATTTCAAAAAATTAAGCCGAATTTCAACCGCACTTGGTTTCTCACTACTCTATCTTTTAAGCATTCCTTACACTGCACAAGTACTTAAAGATAGTCTCATCACTGAAGATCATTTAACACTGCAAGATTATCAACAAGCTCAAGCGATCGTTTTACTGGGCGGTGGCTTGCGTGATAGCAAAGAACTTTACGCACCATTAGCTTCAACGGGTATTCAACTTGAACGCTTACGTTATGCTGCTTTCTTACAAAAAGAAACCCACTTGCCATTATTAATTACAGGGGCAAGTCCAACAGGTGCTATTGAGGCAAAAATCGCCGCAGAAGAGCTCCAAAACTTCTTTAATGTGCCAACCAAATGGATTGAACCTAAAGCACTTACTACTAAAGAAAATGCCCTTTCCACCAAACAAATATTGGAAAAAGAAGGTATTCATAAGATTATTTTAGTCACTAATGAATGGCATATGCAACGTGCAAAATTATTGTTCCAACAACAAGGCTTTGATGTGTTACCTGCGAGTGTAGGTGAAGGTATTACACCCGACAGTTATGGACTTAATATGATGCATTTTATTCCGCAAGGTGGCGCAATTACGAAAAATATGCAATTACTCAAAGAGTGGATTGGATATTGGAAAGAGCGCTAAAGTGCGGTCAAAAGATCACAAATTAGATAATGTTAAGAGGAAGAAAACATGAGTCAAATTACACGCGAACAAATGCTTCAGGTATTCGAAAATCGCTGCTCCACACGTTATTACGATCCGAATAAAAAAATTAACCAAGAAGATTTTGCGGCAATTTTAGAATTTGCTCGTTTATCACCAAGCTCAGTCGGTTCTGAGCCGTGGAAGTTCTTAGTTATTCAAAATAAAGCATTACGCGATAAGCTCAAACCTTTTAGCTGGGGTATGCAATATCAATTAGATGATTGTAGTCATTTAGTGATCATTCTTGCGAAGAAAAATGCTCGATATGACACGCCTTTCTTCCGTGATGTGGCGGTGCGTAGAGGTTTACAAGGCGAGCAATTAGAAAAAGCCTTGGAAAAATATAAAGGCTTACAAGAAGTTGAAATGAAAACCGCAGAAAGCGAGCGTGCATTATTTGACTGGACAAGCAAACAAACCTACATTGCATTAGCCAATATGCTAACTGGTGCTGCCGCTATTGGTGTAGATTCTTGCCCGATTGAAGGCTTTAACTACGATAAAATGAATGAAGTTTTAGCCGCTGAAGGGCTCTTTGATCCAAATGAATGGGGCGTATCTGTGGCAGCAACATTTGGTTATCGTGCGAGAGACATTACCAAAAAATCTCGTAGACCAATTGAAGAAATCGTTACTTGGGTTGAATAATCTATTTTCAAATAAATGGGCAGCAAACGCTGCCCTTTTCTTTATCCGCCAAATAAGGCGGCGCCACCTGTTACAGCGCCCATCGTGCCATATAACAAGCTTAGTGCAAAAAAGATCATCATTGCACCCGCAATACATTTGATCATGGCTTCGCCTTTTTGATTAGAACCCGCTAAACCATACCAATGGCCTAAGCGAGTCGCGACATTTCTCGCATAGCGTACTAACGCTGCAAAAAGCGAAAGCATTAATCCTGTCCCCAAAGACATAGCAAACGTGGCTAAAATTCCCCACCAATACAGATCCAACATATAGGCGAGAAAGAGTACAAAAATAGCGCCACTACACGGTCGCATACCAATGGTTAAAATCACTAAGAGTTGAGATTTTAAATCACCCGATTGCTTAAGCTGTTGATCATTGGGTAGATGTTGATGCCCACAACTACATTGTGTTTGACTTACTTTTCCTTGCTCATATCGAAATAGCGAAGCTGTTCCAATCTGTTTTGGTAATGATTGGATCGATGTAATACGAAAAGATCGCTTTTTCTTTAAGCCTTTCAGACCTTGAGCAATCCAATAAAGCCCTAACAACACTAATAAAATGAGTGCGCTACGTTCCAGCCATAACTGGCTAAGTTTAAAATATTTAGAGGAAAAATTAAGTATCACCACCACAATGGAGGTTGCAGCAACTGCGACAAAACCTTGCATGAGAGAGGAAAGCAAGCTTAAGCGTATGCTGGTCTTAAGTTGACTTTCGTGCGTAGAAAGATAACTAGCGATAATAAATTTGCCATGCCCAGGCCCTAATGCATGTAATACACCATAAGAAAAGGCGGCAAAAATCAACCACAATCCTGCCGTTGATGAATGTGCTTGAATCTGATGGAGATTTTCAGAAATCAACTGATTAAAGGCTTTTTGCCAATCAGCAACTTGCACAAACAACCAAGGTAATAATGCGAAGATAATCGCTAATAAACCAATAAAAAGTGCGGTCAGTTTTAACTTCATTTTTATTCACACTTAATTTTTACTTTCTGCGCAAACAATACACCAAGAGAATCATCTTCATTTTTTTGCGATTTATCCAATGATGATGCGTAAGATTGAATTTTTTCATCGACATTAGGTTCCAGCACCTCGCCTTTGCAGTTTGCAGGAAGTGATGAAAAATCAACCGCTCTTTTGCCAGTTTCTGCATACCGCATTGCCACATAATAAGTGCGGTCATAAGTCATCAGCGTAAATTCATTATTTTGCAAGGCCTGTGGCTGAGCTAAAAGAAAATCAAAATAATATTCCACCTCGTTCCCTTTCACACGCATACCGTAATTTTCAGGGTGTTTTGTGTATTTAATTTTATGATTTTCTTTATCAAAGACATAACTAAAGTAATGTTCATTCACAACGTTCGCCATGACTTCATCAACTAATTTCTGTTGGGCAGCCTTATCCCCTTTTGCCTGTTTCACATCATACAGGACAGCTGAAGAACTGGCTTCATCAAGTAACCACTGCGTCGAGAAACCAATTAATTTATTATCTTTCACTAAGGGTTTCGTTTGCATATCGATGAATGCGTGAGGATGCGCTAGCGCTGAAAAAGGCGAAATCAGCAATAATCCAAGAGGTAATTTTTTAAACATAAATAAGAAAAAAGAGTGGCTAAATGGTTGAATAGACAGATTTTATCACAAGCAGTTCCCAATCAAAATCGAATAAAAATCAGTCTAAAAGTAAAAAATCCTATGATTTTATTGATTTTTATCAAAAAATGATTCATTCGCATTTCCCTTATAACTGAAATTTATGTACTATCTGTTTCGTCAAGTGATTGCTTGATATTCATAAAGTTCCTAAATAAAATAATCATAAATATAGCTAAACTACTTTCCTACCACCCTATATGGGTGGTTTTTTTTGCCTTTCAAATAGCTTATTCCCTAAACATCAAGTAAAATAACCGCACTTTTATTCATAACATCGAGAAAATTATGTCAACGCAATTTGTATATACGATGCACCGTGTCGGCAAAGTGGTGCCACCGAAGCGTCATATTTTGAAAGATATTTCTTTAAGCTTCTTCCCTGGTGCAAAAATCGGGGTTCTGGGCTTAAATGGTGCGGGTAAATCAACCCTCTTACGCATTATGGCAGGCGTGGATAAAGAGTTCGAAGGTGAAGCTCGTCCACAACCGGGTATCAAAATTGGTTATCTTCCACAAGAACCAAAACTTGATCCGCAACAAACAGTGCGTGAAGCGGTAGAAGAAGCCGTTTCTGAAGTGAAAAATGCACTGACTCGTTTAGATGAAGTCTATGCACTTTATGCAGATCCTGATGCTGATTTTGATAAATTAGCGGCAGAACAAGCAAACCTTGAAGCCATTATTCAAGCACACGATGGCCATAATTTAGATAACCAATTAGAGCGTGCTGCAGATGCATTACGTTTACCGGATTGGGATGCAAAAATCGAGCATTTATCTGGTGGTGAGCGTCGTCGTGTGGCGCTTTGTCGTTTATTGCTCGAAAAACCAGACATGCTCTTATTAGACGAGCCAACCAACCACTTAGATGCGGAATCTGTGGCATGGTTAGAACGCTTCTTACATGACTACGAAGGTACTGTTGTGGCGATTACCCACGACCGTTACTTCTTAGATAATGTAGCTGGCTGGATCTTAGAGCTTGACCGTGGTGAAGGTATTCCTTGGGAAGGTAACTACTCTTCTTGGTTAGAGCAAAAAGAGAAACGATTAGAGCAAGAACAAGCGGCTGAAAATGCGCGTCAAAAATCCATTGCGAAAGAATTAGAATGGGTACGCCAAAACCCTAAAGGTCGTCAAGCGAAAAGCAAAGCTCGTATGGCACGCTTCGATGAGTTGAACTCTGGTGAATACCAAAAACGTAACGAGACCAATGAACTCTTTATTCCACCTGGTCCTCGTTTAGGTGATAAGGTCATTGAGGTAGAACATCTCACTAAATCTTACGGCGATCGTACTTTAATTGATGACTTATCATTTAGCATTCCAAAAGGTGCTATCGTAGGTATTATCGGGGCAAATGGTGCGGGTAAATCTACCCTCTTCCGTATGCTTTCAGGTCAAGAACAACCCGATAGCGGCTCAATTACGATGGGGGAAACCGTTGTGCTTGCTTCTGTGGATCAATTCCGTGATTCAATGGATGACAAGAAAACCGTTTGGGAAGAAGTGTCTAATGGACAAGATGTTCTCACTATTGGTAACTTTGAAATTCCAAGCCGTGCCTATGTTGGCCGCTTTAACTTCAAAGGCGTAGATCAACAAAAACGTGTGGGCGAATTATCAGGTGGTGAACGTGGTCGTTTACACTTAGCGAAACTTCTACAACGTGGTGGTAACGTACTGTTATTAGACGAACCAACCAATGACTTAGACGTTGAAACTTTACGTGCGTTAGAAAATGCGATCTTAGAATTCCCAGGCTGTGCAATGGTGATTTCCCATGACCGTTGGTTCTTAGACCGTATTGCAACGCATATTTTAGATTACGGTGATGAAGGTAAAGTCACTTTCTATGAAGGTAACTTCTCTGACTACGAAGAGTGGAAAAAGAAAACCTTAGGTGAAGCCGCAACACAACCACATCGTATTAAATATAAGCGTATTGCAAAATAAGAAATTAAAGTGCGGTCACTTTTGACCGCACTTTCCTTTTTACATCTGGAGTGATTATGTTAGTTTATTTGCATATTGTTTGTGCATTTTTAAGTTTAGGATTATTAATAATCCGTGGGGGAATGCAATTAAGTGGGAAAGATTGGCAAGCAATTAAACTGCTAAAAATTTTACCGCACTTAGTTGATACACTTTTAATTGCAAGCGGTTTATCGATGTTTTTCTTGTTCGGCTATCAGTTACAAAGCTGGCTGGTCATGAAAATCATCATGCTTGTGCTTTATATCTTCTTCTCGGCTAAATATTTTAATCGTAAAGCAGTCAATCCAAACAGTGCATTTTTAGCATTTGCCTTGTTAAGTTTCTTAGGTGCAATGTTCTTTGCTTACCAACCAAACTTTATGGAAGGCTAATTATGAAAAAATCCATCTTCAATTGAAGATGGATTTTTTGTCTTATCTTAACCACCGGCTAATTTTACTTTAAACCCTTTTTGTTCTAAAAGTTGTTTAAGTAAATCGCGTTTTTCGCCTTGAATCTCAATATTGCCGTCTTTAACTGAACCACCACAACCACAACGCTTTTTAAGTTCAGCCGCTAACTTTTTCAATTCATCATCTGATAAATCTAGCCCAGTAATCACTGAAACACCTGCGCCTTTTCGACCACTAGTTTGTTTTTGGATTCGAACCACTCCATCCCCCTTAGGGCGTTGTACCGGCTCTTTCTGCGCTTTAATTCGACCCACTTCGGTAGAATATACTAAAGTACTCTCAGTCATATTACTCAATTGATGCATTAATTGAACGAAGCACTTCTGCTGGATTTTCAGCTTGCGTAATTGGACGACCAATCACCAAATAATCAGAACCAGAACGAATAGCCGCAGCAGGAGTCATGACACGACGTTGATCACCAAAATCACTTCCAATTGGACGAATCCCCGGTGTGACTAATTTAAAATCAGGACCACAAGTATTACGTAAAATCTCTACTTCTTGTGGTGAACAAACGACGCCATCTAATCCTGCACGCTGTGTTAAATGCGCAAGACGTAAAACATGTTCAAGTGGTGAAGAGTTAATACCGATTTGTAATAAATCCAAATCTTCCATACTGGTCAATACCGTTACTGCGATTAATAAAGGCGCATCTTTTCCATAAGGCTCGAGAATTTTCTTCGCCTCTTCCATCATTTTCAGACCACCGCTAGCATGGACATCAACCATCCATACCCCTAAATCAGCCGCAGAACGCACTGCTCTTGCCACAGTATTCGGAATATCATGAAATTTAAGATCGAGGAAAACATCAAATTGACGCTCGTGCAATTGCTTAACGAAACTGGTTCCTAGTGTAGTAAACATTTCTTTACCCACTTTTAAACGGCATAAGCTTGGATCAATTTGATCCACGAGGGATAGCGCTTGTGCTTCCGTTTCGTAATCCAATGCAACGATTACTTTGCTATTCATAATTTTACCTCACTGTGTCAATTAATTATGTTCTGGTTTGATGGATTCCCACTGTTTGCAAGAAGGACAATTCCACATTAATTTATGGGTCTGATAACCGCAATTTGAGCAACGGTAGCCAAAGCCTTGCTTAATTCTCTCACCGACCATTTTATGTAGCAAAATTAAGCTTTCTTTACCTCGTCCTTCCTCTGCATCATCAATTTGGAATTGAATAAAACGGTGGAAAATAGATGTACTTGGATGTTTTGTGAGTTGTTGATAAAGCTTTGATTGCGCTGCACTCTTACCATCTTTCTCTTCAATCACGCTTGCTAACATTAAATCTACTTTCGTATTGTTAATCTGCTGGCTGGCTCGAATCAAGAATAACTCAAAGTTATCTCTCTCTCCTAATTCATCATAACAATATTTGAGTGTTTTCAACACTTCTCCAATGTAAATTGGATTTTGATTAAGAATATTCTCCAAAAAATGAATGGCTTGACGGTAGTTTTTATCTGCCATTTCTAAATCAGCAAGCAGCATTGATGCTCTCACACTGGTTGGAGATACATTCAGCGCTTTTTGTAAAATACTGCGTTTTTCGACCGCACTTTCAAGTTCACCGCTTAAGGCATATTCACAATAACATTGCGCTAATTCCACATTATTTTCTTTAGGTGAGATCTTAGCAAGCTTCTCTGCGATATTAACTGCTTTTTTCCATTCTTTTGTTTTTTGATAAATCACCAAAAGCTGTTGCAGTGCATTTTCAGCAAACTCTGGTTCATCCACCATAATGATGTAAAGCGCTTCAGCGCGGTCATAAAAACCGACTGTCATGAAATCTTTGGCAAGTTGCTGTTTAGCTAATAATTTTTGTTCAAAAGAATAATTGGGACTACGATCGAGGGCTTGATGAATACGCAAAGCACGATCCACTTCGCCTCGAGAACGGAAAAGGTTACCGAGCGTTAGCTCAGCTTCAAATTGTGAGTCGCTTTCAATTTCATTTTCTGTTTCTTGCTTTTGCAACATATCAAGAAACAAATCAACGGCTTTATCCGTTTGATTGGAAAGCAAAAAATTGACCCCCGTGACATAATCACGGGAGAGTTTATTACTAATATCTTCCTGATCTTTCTTGGCACTCCGATGCCCCATATACCAACCATAAGCAGCGGCTATTGGCAGAAGCAGAAAGAGTAATTCAAGCATTATACTGCCTTATCGCG
>CAUQGU010000020.1:0-25783 GCA_963517645.1 uncultured Haemophilus sp. | reverse complement strand
TTACGCAGTTGATGTGTAAAGGTGGTGCTATTACTTCACCGCAAGAATTGGTGGGGAAAAAAATCCTTGTGCCATTTAAAAACGATATGCCAGACATCGTATTGCAAGCTCTACTGAAAAAACTGAATATTGATATCAATAAAGTAGAGATCACCTATGCGGCAACCCCAACCGAAGCAATTGGCTTGTTCTTATTGAAAGATTTCCATGCTGCCATTCTGCCAGAACCAATGGCGAGCGCCGTTGTGCAGAAAGCTAAAATTGTTGGTACGGAGATTGTACGCGGCTTTGATTTAGTGAAAGAATGGGGTCAAGCGTTTAACACCAAACCGCTTATTCCAATGGCGGGCATTATTGCTAACGAAGAATACTTCCACGCACACAAGGCAGAGTTTGATCTACTTCACCAAGATTTAAGTGATGCGTTAAACTGGATTATGGCTAACCGAAAAAGTGCGGCTGAAATTGGCGCTAATTATCTTCCTGCTCCAGAAGCCGCTATTGAAATGGGCTTAGACGGTGCGCGCTTAACGGTAACCAAAGCCAGTGAACTGAAAAATGAAATCATGCAATTCTATGAAACCTTAATGGAGTTCAATCCAAAACTCTTAGGTGGTAAATTACCAGATGATAAATTCTTCTTGGCTTAATTTGAAACTGAATCACATAACATGATTAAAACTGACAAAATCCGTAAACCACAACCAGTCCTGTTTTACATCATCGACTATCTCTGGAGCGGCTTTACCGGCTTGAGTGTGGCGATGATGTTGGTTGCCTTGTGGGCTTGGGGCAGTGCGATATTTGGTGAATTTATGCTGCCTGCTCCCGCGGATGTTTTTCAAAAAGCCCTTGAGCTGCTTGACCATTTCCAACAAAACGAAATCGGCATTTCGTTATGGCGTTCCGTGGTAGGCATTACCATTGCATTAGTCGCAGGCTTAGCCGCTGGGCTGATTGCGGGCAGCTTTAAAACCGCTATGGCATTACTCAAACCCGTCATTACGATTTTGTTAGCCATGCCGCCAATCATTTGGGTCGTGATGGCATTATTTTGGTTTGGCTTTGGCAACCCAAGTGTGCTATTTACCATTATCGTATTAGTCGCCCCGCTGACCTTTGCCAGTGCCGCCATGGGTATGGCAAGTGTCAACAAACAACATGAAGAATTGTTTGATGCGTACAAACTCGGATTGTGGAAGAAAATCCGCTATTTGTATGTTCCCCATCTCACAGGCTATGTGATTTCCAGCATTGGCGTCGCGGTTGCGATGGGCGTGAAAGTGGTGATTATGGCAGAGCTTTTGGGTGCCAATGAGGGGGTGGGAGCACAGATTGCCGATGCCAGAGCCATGTTAGACACGTCAACAGTGATGGCTTATGTGCTGTTGGTGATTGTGTTTGTTTCACTCTTTGAATATTTGATTACCAAGCCATTGGAAATCCTGTTTATGCCGTGGAGAAGATAATGCTGAGTTTAAAAAATGTGCGTTTTGAAATTCTCCGCGATCCCATCGTGCGCGATTTCAGTATGGATTTACAACCAGGCGAAGTAAAAACCTTATTCGGCCCAAGCGGTTGTGGCAAAACCACCGTTTTGCGTTTAATTTCAGGTTTGGAAACGCCAAAATTGGGCGAAATCAAGAATACATTTCGTAAAACGGGCTTTCTGTTTCAAGAAAATCGTCTATTAGAAAATCTCACTGCCATGCAGAATATTGCCATTTTTATGGATAATCCTAATGAAAATGAAATCATTGCGCTGGCAGAAAAGATTGGGCTTTCTTCGGGTGATTTGAATAAATACCCAACCGAATTATCGGGCGGAATGGCAAAACGCGTGGCATTTTTACGTCTATTGCTATGTGGCTGTGATTTAGCATTATTGGATGAACCTTTTGTCGGTTTGGATCGCGATTTACGGGATATTTTAGCCACTATGTTAGTGGAAAAAATTGAGCAGCAAGGCATGGCTTGCATTTTAGTGACGCACGATCGTTTTGAAGCCGCTCGATTAAGCCGAGAGATTATGCAGCTTTCTCCAAAAGGTATGGATGTGCAAAATGTGATTACCTTGCCAACGCCATTATCCGAACGTAATTCAGCCTTTGAAGAAACCGTAGTCGCACGCGAATTTCAAGGAATCCATTACTATGAATAATTTCTTTACCCATCCGATGCGACCCTTCTTTGTTGGTGCAGCCATTCTTGCGATTGTTGGTGCCTTGAGCTTTTTCATCAGCCCCGATGATCTCATCCTACACCGCAAAATTTTCTTAGAATTTATGCTGCCAGCCGCATACGGCGGCTTTCTGACGGCTTCTATGCTCGAATGGACAAATTACAAAGGCAATTTAAAACCTATTGCGACAATATTAGCCGTGCTCTTGCTTGCAGGATTGATGTTATTGCCATTTTCCCCGCAAACCGCCTCGTTTTTAGTGGCGGCTTATTGGCTCGCGTTGTTACTCTTTTGTGCTTGGCTGTTTTGGTTGGATCGCAATACCGACAATTTTACTTTACTGATGTTGCTTGCCGCATTTACAGTTTGTCAGACGGCTTACGCCATGACTGATAGTCTGAAATTATTGCGAGCACAGGTGCATTTAAATATGGCAGCAGTGATGTTTGTATCGATTCGAGTCAGCATTCTATTAGGCGCAGAGGCACTGAAAGAAAGTACATTGAAAGATCCCGTATTTATCCCGAATGTCGTGTATAAAAATATCGCAATTACATTTTTATTACTTCATACCGCAGCAGAGCTTTGGTTGCCTGCGCAAACAGCCGCTTTTACAGCCTTTGCCGTTGGCTTTATTTTGCTTGCCAAGTTACGCGAATTACATCATCACGAACTGCTACGCAAACATTACGTGCGCACTTATTATTTTCTTCAACTGTTCGCCGCGATTGGTTATTTGTGGATTGGCATAAATAAATTAATTGATGAGCCTACCGCCGATCCATTACATATGGTGACACTCGGCGGCATTCTCGGCAGTATGATGATGATTTGGCTCACTGCGGGATTATGGCATAGTGGCTTTACGAAACTGGATTACCCAAAACTCTGTCGCCTTGCCGTGCTTTGTCTTTTCACGGCGGCACTTTCCCGGGCTTGTTTAATGTATGTGGACGAGCTGTTTTTTATCACTATTCCGGCTATTTTAATTGCCATTGTGTTTATACTGTATTTGGCCACCTTTGTGCCTATATTCCGAGACAACGCGTTTACAGATGATCCAGAATAGTGACCAATCCGCACATCAATGTGCGGATTTTTGATATTTTTTAGACCGCACTTAATAGGCTTTTAATTGGGCCATTGCTTTACAATCTGCAGCTTGATGATCATCTTCGGTAATTAAACTTTGTAGGAAATGTTTAATTTCAGTCAGTTCGGCAATTTTTTCTTCGACTGAAACCAAATGTTTCGCCAACATGCTATCCACTTCGCAATGTTGAGATTGCTGTGTTTTCAACGCATTAAAATATTTAATTTCCGCCAAGCTGAAATCTAACGCTCGGCAGGTTTTTATAAATTTTAATTGCTTCAAACTGGCTTCATCATAATCTCGATAACCATTTGCCAGACGTTTAGGCTCCGGCATTAACCCCATTTTTTCATAATAACGAATGGTTTCTAAATGAATACCGCTTTGTTTGCTGAGTTCGTGAATCTTCATCTTGTTAAAATCAAGCCTTGACCTTGTAGTTACTACGGACTTTATACTTTATCCCAAGTTAATCAAATAGACAATAAGGAGCCGTATGTCCGAACATCATTCCCATGAACATCATGATCATTCATCTCATGAGCATATTCCACAGGATAAAAAAATCTTAGCGCTCAGTTTTGCCATTATTACTGGCTTTATGATTGTCGAATTTATTGGTGGCTATTGGTTTAACAGCTTGGCACTCATGGCTGATGCGGGCCACATGGCAAATGATAGTTTATCGTTATTTTTAGCCTTGCTAGCGTTGTTTCTATCCGCTCAAAAACAACGATACATTGCCCTACTTAATAGCGGCTCATTGATTGTTGTGGCATTGATGATTTTAGTTGAAGCCATTCAACGCTGGCAAAATCCCATCGAGATGATGGCATTACCAATGCTTGGCGTGGCATCTCTAGGATTATTGGTGAATCTTTTCGTTGCAAAGATAATGTTGAACAGCGATCATGATAATCTCAATATTAAAGCAGCGTATCTACATGTACTCACCGATTTATTTGGTTCCATTATTGCTATACTTTCGGGTCTCAGTACCTATTTTCTGGGATGGTTATGGGTTGACCCATTGGCAAGTATGATATTAAGCATGCTAGTATTAAAAAGCGGAATTGGAGCATTTCGCTTGGCATTAAAAAACACTTAAAAAATTAACCGCACTTTGGTTTGATATTTCCAAAGTGCGGTCAATTTTCAGCGATTATTTCAACTCACCGCGCTCTACAATGATCCCCACATTACTTGCTTGAGCAACCGCTTTGGGTTTACTTAATTTGAGACGTAACCATGAAATCCCAAAACGTTGTTGTAATTGCTCTGCTACTTCATAAGCCACACGCTCAATCAATAAAAATGGCTTAGCTTGGGCATAATCTAAAATAAATTGACTCACTTCCGCATAATTGAGGCAGTATTGCACATCATCTGTTTCTGCGGCTTTTTGACAATCCCACGCCATTTCCAAATCAAAAACAAGCTTTTGTTTAATTTGTTGTTCCCAGTCATACACGCCAATTTGTGCGAAGACCACTAATTCTTCAATAAAAATACGATCCATCTCTCATTCCTGTAAAAATATAGTGGGCTTATGCTATCAAGTTTGGTTAAAATAACGAACAAGTTTTTCAAATACAATCAAGATTGTGGAGCACAAAATGAGCCTATTTGCCCTTTTTTATATGATTTTTGCTTATTTACTGGGTTCGATTTCCAGTGCAATTTTGATTTGTAAGGTAGCTGGCTTGCCTGACCCACGAAAAAACGGATCTCATAACCCTGGTGCGACAAATGTATTGCGTATTGGCGGACGCTGGGCGGCACTTGCAGTATTAATTTGCGATATTTTAAAAGGGATGTTACCTGTTTGGGCGGGTTATTATTTAGGGCTTACGCAATTTGAATTAGGCATGGTTGCATTAGGGGCTTGCTTGGGGCACATCTTCCCTATTTTCTTTCAGTTTAAAGGCGGGAAAGGTGTAGCGACCGCATTCGGTGCCATTGCGCCCATCTCTTGGGGCGTCGCTGGTTCAACGCTGGGTACGTGGTTGTTAGTCTTCTTAATTAGCCGTTATTCTTCATTAAGTGCGGTCATTACAGCACTTCTCGTGCCATTTTATGTTTGGTGGCTTAAACCGGAATTTACTTTCCCCGTTGCCTTAGTTTGCTGTTTGCTGATTTATCGTCACCACGACAATATTCAGCGTTTATGGCGAGGCCAAGAAGATAAAATGTGGGGAAAATCCAAGAAGAAATAAATAAAAAACCTGTCGATAATCGACAGGTTTCTTTTTATCAAAACGGCTTAGAAATCAACCGCACTTTTAAGTTTTTTCAGTGCGTTTGCTTCAAGCTGACGAATACGTTCTGCAGACACATTATATTTTGCTGCAAGATCATGAAGGGTGGCTTTATCATCATCTAACCAACGCGCTTTGATAATATCTTGGCTACGTTCGTCAAGATTGGCTAAGGCTGTACCTAACTTTTCTGTTGCTTGTTCTTCAAAGTTTTCGCTTTCAAGTTCTGCCGCAAAGTTTGAGCTTTTATCTTCTAAATATAAAGAAGGTGCATAAGCCTCATCGTCATCGTCTGTTGGCAAATCAAAGCCTACGTCTGCTCCTGTCATACGGGATTCCATTTCAATGACATCTTCTTTTGACACGCCAAGCTCATTCGCCACCATATCCACTTCGTTTTCATTGAACCAACCTAAACGTTGTTTGGTTTTACGCAGGTTAAAGAACAATTTACGTTGTGCTTTTGTGGTCGCAACTTTCACAATACGCCAGTTGCGAAGAACATATTCATGGATTTCAGCTTTGATCCAATGCACCGCAAAAGATACAAGGCGAACACCCACTTCCGGATTAAAACGTTTTACCGCTTTCATTAATCCGATATTACCTTCTTGAATTAAATCTGCTTGCGGTAATCCATAACCTGAATAACCACGCGCAACATGAATAACAAAACGTAAGTGTGATAAAACTAACTTTTTCGCTGCTTCAATATCACCGTCATAATACAAACGTTCTGCTAAGCTTTTTTCTTCCTCTGCAGTCAGCATCGGATATTCGTTTGCTGCTCGAATATAACCTTCGATGCTACCTTGAGGTACTAACATCATTTGAGTTTCTTTATTCATTCTTCTCCTCACAGCATGCGGAGCTAAGCTCCAACTTATTAACTGTCTAGTTATAGCACAATATTTAAAATTATTGTAGCTTTAATTTGTTCTATTTGACAGTTTTTAACGATTAAAAGTTCAAATTAATCAATAAAAATTTTCAAATTATTTTAATGGCACAAGCGAATAAACCACATTCTCTGATACCACTTTAAACAATAAATCAATATTCGGGTGTTTTCCAGGATTTTGTTTCGCATCTTCAACGTGTTCAGCAAACCATTCAATGCCTTGTTGTGCAGAAGTGCGGTCTAATTTTCCGTTAAATTTTTCTGCTAACGCATTATAAAGACGAAGCGAGCCAAGTTTTCCCGATGCTGCCGGAATATGATGAATTACCGTTTCACCGTTTAAGACATCTAAACCCGTTAGATGATCAATGGTGGGTGAAGTCTCTAAAATCTCTTTAAAGTTCATGATTGCTTTCCTCTATAAATTAACTAATGATTTGCTCTGAATTCACTTCGCCATTCGCGCCCATAAAGCGCACTTCAGGCTGTAAATATACACCAAATTTATCTGCCACGGTTTGACGGATATGATGTGCTAACTTAACAACATCCTGCCCAGTGGCATTACCTTTATTAATCAGCACTAAAGCTTGTTGTTGATGAACAGCCGCACCACCGATTTGAAAACCTTTTAAATGGCATTGATCGATTAACCAACCTGCTGCAAGTTTCACATAGCCATCCGGTTGTGGAAAGTGCGGTAGATTTTCGACCTGTTTTTGAATTTTCGCAAATTGCTCGGCGCTCACCACAGGATTTTTGAAGAAACTGCCCGCGTTGCCAAATTCTTTAGGATCGGGCAATTTACTGCGGCGAATATGGCACACTTCATCAAACACTTGTTTTGCCGTTACAGTTTGAGGATCAAAATTTACTAATGAGCCATATTTTAAAATCGGTTGCCAATTTTTGGCTAATTTCAATCCAACCGCTGTAATGACATAACCTTGTGCATAGCGATGTTTAAAAATACTTTCACGATAACCAAATTCACATTCACTCGCCTGCAAACGGAATTGTTCGCCCGTGTTGAGATTCAATACATCCACGTAATCGCACACATCTTTAAATTCTACGCCATACGCTCCAATATTTTGAATCGGCGCTGAGCCGGCACAGCCGGGAATGAGTGCGAGATTTTCTAAGCCATCAATCCCTTGAGAGAGTGACCATTCCACTAACTGATGCCAATTTTCGCCACCATTAACATGCAAATAATGGTAATCACTATCTTCTGTATGTTGAACACCCGATAAACGGTTAACAATTACAACACCTTGGAAATCGTCTAAAAACAGCATATTGCTGCCTTGTCCTAAAAATAAGACAGGTAGATTTTCAGCTTGTGCTTTTTGCCAAGCTTGTTGGATTTGTTCAATCGATGTGGCTTCAATAATTTCACGTGCATTTGCCGGCATATTGAAGGTGTGAAACGTCTGTAAACTTTGCATTAACTTTCCTTAAAAAAACGTGTGAGGAAGCGTGATTTTCACGATAGTACCACCTTGCTCCCCTTTTGAAATACTGAACTGAGCATTTAATTGTCGACTGCGCTCAGTCATGATATTTAAACCATAATGACCTTCTGGCTCGTCTAATGTCGGAATCCCTACACCATTATCTTGCACAAGAATTTCATATTCACCCTCGGCATTAATATGTGCTTTCACTTCAATCAGCGTGCCTTTTGAGTGTTTAATCGCATTTAACGTTGCCTCACGTACAATTTGCAGAACGTGCACTAATTCTTGTGGATTTAAACTTTGCGATGGCAAACTGCATTCTACGGTCATTTGCATCTTCGTTTGTGAGCGCAAACTTTCGATAACTTGTTCCAAGGCAACCTGTAAATTGGCTTCTTGCACCGTTAAACGGAAGGTCGCCAATAATTCTCGTAATTGAGAATAACCATCTGATAAGGCTTGTTCAAATTCACCAATGATGGCAATACTTTTTTCTTTTGATTCCTCGTCTTCTTTCTTCAAATTATGCTTTAACAGCGTTAATTGAATTTGTAAGAAAGACAATACTTGCGCCAACGAGTCATGTAATTCCCGTGCAATAATTGACCGCTCTTCCATTAATAAGAGTTGCTCTTGTTGACGTTGCGTTTTGTGTGAATACAACGCTTTTGCCACCATTTGTCCTAGGTTTTTCATCATTCGCGGATCGGGACAAGGTAAACCGGCTTGCCATGAGAGCACTGCTAAGTTTTCATTTTCAATGGAAAGTTCTTCGACTTGAAGTGATTGTTTAGGATCTTTTTGACCAAAAGAAATTTCCCAATGTTCTGATCCGAAAATTTCTAACTCAATGTAGCGTAAATGTTCGCTGACACGAATATGATTGAGCACTTGACTGAGAATTTTATCATTAATCTTCGTGGGCGTAAGCAACTGCGAGCTTTGATAAAGCGTCGTTAAAGAGCGGTTAGTTTGGCGTAATTTTTGCGTTTTCTCATTAACGGCATCTTCTAAACGTGAATAAAGTCGCCCTAATTCCGATGACATTTGCGTAAACACTTTTGCCAAAACACCAAGCTCGTTACCACTTTCTGTATCAAGCTGGATATGTTTAAACTGCCCCATTTGCACTTGCATACTGGCTTTGGTCATCTGCTCTAAAGGCTTCACGACTTCGCGCTTCATATACCAAATGACATAAGACACCATCGCAAGGATCAATAGCATTGAAACACATAGCACAGAAACCGCACTAATCCATTTTTGTTCAGCAAAGCGTTGCAATTCCAACACAAAATCATCGACATCTTGTACATAACTTTTCAGTTCAGCATGATATTTTTCGATTTGATGTGCACGAGCGAAATCAGACATCACTGCCCAGCGTTTTAGAATTTTTTGATAGGATTCCCTCACCCCTGAAGGTGCGAAAAGCTGATTCTGCACAGAAAGCAAGGCCTCTGCATTGAGGCTACGTTGATAACGCACCAGATTCTGTTCGACTGTATCCGGCGAACGTTCCATTTCCGTTAATAGTCGATAACTTTGCATACGCAAAGAACCGGAGATATTAATGGCTTCCGCATCCGATTTATTGCTTGCCATCACGAGTAAACTCAACGAGCTAATAATGCCCATGAAGATAATGACCACAAATAAATATTTAGCAATACGGGTAGAAACTGAACGTTTGGCGTACACGATAACTCTTCAAAATTAGGAAAATTGTCCATAGTTTAGCATAAAGTGCGGTTAAAATTGGCTGATTTTTCACAAATAAAAAACATCGGCTTTAACTCCGATGTTTTCAAAAAATGTTAATTTTTCTGACCGCACTTAGCTCAATTCTTTGCCTTTTAATTCTGGCACTAAGAAGACCGTCGCTACCATGTCGATAACATAAATCACCGCCAAGAAAGCAATCGCAATGCTGAATGAATACGCAGAGACAATCGCCCCGACAACAACAGGTCCAAAACCACCAACAGCACGACCTAAGTTAAACAACACATTTTGTGCCGTTGCACGTGCTTCTGTCGGATAAGCTTCAGCCATTAATGCGCCATAACCGCCCATCATGCCGTTTACAAACATCCCTAAGAATGCACCGGCCACCAACATAGCGGTTGGATCAGTTAATTGAGAGTAAGTGATGATGCTGATCACGGCACCAAGTTGGAATAATAAGAAACTTGGTTTACGTCCCACTCTATCCGCTAAGCGACCAAAAATCCAAATCCCTGCCATCATGCCGCATACGGTAACTGCCGTCCATAAACCTGATTTCGTTAAACTAAAGCCAAGTTGTTTAGATAAGAAGTTTGGCATCCAAATCATAATACCGTAGTAACCGAAGTTTTGTACGGAGGTTAACACTACCACACCAAGGCTCACTTTTGTGGTTGCTTTGTCTTTAATTAAGAGTTTGAAAGATTCCAGTTTGGATGTTTTTTGGGTAGAAAGTGCGGTCTGTTTTCGTGAGAAAATTTCAGGTTCGTGTAAACGGGTACGTAAATACCAAGCAACGAATGCTGGGAAGATACCGACAACGAACATGCCACGCCAGCCGATATGTGGAAGCAATACAGGGGTGAGTAACGCAGCCGCTAACACACCAACTTGCCAACCTAATGCCACATAAGACGCTGCTTTTGCTCGGTGTTTTGCAGGCCAAGCTTCAATGGCTAATGCCATACCGATACCAAATTCACCGCCCAAACCGATACCCGCGATGGTGCGATAAATTAATAAATCCCAATAGCCTTGTGCGATTGCACATAAACCGGTGAATACAGCAAAGAGTACGATGGTCCAAGTCAGTACGCGTACACGTCCGTAACGATCGCTTAATGCACCAAATACAATCCCGCCCACTACAGCACCAATAAGTGTCCAGGTAACTAATGAGCCAGATTGTGCGGGAGTTAAATTAAGATCTGCCGAAATGGCACTAAGCATAAATCCAAGAATAAGAAGATCGAATCCATCCATCGCGTAGCCGACAGCTGATCCAACCAAGGCTTTCCAGCCATATTGATTGACGTTTGTCATGATTGAGGTCCCTTTTGCTACTCACGGGTAGCGTTTAAAGTGAAATGATGAGGAAAGAAATTTTCCGACGCGTAGTTTAGAGAAATTGACGGGATTTTGCAAGAATGAGAAAAGCAAAGTGCGGTTGATTTTATTCAAGTTTTTATTTTTTCAATAAAATTCGAATCAATAAAGCAATGGCTGCCGCATCATCCACCAAACCTAATGGGCCAAGCACCGCTTCAGGCAAAATATCAATCGGACTGAACAAATAAATCAGAATGATGGCGATTTTAATTAACTTTGTTTTATTCATAGTCATTGGACGAAAAGAAAAAGATCAGGTAAATTCTACAACTTATCCGAATGGTGAATCATCACAAAACGTTCCCAAAGCTGCTCTTCGCTTTCTTGATGCTCAGGATCTGGCTTAATACAGTTTGTAATCGGGCAAACTTTTTGGCAAGTTGGCGTGTCATAATGACCAACACATTCCGTACAAAGTACAGGATCGATCACATAGATCTCCTCGCCGATTGAAATTGCTTCATTCGGGCATTCGGGGAGGCACATATCGCAGTTTGTGCATTTGTTTGTGATCAGTAACGCCATACCATTCCTTTATATGAGAAAGCGGCGAATTATAGCCGACAAAAGCAAATTTGACAAAATTTAAACAGGATTTTTATGAAAAAACAGGCTTCCACTCTTTCCCTTCTTGCCCTTGCTGCATTTAGCATTTGGCAATATTTCACTGAACACAAAAAAGACACCAAACCCGCCCCAACAACCCCACAGCAACAAACCCAAAGTGCGGTCAAAAATACCAAAGATTTTGGGAATTATGATGTCGTCATGCGCGATGATGCCATTGGACAAAATAAAAATGCCCCTGTTGATTACTATATGTTGGCCTTATCTTGGTCGCCTGCATTCTGTGAAAAACAACGTGCGCAATATGGCAATAATTTACCTGATTCAGCGCAATATCAATGTAGTATAAAAAATCAATTTGGCTGGGTGGTGCATGGCTTATGGCCACAAAATGAGAATGCACGTTCTGTTACGGATCATCCACGTTTTTGTAAGGGTGATTTAGCACCGCTTCCAGTTGAAACCCTCGAACCTTATCTTTCAATCTCGCCAGGTGCAAAATTATTACAAGGTGAATGGGAAAAACATGGTAGCTGTGCGTTTGATTCAGCAGAAGCTTATTTCAAACAAGAGAAAGCATTATTTGAATCACTCTCCTTACCAAACGAACAATTAAGCCGTAAAGAATTATTTCAGTGGATGAAGCAACATAATCCGCAATTAAAAGGCGCTTATTTAGGGGCGAGCCATAATGAGCTATTCATTTGTTACAATCGCCAGTGGGAAGTAATCGATTGCCAAAAATAAGCATAATTCGCTTTTTTATTTGATCTACATCGTTACAACCTAGTAAGAACTAGGTATAATGTCCCCGTTTAATTTTAACTAACCCAAGAGGAAAGCTTATGTCAGTAATCAAAATGACCGACTTAGATTTAAAAGGTAAACGTGTATTTATTCGTGCGGACTTAAACGTACCAGTAAAAGATGGCAAAGTGACATCTGATGCGCGTATTCGTGCGACTATCCCGACGTTAAAACTGGCTTTAGAGAAAGGCGCAAAAGTGATGGTTACCTCTCACTTAGGTCGTCCAACTGAAGGTGAATTCAAACCTGAAGACTCTTTACAACCAGTTGTTGATTACTTAAAAGACGCAGGTTTCAATGTGCGTTTAGTACAAGACTACTTAAACGGTGTGGATGTTAAAGAAGGCGAAATCGTTGTTTTAGAAAACGTACGTGTAAACAAAGGTGAGAAGAAAAACGATCCTGAATTAGGTAAAAAATATGCCGCACTTTGCGATGTTTTCGTAATGGATGCATTCGGTACAGCTCACCGTGCACAAGCGTCAACTTACGGCGTAGCGGAATTTGCACCAGTAGCTTGTGCAGGTCCATTACTTGCAGCAGAATTAGATGCATTAGGTAAAGCATTAAAAGAACCTGCTCGTCCGATGGTTGCGATCGTAGGCGGTTCTAAAGTTTCCACTAAATTAGAAGTATTAAACTCTCTTTCAAAAATTGCTGACCAAATTATCGTAGGTGGTGGTATTGCAAATACTTTCATCGCGGCAGCTGGCCACAATGTGGGTAAATCGTTATATGAAGCAGATTTAATCCCTGTAGCAAAAGAATTAGCCGCAAGCACTGATATTCCAGTTCCAGTTGATGTACGTGTTGGTACTGAATTCTCTGAAACTGCACCTGCAACAGAAAAATCAGTAACCGAAGTGAAAGATGATGAATCTATCTTCGATATCGGTGATAAATCTGCAGAACAATTAGCAGAAATCATCAAAAATGCAAAAACTGTTTTATGGAATGGTCCGGTTGGCGTATTTGAATTCCCTAACTTCCGTAAAGGGACTGAAATCATTTCTCACGCGATTGCAAACAGCGATGCATTCTCTATCGCAGGGGGTGGTGATACTTTAGCGGCTATCGATTTATTTGGTATTGCAGATAAAATCTCTTACATCTCTACCGGTGGTGGCGCATTCTTAGAATTCGTTGAAGGTAAAGTATTACCCGCAGTAGAAATTCTTGAAAAACGTGCGAATGGTTAATTAAATGCTTTCTATCCCCTCTGTGCTCATAGAGGGGATAAATATTGATTCTTCAAACGGAGGATAAATCCTCCAAAACAAAAGGAAACACAACTATGGCTAAATTATTAGATATCGTAAAACCTGGCGTAGTAACAGGTGAAGATGTACAAAAAATCTTTGCTTATGCCAAAGCAAACAACTTCGCGATCCCTGCAGTAAACTGCGTAGGCTCTGACTCCGTAAATGCTGTATTGGAAACCGCTGCACGTGTGAAAGCGCCAGTAATTATCCAATTCTCAAACGGTGGTGCAGCTTTCTACGCAGGTAAAGGTATCAAACCAACAAGCGGTGCACGTCCAGACGTTTTAGGTGCAATCGCAGGTGCGAAACACGTTCATACTTTAGCCAAAGAATACGGTGTGCCAGTTATTCTTCATACTGACCACGCAGCGAAAAAATTACTTCCATGGATCGATGGCTTACTTGAAGCGGGTGAAAAACACTTTGCAGAAACTGGTCGTCCATTATTCTCTTCTCACATGCTTGATTTATCTGAAGAACCAATGGAAGAAAACATGGCAATCTGCCGTGAATACCTTGCTCGTATGGACAAGTTAGGTATGACCCTTGAAATCGAAATCGGTATTACCGGTGGTGAAGAAGATGGCGTGGATAACTCAGATGTAGATGAATCTCGTTTATATACCCAACCATCTGATGTGCTTTACGTTTACGACCAATTAAACCCAGTAAGCCCTAACTTTACTGTTGCAGCTGCATTCGGTAACGTACACGGTGTTTACAAACCAGGTAACGTAAAATTAAAACCATCTATTTTAGGTGCATCACAAGAGTTCGTTGCAAAAGAACGCAATCTTCCTGCTAAACCAATCAACTTCGTTTTCCACGGTGGTTCAGGTTCTAGCCGCGAAGAAATCCGCGAAGCAATTAGCTATGGTGCAATCAAAATGAATATCGATACTGATACTCAATGGGCTGCATGGAATGGTATTTTAAACTTCTATAAAGCAAATGAAGCTTATCTTCAAGGTCAATTAGGTAACCCTGAAGGTCCTGATGCACCAAACAAAAAATACTACGACCCACGTGTTTGGTTACGTAAAATGGAAGAATCAATGTCTAAACGCTTAGAGCAATCTTTCGAAGACTTAAACTGCGTTGATGTTTTATAATCCATAAAAATAGACTAAAATAAGACCGCACTTTCTAGTGCGGTTTTTTATTTTACATAACCTAAATATCGAGCATAATCTATGCAAATAACAAAACAAAATTGGTTAGTCACCCTAATAAACTTTGCGGTAACGCTTTTCTTCCTTTCGATATTTATTGTCAAGGGGGGATATAATGCTGCACCTGCTCTACTGATGTTAATCGGTTTAGGTTATGGCGTTTATGCTTTAATCAAGAAACCGCTTTTAAACCTATCAAAAGTTGATAAATACTTAATTTATAGCTACCTTTTTTATTTTGTTACCTTTTTACTTTCTCTCAGTATTAACGGGGGAAAAATGCGCGATCTTGATACTGCAAGCCGCGTCGTTTTCTTTGTTCCTGTTTTACTTTTATTATTGAAATACCCTATCAAAACTTGCGTTTTGAGTTACTCTATTCCGCTTGGTAGTATTATTTCCCTTTGCGTAGCACTTTATGATAAATTTATCTTGAATCTACGCCCCGAGCAAAATCCTCGAATTATGCATATTCAAGGGGGTGATATTTCTATGTCATTAGGTATTTTTAGCCTAATTATTGCCCTCTATGCCCATCAGAAAAAAGACGTAAAGTTAACCACTCTGAGTGTTATTGGTGGTTTATGTGGCATCGTAGGAAGCTTGCTTTCTACCGCTCGAGGTGGATGGGTTGCATTACCCGTCTTACTTATTGTAATTCTTTATATTTATCGCCATTCTCTTTCAAAACGTTTTTTCCTGACTTTCTTTGGAATTATTGTGGTCGCGAGCATTGGGATTAGTCAAATGCCAAATAACCGCATTATGGAGCGAATTAATGTTGCTCAAAAAGATATCCAACTTTATCTAGACAAAAATAATGGAAACACCTCTCTAGGCGCTCGTTTTGAAATGTGGAAAAGTGCGATTGCAATGACAAAAGAAAAGCCTTTGTTTGGTTGGGGCATTCAAGGTGCGACAGAAAAACGTAAGCAAGAAACAAAAGAAAAAATTGCCACTGGCAATATTGGACAATTTACTCATGCCCATAACCAATATTTAGATGACCTATCAAAACGAGGAATTATTGGGTTGCTTGCCTTGCTTGCTGTTTTATTTATTCCTCTACGAGCCTTTATGAAAAAGCTAAACACCACGAACGATGAGGTTAAGCTGATAGCCACTTTAGGTGTTGCCCATATTTTATCTGTGATGATTTATGGCTTAAGCCAAGGTTTCTTGGTACATAATTCAGGTACTATTTTTTACTTTTTCTTAACGATTGTGTTTTATGCTGCAATACGAACACATCAGAAGGCAGAATAATGAAAATTTTAGTCATTCGTAACGATAAACTGGGCGACTTTGTTCAAGCATTTCCGGCTTTTGCGATGTTGAAAGCCTCAAATCCCGAGCTAAAACTGACCGCACTTGTGCCGGCTTATACCGCACCACTTGCACAAATTTGCCCTTATTTAGATGATGTTATCATTGATAGTGCCAAGAACGACAAAGCGGATTTCAATCGTCTTGTTAAAGAAATCAAAGAGCAGCAATTTGATGGCATGATTAGCTTCTTTTCCAATACCCATAACGGTAAATTAGCCTGGAAAAGTGGGATTCCTTATCGCCTTGCGCCCGCAACAAAATGGGTACAAATCCTTTATAACCATCGTTTAACACAACGCCGTTCACGTTCAGAAAAATCGGAAGCCGAGTACAATCAAGATCTGGCTCGGGCGTTCTTAAAGAAACACAACATGCCGATTGTGGAACCCAAACCACCTTACCTTTCATTTCCTGAAAGTGCGGTTAAAAATCAACGTGTTTTTCTTCAAAAACAATTCGGTTTATCTGCAGATAAAAAATGGGTCTTTGTGCATAGTGGAACAGGTGGCTCAGCAACAAGTCTTTCATTGTCGCAATATGCTCAATTGATACAAGGTTTATTAAACGAATTTGACTGTCAGATTATCTTAACGGCAGGACCTGGTGAAAGTGAAAAAGCCCATGAGTTAGCGGCAAAAATCGATAACCCAAATGTGGTTGTGTACGATAAGAATAAAGGATTGGTTGATTTTGCACACTCTCTGGCTTGTGCAGATTTATTCATTGCGGGTTCTACTGGACCATTGCATCTAAGCAGTGCATTCAATGTGCCAACGATCGGATTCTATCCAAATAGTCGCTCATCTCAGCCTCGTCGTTGGAAACCGATTAACGATGCAGATAAACATCTTGCTTTCTGCCCGCCAAAAGGGAAAGACGAAATAAATTTAGGCTTAATTTCTATTGAAAATGCCTTAGTGGAGATTATCCCCTTCGTGCGGAAGATGTGGCAAGCGAGCAATTGAGTTTAAGCATAGCTGTACAATCCAACCTATTGCGGCGGCAAAAACAACGGTACCTATTCCGACTGTGCCGCCGAGAATATAACCCAACACACAAACCGACACTTCAAGGCTTGTTCTTACAATCCCAACTTTTAAATGAAAGCGTTGACAAAGTCCTACCATTAAACCATCTCGAGGACCTGCACCCTGATGGCAGGTTAAATATAATGCTGTTCCTAGTCCATAAAGCAAAAGCCCAATGCCACCGAATAAAATTCGGCTAAAAAGTGCGGTTGGTTCTGGCATAATTTTCACGGTTAAACCAAGAAAAAAAGCAATCACGATAATATTCAAAATCGTACCAAGCCCAAATCTTAATTTAAGGGGAATCCAAGCTAACATCACCAAACAGCTAATACCGAATGATGCCCAACCAATACTAACTCCAGCTTGTAATGCCACACCTTGAGAAAGCACTGTCCAAGGTGAAGAGCCTAAATTCGCAAGCACAATTAAGCCATCTCCAATGCCCAGTATTGCCAATGCAAATAAGAGCATCGACATCGTTTTACCTTCGACTGACCATAGCGATTTTGCGGCCCAACTGGTGTGAGGAATCACCCGTGCTTTTTTCATATTATTCCCATTTATATTTAACGCTGACATCATAATGGGAAACCCCATAAAACCAAAACATTTTAACGTCATATGATATAACCGAATTGACTGATAAATATCATAAATGTGATGCAGATCACATTGTCAAAATTGTCATCACTCATTCACTGACTTAAAATAAGCTACCCTTTTTAATCAGGACATTATTATTATGCTTGCATCTCTTCAAGATATTTTGGATACCGTAAAATCCAACACGCTCACCTATCAACAAAAACTCATGTGTTTAGGCAATATTGCCGAGCGATTATTTGATCCTCGTGAATTATTAGGCTATACGGATGAAGAATGGCAATTCCTTCAAAATCAAATGATCTGTGATTTAAACGAAGGCTATGCGATTTATCGCCCACGTTATATTTTGCCGGATTACAATGTGTATATTAAAAAAGGCTGTGAATTCCTTGAATTGCCGCCACCAAAAGATCTTGATGAAGCATTAGATGGCTTATTGATTTTATATTCCCACGTGCCATCAATTACCACATTTCCGGTTTATATTGGGCGTTTAGACATGCTACTTGATCCGTTTATTACCGATGAAGAACAAGACTACATCAAAATTAAACGTTTCTTAAATCATGTAGACAAAACTGTGCCGGATTCATTTTGCCACGCCAATATTGGTCCTTATGACACAAAAGCAGGGCGTTTGATTTTAAAAGCGGTAATTGAACTGGAAGCACCAACACCAAATATGACCATTCGTTACGATAAGAGCAAAACAAGTCGTGAATTTGCAGAATTAGCGGCAAAAGCGTGCTTATTAGTTTCTAAACCGTCTTTTGCCAATGATGCGTGCTACATTTCTGACTTAGGCGAACAATATGGTATTGCAAGTTGCTATAACGCACTGCCTGAATGTGGTGGGGCTTATACTCTCACTCGCTTGCGCTTAGGGACTATCGCTCGCGCTTGTAAAACTGTGGATGAAATGGTCAATGAGCTTTTACCTCGTGTAGCAAAATGTGCGCTCTCCACCATGGATAAACGCCACAAATTTGTAGTGGAAGAAAGCAACTTCTTCAATACCTCATTCCTCGAAAAAGAAGGTTTTATCAAACGGACTAATTTTACAGGGATGTTTGCCATTGTAGGACTTGCAGATGCAGCGAATCACTTGCTACAACAAGAAGACTTAAATGAAACCTTTGGTAAAAGCCAACGCGGAGATGAAATTGCGACCTTGATTATGGAGAAATTGAAAGAAGTCACGGATAACCATGAAGGCGTGTATGCGGAACGCACGGGCAACCGTTATTTATTACATGCGCAAGTAGGCGCAAGCAATCATGAGGAAGATAAACGTAATGCGCCGGCACATCGCATTCGTGTAGGTGAAGAACCTACGTTATTGGCCCATTTAAAACAATCTGCGCCATTCCATAAATACTTCCCATCAGGTACGGGAGATTTGTTTGCCTTTGACCAAACCTATGTGGATCATTTAGATGCCGTCGTTGATATTATCGATGGTTCATTTGCACAAGGTTACCGCTATATCACCACTTACCTTAAAAACACCGATTTAATTCGTGTAACGGGCTATTTGGTGAAGAAAAGCGAAGTGGAAAAATACCGTAAAGGTGAAGTGGCATTACGTGATACCACTTGGTATGGTTCAGGTACCGATGATTGTGCACAAGTCTTTGACCGTCAATTACGCGATGAACAAGATGTAAGCGCAAGCTAGAAAAAAGTGCGGTCGAAAAATCTTCTGTTTTTTGACCGCACTTATTCTTTTTCTGCCTTTTCTAAAATTGCTTTATGTTCTCGAATCAATGCCATAAACGGCTGCCCAAAGCGTTCTAATTTGATTGCCCCTACGCCATTAATTTGTAACATTTCAATATTACTTGTTGGCATATATTGTGCCATTTCCTGTAACGTCGCATCATTAAAAACAATATAAGGCGGAATGTTTTCCTTATCCGCTAGCTGCTTCCGTAGAAAACGCAAACGAGCAAACAAATCTTTATCATAATTTGCCACTGTATTTTTATGGGATGTATGCACAATTTTATTAATGGATGAAATGCGCGGCATCGCTAATTCAAGCGGCACTTCGCCTTTTAAAACAGGGCGTGCACTTTCTGTGAGCTGAAGCGTTGCACTATTAAACTCACCGATCACTTGTTGAATAAAACCAAGGTGGATAAGCTGGCGAATCACGGATTGCCAATGTTCTTTGCTTTTATCTTTACCAATGCCATAAACACTTAACTTATCATGTTGGCGTTCTACAATTTTTTGATTATGCATCCCTCGCAATACCGCAATCACATATTGCCCGCCGAAACATTGCCCCACACGATAAATCGTCGACATCACTTTTTGTGCATCAATTAAACCGTCATATTTCTTTGGCGGGTCAAGACAAATATCGCAGTTTTGGCAAGGTGTTTGACGATATTCACCAAAATAATTGAGTAATACCAAGCGACGACAAGTTTGACTTTCGGCGAATTCACCAATAGCTTCCAATTTATGTTGCTCAATTTGACGTTGTGGCGTCTCTGGTTTCTCTAGCAGAATTTTCTGTAACCAAGCATAATCAGCCGGTTCGTAGAAAAGCACCGCTTCCGCAGGTAAATCATCTCTCCCCGCGCGACCAGTTTCTTGATAATATGATTCAATGCTTCTCGGCAAATCAAAATGGGCGACAAAACGCACATTAGATTTATTAATGCCCATGCCAAACGCAATCGTCGCAACCACGACTTGAATATTATCTCGCTGGAAATCTTGCTGGACGCGTTCACGCAGTGCAGTTTCCATTCCCGCATGATATGCCGCAGCCGATACGCCTTTATTTCGCAAAGTTTCGGCTATACGTTCTACTTTCGAACGACTATTGCAATACACAATGCCGCTTTTGCCTTTCTGAGCTAAGACAAAACGCGTAAGCTGCTCCATTGGCTTAAACTTTTCTTCCAACGTATAACGAATATTCGGACGGTCAAAACTGCCAATGTATTTGTGAGGATGGTCTAATTTAAGATGAGTGAGAATATCCTGTCTTGTCGCATAATCCGCCGTGGCCGTTAATGCCATAATCGGCGCATTTGGAAAAGCCGCTTTTAACCCGCCAAGTTGGGTATATTCAGGGCGGAAATCATGGCCCCACTGTGAAATACAATGGGCTTCATCAATGGCGATAAAGGAAATTTGAGCATAAGAAATCAGCTGAAAAAAGCTGTTTGTCATCACTTTTTCAGGCGAAACATATAATAATTTTAATTGGCCTGAAATCAGCTTATTTTCAACTTGCTGTTGTTGTTCTGGCGTCTGACTAGAGTTTAGAAAATCGGCTTCAATGCCGTTTGCTTGGAGTTGATCTACCTGATCTTTCATTAAAGAAATCAAAGGCGAAATCACTAATGTGAGACCAGGAAAACAAAGTGCTGGAATTTGATAACACAAGGATTTTCCATTTCCTGTGGCCATCACCACTAAGGCATCCTGACCGCTTAACGCAGCGTGAATCACTTCTTCCTGCCCTTTGCGGAAAGATTGGTAACCAAAAACAGACCGCAACGTATTAAGTGCGGTCGTTTTTAAGTCTGTTTTTTGCGGGGCAAGTTCCGCGAGTTCGGCCATTAGAATGTTACCGTTTCTCCGTGAGCAGCAACCGCCTCGGTTAAACAATCCCAAAAGTGTTTGCCATCATTTGCCACCCAATCATTGTTTTTATAGGCAAAATGGAATCCGCCCAAACGACTAGCAAGCCAAAGTTCAAGAAGTGGTTCTTGCTTATTAATGACGATTTGTGAACGATCATCAAATGTAATGATAAATACCGAACCTTGCGTTTCGCAATCCACATCGCAATCTTGATTCTCTAACGCTTCTTCAATTTTTTGCCAAACCTGTTCAATATTTTGGTGAAATTCTGCAACATTCATAAAATTTTCCGATTAAATCTGATAGAATGCCGTGAATTATAAAGCCTTTCGCCTCGTTGGCAAAGGCAGATTTTACTTATTAGAGAGATTGAAAAATGAAAAAATTACTTTCTATTTTATTACTTAGTGCATTCTGTACCTTAGCGACAGGTTGTGGTGTAAAAGGGCCATTATATTTCCCTGAAAAAGAACAACCGCAAAACACACAAAAAACACAATAAAAACTGACCGCACTTAAAGGATTCGTCATGGATTTTTTCCAATATAAAAACGAGCAACTTTATGTTGAAGATTTGCCCGTCAAACAACTCTCTGAAGAGTTCGGCACTCCGCTTTATATTTATTCTCGTGCCACCCTTGAACGCCATTGGCATGCCTTTGACTCTGCTTTAGGAAAGCATCCACACTTAATTTGTTATGCCGTTAAAGCCAATTCTAATATTGGAATATTGAATGTCATGGCAAAATTAGGCTCAGGCTTTGATATCGTTTCACAGGGCGAATTAGAACGCGTCTTAGCGGCTGGTGGAGAGGCTTCAAAAGTGGTCTTTTCTGGTGTAGCAAAATCTCGCGCAGAAATTATGCGAGCGTTAGAAGTAGGCATTCGTTGTTTTAATGTGGAATCTATTGCGGAATTACATCACATCAACCAAATTGCAGGCGAAATGGGGAAAATTGCGCCTATTTCTTTACGTGTAAACCCCGATGTTGATGCCCATACACATCCTTACATTTCCACTGGATTAAAAGAAAATAAATTTGGTGTGAGCGTAGATGAAGCGCGTGAGGTATATAAATTAGCAGCAACCTTACCTCATGTAAGAATTACGGGTATGGATTGTCATATTGGCTCTCAGCTTACGGAATTACAGCCCTTCTTAGATGCAACTGATCGCCTTATTCGTTTAATAGAACAGTTACAAGAAGATGGCATCACGTTAAAACACTTAGATCTCGGCGGTGGTTTAGGCGTAACTTATACTGATGAAACACCTCCACACCCAAGTGATTATGCCGCTGCGTTACTGAATAAATTAAAAGGCTATGAAAATCTCGAAATTATTCTAGAACCGGGTCGAGCGATCGCGGCGAATGCGGGGATTTTAGTAGCTAAAGTACAATACCTAAAAAGTAATGAAAGCCGCAACTTCGCGATTACCGATACCGGCATGAACGATATGATTCGCCCTGCACTCTATGAAGCTTATATGAACATCATTGAAATTGACCGCACTTTAGAGCGTGAAAAAACGATTTATGATGTTGTTGGCCCGGTATGTGAAACCTCTGATTTCTTAGGTAAACAGCGCGAGCTCGCCATTGCTGAAGGGGATTATATTGCTCAACGCTCTGCCGGCGCCTATGGTGCAAGTATGTCTTCAAACTATAATTCTCGTCCACGTACAGCAGAAGTGTTAGTGGATGGAAACAAAGCTCATTTAATTCGTCGTAGAGAAAATCTCAGCGAATTATGGGCACTAGAAAGCATCGCTAAATAAATAAAAACGGTCAAGACTTATATCTTGACCATTTTTTATATGACTAAATAATTCGAGAGAATTGTTGTCGTTTTGCCGCTGCTCTTGAATAGGTATCAAAGCATAAGCAAATATTACGGATTAATAATCGACCTTTAGGCGAAACTTGTAAACCTGTTTCTGTTTCAGAAATTAATCCATCTTCAAGTAATGGCTGTAATAACTGTAAATCTTCAGCAAAGTGCTTTTTGAAATCAATATTATATTGTTTTTCAATTGGTGCAAAATCAAGCTTAAAGTTACAAATCAATTGCTTAATCACATCACGACGTAAGCAATCTTCTTCTGTCATCGCTAAACCTTTATGCAGTGCAATACCTGAATTTTCTACATCATGATAATAATGTTTTAATTCTTTTTGGTTTTGAGCATATGTATCACCTAATAAACTAATAGCGGATACACCTAAACCGAGCAAATCACATTCTTCTTGCGTGGTATAGCCTTGGAAATTTCGATGTAAGATACCTTTCTCTTGGGCAATCGCTAATTCATCATCGGGTTTAGCAAAGTGATCCATACCGATAAACTTATAACCAGCATTACCTAAGGTTTCGATAGTTTTCTGTAAGATTTCTAATTTGGTTTCCGGTGGCGGTAATTGATCTTCTTTAATTTTTGCTTGCCCCGCAAATCGACTTGGCAAATGGGCATAGTTAAAGATACTCAAACGATCTGGATTTAATTCAATCACTTTATGTAATGTAAACATAAAACTTTCCACATTTTGAAGTGGCAATCCATAAATTAAATCAAGGTTGGTCGATTGGAAACCTAACTCACGAGCACGAACAAGTAATGCATTCACAAACTCTTCATCTTGTTCACGGTTTACCGCTTTTTGAACCGCTTTATTGAAATCTTGTACACCCATGCTAATTCGGTTAAAACCAATATTGCGTAAATGATCAAGCATATCGAGCTCTATTTCGCGTGGGTCCATCTCAATACTAACTTCCGCATTATCCGCAATCGTAAAATGATCTTTAAGCATCTTCATCAAACGAGCAGATTGCTCTTCTGTCAAATAAGTCGGTGTACCGCCGCCCCAATGCACTTGAGTCGCAACACGATTTTTGAATAATTCTGAACGCGCTTTGATTTCTTTTTCAAGATAATCAAGATAAATATCCGCCTTATGTTGATGACGAGTAATTACCTTATTACAGCCACAAAAGTAACAAAGTTTGTGACAAAACGGAATGTGTACGTAAAGGGAAAGTGGTCTTTCCGGATAACGATTAGCCGCTGCAATAAAATCTTCGTTTGTGTAACTTTCATTAAATTCTAATGCAGTTGGATAAGATGTATAACGAGGTCCTGATTGGTTATATTTTTGAATTAACGCAAGATCCCAAATAATTTCAGACATTAAGCTTCCCCAAATTTATCTACGTCATTTAAAAACTGACGTAACTCCAACATAATTTCTTCTTCAAATTTTGCTTCTGCACTTTCTCGCTCAAGATCGAGTTTCATTCTCTCTTTTTTTAATAAGGCTTTTCTAGCTTCATGCGTAGGCATTTCTTTCACAATGTTATAAAGTGCATACATCGCTTGATATGGTTGCAAAGATTGTCCAAAAGGGAGTAAAAGCATTGATAAACGAATCACCCCTTCTGAATGGTTGCAATCTCCATTTTGCATCGCTTTAGCGATAATTACCATACTCTCTTTTAGGCGTTTTGTACGTGCTATTTTAGCCTGTTTGATGAGAATGTTTTGCTCGCGTAACTTCCTAAGTAATTTGAAAGCATAGAATGATACGCCAGCAATAATTCCCAAAGCAATAATACTTAAAATAATCGGCCACATGACAATTATCTGAATTGATTGATATCAATTTTCTCGAAGGTTAGATAGAGGTCATCCTCTGTCTCTTCTTCATCTTGAATACCTAATTCTTCCATTAACTGAGCAATACGATCTAAACATTCATCCACAAATTGTTGATCAGCTTTACTAATCGTTTTACCTTCATCTAAGGCATCCAACAATTCATTTAGAATTTCATTATTTTCTAAACGTTCTAACTCAACTTCAGGCGCAAGTTTTTTCGGTTCTTTGACTACTGGAATTGTCATCCCTTTCTCAGGTTTATTCACAAATTCAACAATCAGTGGAACCTTTTTACGACTGCCTATACGCGGATCTTTTTGTTCAACGACTTGATTATGCTTATTTTGCTCAACATTACTATGACGAGAACCCGATGCTAAACCTTTATGTTTACGTTTTTTCTTATCTTCTCTTGCTTTAGCATCTAATTCATAACGTGTTAATTTCTTACCTGATAGTTTCGGTGCTTCAGGTTTCTTATCCGATTTACGAATTGGCATAATATCGCTAATTTTACGAGTTTTCTTTTTACGAGCCATTTGTGTTATTTATCCTATAAAAAATTTTGGTGATTGTACCATTCCACCTATATTTTCTCATTAAAAGATTTAAACATCTTTAATAAAACTATTCTGATTTTGACCGCACTTTTAGTTTATTAAAATCCAATCTAAAACAAAAACCCCAAGCCATTCAGCTCGGGGTTCACATTCAGTACCTGGCGGTGT
>CAUQGU010000019.1:0-26112 GCA_963517645.1 uncultured Haemophilus sp. | reverse complement strand
GCTTATCTTGATATTTCTTAGTCGAAATTTATCTTAATTCCTAACCGCACTTTAGTAAAATAAAGGAAGATATCATGAAACAACAACCGCTTTTAGGTTTTCTCTTCGCTTTAATTACGGCAATGGCGTGGGGATCTTTACCTATTGCGTTAAAACAGGTTCTATCAGTGATGACACCACAAACGATCGTTTGGTATCGATTTGCGGTAGCTTCTCTTGCACTATTTATTCTGCTAGGTTACAAGAAAAAATTACCACAATTTTCGAAAGGTGGTCGTTTTATTTGGCTTGTACTCATCGGTGTAGCGGGGTTAGCGGGTAATTTCTTTTTATTTAATAGCTCACTTAATTTTATCGATCCTTCTTCAGCCCAAATTTTTATTCATTTTTCTTCTTTTGGTATGTTAATTTGCGGTATTTTTGTCTTTAAAGAAAAGCTCGGATTACATCAAAAGATTGGTTTAGGTTTGTTATTGGCTGGGTTGGTGTTTTTCTTCAATGATAAGCTTGAGGTGTTTAAAGGAGAGAGTGGTTATTTAACAGGTGTCTTACTCAGCCTGACTGCCTCATTAGTTTGGGTTGCTTATGGTATGGCACAAAAGCTCATGCTTCGTCGTTTTAGTTCGCAACAAATTTTATTAATGATGTATTTCGGCTGTCTTTTAGTCTTTACACCTGTTGCTGAATTTTCACAAGTAAGTAACCTCACCCCGTTTGCATTCGGTTGTTTTGTTTATTGCTGCTTGAATACGTTATTTGGTTATGGGGCTTATGCTGAGGCGCTTAATCGTTGGGAAGTTTCTAAAGTAAGCGTAGTGATAACCTT
Organism: uncultured Haemophilus sp.; assembly: GCA_963517645.1. Taxonomy (GTDB): domain Bacteria; phylum Pseudomonadota; class Gammaproteobacteria; order Enterobacterales; family Pasteurellaceae; genus Haemophilus_D. Next base: position 25,286 of record CAUQGU010000019.1, on the reverse strand, counting down.
AGTACCACTCTTTACCATTTTCTTTGCCCATCTTGCTCATTATGTGAGCCCTGAAAATTTTGCCGCGCCAGAATTAAATATGATTAGCTATATTGGGGCGTTTGTTGTAGTATGCGGAGCAATTTTGTCGGCAATCGGACATAAGTTATTACCGCAATCAAAGTAAAGTGCGGTTAAATATTGGAGAGTTTTTATGAAATTTATTGATGAAGCCCTGATTCGAGTGGAAGCAGGGGATGGTGGAAACGGTTGTGTAAGTTTCCGCCGTGAAAAATTTATCCCAAAAGGCGGTCCAGATGGCGGCGATGGCGGTGATGGCGGTGATGTTTATTTGGTTGCAGACGAAAACTTAAATACTTTGATCGATTATCGCTTTACAAAACGTTTTGCCGCAGAACGTGGTGAGAACGGACATAGTTCAGATTGTACTGGTCGTCGCGGTAAAGATATTACATTACGTGTGCCGGTGGGAACGCGTGCAATTGATCATGACACCAAAGAAGTGCTTGGAGATTTAACAAAGCATGGTGCCAAAATGTTAGTGGCGAAAGGTGGTTATCATGGTTTAGGGAACACACGTTTTAAATCTTCAGTGAACCGTGCACCTCGCCAAAAAACCATGGGTACACCAGGAGAAAAACGCGATTTATTATTAGAATTGATGCTTCTTGCGGATGTCGGGATGCTTGGTTTACCGAATGCGGGTAAATCCACCTTTATTCTCGCCGTTTCAGCCGCCAAACCAAAAGTCGCTGATTATCCATTTACCACTTTAGTGCCAAGTTTAGGTGTCGTGAAAGTGGATGAGAGCCATAGCTTTGTGGTGGCGGATATCCCAGGATTGATTGAAGGCGCATCAGATGGTGCTGGTTTAGGGATTCGTTTCTTAAAACATTTAGAACGTTGTCGTGTGTTAATTCATTTAGTAGATATTAACCCAATTGATGAATCCGATCCTGCAGATAATATTGCGATCATCGAGTCAGAGTTATTCCAATATAGCGAAAAATTGGCAGATAAGCCGCGTTGGTTAGTCTTCAACAAAATTGACACGATGACTGAAGAAGAAGCGCATGAACGAGCACAAGAGATTACTGAACGCCTTGGTTGGGAAGAAGGCTATCACCTTATTTCTGCTGCAACCGGTAAAAATGTGCCACCACTTTGTCGTGATATTATGGATTTCATTGAAGCGAATCCGCGTGATGCTGAAGTGGAAGAAAATAAACCAGAAGAAGTGAAATTCAAATGGGAAGACTACCATCAAGAACAGCTTGCTGAACATCAATTTGATGATGAAGATGACGACTGGGATGATTGGGACGAAGAAGATGAAGAAGGCGTTGAGTTTATTTACAAACCTTAATGCCTAAATGAAAAAAGAGCGGAAATTTGACCGCTCTTTTTTTATTGGTGTTAACCTTTCTTTTTCCCACCTTGGCGCGCTTTAAAGCGAGGGTTGGTTTTCGAAATGACATAAACAACACCGTGGCGGCGAACAATTTTGCAGCCAGGACGATTTTTTGCACTTTTTAGCGAAGATAATACTTTCATTGAATATTCCTATTTTGATTTAAATGCGCCAAATTTACCGTAACGGCTTGCAAATTCACTTGCACGACCTTCGTTACCAATTTGACGAGTTTTACCAGTATAAAACGGATGGGAAGCAGATGAAGTATCACACATAAATACAGGGTATTCATTACCATCTTCCCATTTCATGGTGTTGTTAGTTTTAGCACAAGAACGGATCAGAAAGCCTTGTTTCGCGTTGGAATCATAAAATAAAACGGTACGATAATTTTCAGGGTGAATGCCTTTTTTCATTAGAGCTCCTTATATGACGGAAATAATTGGGCGAAGATACTAATTTAAAAGAGAATGATTATCAATGTATTTTTATTCATAGCGATGAGAATTTTTTTCATATTGAAAAAAGAAAAATGCCTTTCGGTTGAAAGGCATTTTGTCTGCTTGGAGGGAGAGTTATCCACGATTCGCATTTTTCATAATACGCCCTTTTGCTACTTTCCATTCACGCTCTTTAATATCATCACGTTTATCATGTTGTTTTTTACCTTTCGCAAGACCGATTTTGATCTTTGCCCAAGGACCTTTCCAATAAAGAGAAAGGGCAACAATGGTAAAACCATCACGGCTTGATTTACCGAAAAGATTATCCAGTTCACGTTTATTCAATAAAAGCTTACGCGTACGCGTCGGATCGCAAACCACGTGGGTAGAAGCCAAGCTTAATGGTTGAATAGTTGCACCAAATAAATAGGCTTCCCCATTTTTTAAAATGATATAGCTGTCGCTGATATTGGCTTTACCTGCGCGCATTGATTTCACTTCCCAACCTTGTAATTCAAGGCCGGCTTCAATTTCATCTTCAATAAAATATTCGTGTCGAGCTCGTTTATTTAACGCAATGGTGTTGGAGCCGACTTTGACTTTCTTCTTGGTCATTGTTATCCGTTGTTTATTAATCGTAAATTGGCGTTGATTTTACCGAATCTCGCCGTGGATAGCAAAAAACAAAAGGCTGATTTGACTCAGCCTTTTATTACTAAATGATCGATTATTCTTCTAATTCACCACAGAAACGATAGCCTTCACCATGCACGGTAGCAATGATTTCTGGTGTATTAGGATGATCTTCAAAATGTTTCCGAATGCGGCGAATTGTTACATCCACAGTACGATCTTGTGGTTTTAATTCACGTCCTGTCATTTTTAGCAATAATTCTTCACGAGTTTGCAATTTGCCAGGGTTTTCGCAGAAGTGCAACATGGCACGAAATTCACTACGAGGCAGTTTAAATTCAATGCCTTCAGGTGTGATTAAATTGTGGCTATTTAAATCTAGTGTCCAGCCATTAAAACGATAGTTCTCACGTTGTAAATGGGTTTCTTTGCCATTTAGTGTCATGGTGCGATGCAATAAATTTCGTGCACGAATGGTGAGTTCTCTTGGGTTAAATGGCTTAGTGAGATAATCATCGGCCCCAATTTCTAAACCTAAAATTTTATCGACTTCATTATCTCGCCCTGTTAGGAAAATCAGAGGGATAGGTGTTTTTTCACGTAATTCACGGCCCAGTAATAAACCATTTTTACCGGGTAAGTTGATATCTAATACGATGAGATTAACCGTTTCTGAGCTTAACTGACGATACATTTCGGCACCATCTTGTGCTTGTAATACCTCATAGCCCTCAGCTTCAAAAATTCCTTTTAACGTATTACGGGTTACCGCTTCATCTTCCACGATGAGAATTTTTGGGGTAGCCATTCATTGCTCCTTGTTATACTTCGTTATGGGCATATTCTATAATTGTAACATTGCTGTAACAATAGAAAAGTATGGTCATTTTTTTAAATTACATTTAATTTTATGATCTAAGTCATAAATTCTTAACATTCTGTTCATCTATGCTAGAATTTTAACAGGAACAACAAATGGAACTTTATGATGAAACGAATTCTTCTTTTTTTATTTTTTATTTTTACCGCACTTTCCACTCAAGCCGGTCTTTTTGATAAGAAACCGGCTTTCTTACCTGTGGATGACGCTTTTCAATTTTCAGCTGCAAAAAGCGAGAATCAAGAAAATGTGATCGTCAATTGGTCGATAGCAGAAGGGTATTATCTCTATCAAGAGAAAATTTCAGTGAAGCTCAACCAAGAGGAAACCTCATCATTTGATATGCCGACATTTTCTATTTCACCTGAAGATTATAATGATCCTTATTTTGGCTTAATGAAGATTTTCAAAAAGCCCGTGCAAGCTATTTTTAAAGCAAGCCACCCGCCATTAAAAGCCAAAGATGTGGTTGAAATTGCTTACCAAGGTTGCACTGCTGGTTTTTGTTATCCGCCTGAAGTGAAAGAAATCAAAGTAGCCGATTTACCTATCGCACAGGTCGCTAATACTGAAAAAACATCAGAAAAATCGACCGCTCTTTCCGCACAACCTACAGCAGAGCAAGATCGTTTAGCGGAAAGCTTATTTAGTAGCAAATATGCCGTATTTGGCTTTTTCTTATTGGGCTTAGGTTTGGCTTTTACCCCTTGTGTGTTGCCAATGCTGCCGTTGCTTTCAGCGATCGTGATTGGTCAAAATCAACGCCCTAATATGTGGCGCGCTTTCGCATTAAGTTTTGTGTATGTGCAGGGGATGGCGCTGACTTATACCTTGCTAGGGTTGATTGTGGCTGCAATTGGTTTGCCATTTCAAGTCGCTTTACAACATCCTTATGTGATGATTGGCTTATCAATCATCTTTATTTTGTTAGCCTTGTCGATGTTCGGTGTATTTACCTTACAGCTCCCAAGCTCCTTACAAACAAAACTGTCTTTACTTAGCCAACAGCAAAAAGCCGGTGCCTTTGGTGGCGTGTTCTTAATGGGGATGATTGCGGGACTAGTGGCTTCACCTTGCACATCAGCACCGCTTTCTGGCGCCTTGCTTTATGTGGCGCAGAGTGGTGATTTATTTACTGGTGCGATCACGCTTTATTTGCTCGCATTGGGAATGGGCGTACCACTGATTTTAATCACTTTATTTGGGAATAAAATCCTGCCTAAATCAGGCATGTGGATGGAAACCGTTAAAAAGCTCTTTGGCTTTGTGATGCTCGCGTTACCGGTATTCTTAATTTCTCGTATTCTGCCAGATGAATGGACACCAAGATTATGGGCGATGCTCGGTACCGCATTTTTCATTTGGTTTGCTTTCCAAATGCCGAAAAATGGCACTGGTTGGGTATTCCGAATTCTCTTTTTAGTGGCAGCTATGATTAGTGTTAAACCGCTTCAAACTTGGGTTTGGGGTGAAAGCCAAGCGCCAAGTGCGGTCGAAAATAAGGCGGTTTCTCATGTTGAATTTAAGAAAGTGAAAAGCGAGGCTGAATTGCAACAAGCTCTGGCGGAAAATAACAAACCACTTGTGATGCTTGATCTTTATGCAGATTGGTGTGTCGCTTGTAAAGAATTTGAAAAAGAAACATTTAGTGATCCAAGTGTACAAAAAGCCTTTGGCGACATGCTGCTTCTTCAGGTTGATATGACAAAAAACTCCGAAGAAAACCGCGCTTTAATGGCAAAATATAAAGTGTTAGGTTTACCGACTATTTTGTTCTTTAACCGAGATGGAAAAGAAATCGAGGGGAGTCGTGTTAACGGATTCATGCCGCCAGTTGAGTTTTTACAATGGATTGAGAAAATCAGTAAAGCATAAAATTATTTCCTAATAGTAAAAAGTCCTTTTCGATTTGAGGTATTGTTTGGCTTTGAGTTAATCATTAATATATACCCCGTTCTCAAATCACTTTTTATTTTTTATTAGGAAAACTTTATGAAAAACTTAGAAAAATACTCTCCGTATGTTTTAGCTTTATTGCGTATCGTCGCTGCGTATATGTTTATCTTACACGGCACAGCGAAATTCTGGGAATTCCCAATTTCAATGACGGGCGGTAACGGCGCAGTGGGTGATCCAATGATGATCGTCGGTGGGGTAATCGAGATTGTCGGTTCAATCCTATTAATTTTAGGTTTATTTGTTCGCCCTGCGGCATTTATTCTTTCAGGTCAAATGGCTTATGCGTATTTCTTTATGCACGCAGCTGGTCAAGGGAATTTATTCTTCCCAATCGCGAACGGTGGTGAACTTGCTTTGCTTTACTCTCTCGTGTTCTTCTATTTTGTGTTTGCTGGTGCTGGTGCATTTTCTCTAGACAATCGCAAACGTTAATCAATTATCTCATTCATTTGTTGCCCGCATTTCGCGGGCTTTTTTATTTTTAAAATCGATTGAATAAATCACCGCACTTTTAAGTGCGCTTACCAGAAAAATTTTTTCTATATAAACGCAAACGTTTGCGCTATAATTCACCCCGCTTATTTTTAACCATTTAATGAAAGGAAAATGTAATGACAGATCGTCCAATTCGTCAGGCTTTACTGAGTGTTTCTGATAAAGCCGGTATCGTAGAATTTGCTCAAGGCTTAATACAGCGTGGTGTAAAACTACTTTCCACAGGCGGTACTGCAAAATTGTTAGAGCAACATGGTTTGCCGGTGACTGAAGTGTCTGATTATACGGGATTCCCTGAAATGATGGACGGTCGTGTAAAAACCTTACATCCAAAAGTGCATGGCGGGATTCTTGGGCGTCGTGGTACAGATGATGCGATCATGCAGCAACATGGCATTGAAGGCATTGATATGGTCGTCGTGAATTTATATCCATTTGCCGCAACAGTAGCGAAGCCAAATTGTACGTTAGAAGATGCAGTAGAAAATATCGATATTGGTGGACCAACCATGGTGCGTTCTGCAGCGAAAAACCATAAAGATGTGGCGATCGTGGTGAATAATCATGATTTTAACAACATTCTTGCTGAAATGGATAAACACCAAAACAGCCTAACGCTTGAAACTCGTTTTGACCTTGCGATTAAAGCATTTGAACATACCGCTCAATATGATTCTATGATTGCCAACTATTTTGGACAAATGGTGAAACCGTATCATGTGGCAGAGGAAGAAGACGCGAATGCGAAGTGCGGTCAATTCCCACGTACTTTAAACCTTAACTTTGTGCGTAAACAAACTATGCGTTACGGCGAAAACTCTCATCAAAATGCGGCCTTCTATGTTGATTTAAATGTGAAAGAAGCAAGCGTGGCTACAGCCCACCAACTACAAGGTAAAGCCTTATCTTACAATAATATTGCTGACACTGATGCAGCACTTGAATGCGTGAAAGAATTTGATGAGCCGGCTTGCGTGATCGTTAAACACGCTAATCCATGCGGTGTGGCTTTAGGTAAAGATATTTTAGAAGCTTATAACCGTGCTTACCAAACCGATCCAACTTCTGCATTTGGCGGCATTATTGCTTTCAACCGTGAATTAGACGAAAAAACTGCGACTGAAATCGTGGAACGTCAATTTGTTGAAGTGATTATTGCACCGAAAGTATCAGCTGAAGCGCAAGAAGTGGTGAAACGTAAGAAAAATGTTCGTTTACTTGAATGTGGTGAATGGACTTCACGTTCTGAACGTCTAGATTTCAAACGTGTAAACGGCGGTTTATTAGTACAAGATGCGGATTTAGGCATGGTTGATTTGGATGATTTAAAAGTGGTGAGTAAACGTCAACCAACTGAACAAGAATTAAAAGACTTATTATTCTGCTGGAAAGTGGCGAAATTTGTGAAATCCAATGCCATTGTTTACGCCAAAGATAACCAAACTATCGGCATTGGTGCAGGCCAAATGAGCCGCGTGTATTCTGCTAAGATTGCGGGTATTAAGGCACAAGATGAAGGTTTAACTGTAGCGGGTTGTGTAATGGCATCTGATGCGTTCTTCCCATTCCGTGACGGTATTGATGCTGCAGCGAAAGTAGGGATTCAATGTGTGATCCATCCAGGTGGCTCAATGCGCGATCAAGAAGTTATCGATGCAGCAGATGAACATAATATGGTGATGGTATTAACTGGAATGCGTCATTTTAGACATTAATTTATATCGTAACTTCGCTCAATGAGCGAATTACTTTTTTACTTATTCCTCCCCCCTCTTTCGTAAAGAGGGGGCTGGGGGGGAGATTTAAACGATGCTAAATATACTATGAGGTTGAAATAACTTCTGCCAAATCTCCCCTACCCCTCTTTGCTAAAGAGGGGGTTAAATTCAAAAAGATACAAGGAGCATTATGAACATCCTCATCATCGGAAATGGCGGTCGTGAACACGCCTTGGCTTGGAAAGCTGCACAATCTCCATTAGCGGACAAAGTTTTCGTCGCACCAGGCAACGCGGGTACAGCATTAGAACAAAAAGTAGAAAACGTGGATATTTCTGCGACAGATATCCCTGCCTTAGTGAAATTTGCTCAAGATAAACAAATTGGATTAACCATTGTTGGCCCTGAAGCTCCATTAGTGATTGGTGTGGTTGATGCATTTCGTGAGGCTGGATTGAAAATTTTTGGTCCAACTCAAGCGGCTGCACAATTGGAAGGTTCAAAAGCATTTACCAAAGATTTCCTCGCTCGTCATAAAATCCCAACGGCAGAATATCAAAACTTTACCGAAGTAGAACCTGCATTGGCGTATTTGCGTGAGAAAGGTGCGCCAATTGTTGTTAAAGCAGATGGTTTAGCGGCGGGGAAAGGCGTAATCGTTGCAATGACATTGCAAGAAGCGGAAGACGCTGTACGTGATATGCTTTCTGGCAATGCCTTTGGTGAAGCGGGTAGCCGAGTGGTGATTGAAGAGTTTTTAGATGGCGAAGAAGCCAGCTTTATCGTGATGGTGGACGGTAAAAACGTCGAGCCTATGGCAACCAGTCAAGATCATAAACGCGTGGGCGAAAATGATACAGGTTTGAATACTGGTGGTATGGGAGCATATTCACCTGCACCGGTGGTGACACCTGAAATTCATGATCGCATTATGCGTGAAGTGATTTATCCAACGGTTAATGGTATGGCGGCAGAAGACAATGTTTACACCGGTTTCTTGTATGCAGGATTAATGATCATGCCAAATGGTCAGCCGAAAGTAATTGAATTTAACTGCCGTTTTGGCGATCCAGAAACACAGCCAATTATGCTACGCCTTGAATCAGATCTCGTTGAGCTTTGCCTTAAAGCTTGCGAGGGAAAATTGGATGAAGTGAAATCCCAATGGAATCCAAAAGCATCCTTAGGGATTGTGTTAGCCGCGGAAGGCTATCCAGGAGATTATCGTAAAGGCGATGTGATTAGCGGTTTACCACAAAGTGCGGTCGAAAATGAGAAAGTTTTCTTGGCTGGTGTCGCAGAAAAAGAAGGCAAATTAGTTACGAATGGCGGTCGCGTGCTTTGTGTTACGGCGTTAGGCAAAAGCGTATTTGAAGCACAACAAAAAGCCTTAAAACTCTCTGAACAAATTCAATGGACAGGACGTTTTTATCGTCGAGATATTGGTTATCGTGCCGTCGTTCGTGAACAATAAAAATTAACTACTTTAATGGTAAGGGCTCGAATGGATTATAAAAATAAGGAATTATGTCGTCTTCGTACCATAAGTTTTTTTCTGACGTTACATAAAGATAAAACGCAATGGAAAGACGCTCTTTATTCGGTAAAACGTGATGTGGATTTGTTATTGCCAGCTGTGCAGAAAGCAGGTTATACCTTGCAATCGATTCGAGTGATTACCAATCCCTTTGGTGAATATTTGGATTTAACCAATTTGCAGACAGCAAAAGCAGATTTGCAGTATTTAACGGAATTACTGAATAAATTTAATGAAAGTGGAATTCGTCTTCGATTTGCAATAGGTGCAGCGAGAAATAAAGAGGAAATTGCTTTATTACCAGAGTTAATCGCCGCTTATGGCGACTTGTGTAATGCTTGTGTCAATGTGCCATTAGATGAAAATGGCGTGTTAGATAATGAACTTATTGAGCAATCTGTTTATGCGGTACAACGAATTGCAAATATCACACCACGTGGCGAAGGTAATTTTAACTTTACGGTGAATTTTAACTGCAAGCCATTTATTCCTTATTTCCCCGCCGGTTATCATCTAAGTCATTTACCAAATAGTTTTGTCATTGGGTTAGAAACACCTGATTTATTAGTCGAAGTATTAAAATCTGTACCAAAATCGTTTCATAATCAATTTTATGCGGATTGTTATCAGGCTATGTCGCAAGCGCTGCAATATCATGTAGATCAAGTATTAGAGATGCTAAGTGCGGTCAAATTATCAGGTGAATTTGAATTTGCAGGTATCGATAGTTCGGCGGCTCCATCAAAAAATTGTTCATCCATGACAAAAATCTATGAATTAATGGGATTGCCTTATTTTGGAGCAGCTGGTTCAGTAGAGGTTTCTGCCTTACTGACAAAAGTGTTTAAATCAATCCAACGTGTGCCATTGGTTGGGTTTTCCGGATTAATGTTGGCAGTGACGGAAGATTTAGGTTTAGCCGAAGGGACGCAAAAACACTATTTTGATATCCGTGCTTTACTGACGTATAGCGCTGTATGCGGTATCGGTTTAGATACGGTTCCTGTGGCGGGAAATGCTAAGGCTGAAAGCATCGCGGCGATTATGCGTGATACGGGGACGATGGCATTTCGCTTAAATAAACCGCTAACTGTGCGTTTATTCCCCATTCCGAATAAGGTTGCTGGTGAAATATCAGAATTTGAGAGTGATGATTTATGTAACTGCCGCCTTTTACATATTCCGGATTAAATAAAAATTTCCCTACTTTGTTGTGATGAATGTTATCCCTACTGACAATAAAAGGAGTATCTTATGAGAAAGTTAATATTGGGTAGTTTTGTAGCAGTATTATTAACAGGTTGTGCTGGGACTTCAAATGTTTCACAAAGCTCAACGTTAGATGGCGAATGGATTTGTCATACTATCCCGACGAAAGATAAACAAACTTATGATCGCTTAGATCACTTTGTCTTAAAGCCAGATGGAACAGGCGCCTTGCGAGGCATTTCCTACATTGAATTGGATAAAGAGACGACTATTCGTTATTTAACAAAAGGTAAGGTGAAATGGCAGAGCCAAAATAATGTCTTGAGTTTTGATTTTGTTAATCGCGCGATGGTGCCTGCGCATAGTAAAAATGTGGCGAAAGCCATCAAGCAAGATAAGAAATTACAAAAACAAGAAAAAGAGCAATTAGCTACGTTTTATAGCAAATCAGGCGATCACGTGAATATGCCAATTGAACTTAAACAAAATGGCAATCAACTTATTCTAGGTAAGGATTTTGCGACTTGTCGACGAGTCACCGAGAATGACAAAGATATTCAGTTATTGAATCAGTGGTTTGTGAAGAAATAAATACAATTATTTTAAGCTTGATAAAAAAACAAGCGTGATTTTAACCGCACTTTATTTTTGTAAGTGCGGAAATCAACTTAATAAAAGGAGTATTACTATGAGAAAATTAGTATTAGGTAGTCTTGTCGCTGTATTGCTATCGGGATGTGCAACGGCACATCAGCAAACTGAACAAGAAAAAGCGTTAGTGGGCGATTGGATTTGCCATGTTAAGCCTGCAGCAAAAGCCCCTTTACCAGTCGAACATTTTGATTATGTCACTTATCGAGCGGATCAAACTGTGCTGATGCGTGGTATCTCTCAGATTGATACAAAAGAAGGTTGGATGCGTTATTTATTGCAAGCCAAAGCCAAATGGCAGGCAGGTGATGGTAAATTGAGTTATGACTTTACTGATCGTCTATTTAAAACCGCCCATTCACCACAAGTTGCGAAAATCATAGAGCAAGTTCCAGAGTTTAAAGACTATGAGAAGGAATTTGTTTCACCTTGTGATCGTTGTGGTGATCATTTGGATATGAAGATTAAAATGAAAAGTCCAACAAGGATGACAAATTTTAATACTTACACGAAAGAAACCAGCCAATGCCGTAAACTCGGTGCAGGTGAGAAAACAAAAGAAGTTAAATTAATTGAAAAATTAGTGAAAGAAAAAGGCTCGATTTAGATAAATGAATGTTTTTCATTGTAATAATGAAAAATATGGTCGAAATTTTTGGTTAAGTTTTTGCCTGTAAACAGGTAAACTATACACAAATAATTCAAACAACGAGGAAAACACAATGTTTAAAAAAAGTATGAACATCGCTGATTACGATCCGGTTCTATGGCAAGCCATTCAGGGCGAAAATCGTCGTCAAGAAGAGCATATCGAGCTTATCGCATCTGAAAACTATGCAAGCCCACGCGTAATGGAAGCGCAAGGTTCACAGTTTACTAACAAGTATGCTGAAGGCTACCCAGGTAAACGTTACTACGGCGGTTGTGAGTACGCAGACATTGTCGAGCAGTTAGCGATTGATCGTGCTAAAGAGTTGTTTGGTGCGGATTATGTAAACGTACAACCACATTCTGGTTCACAAGCTAATGCGGCGGTATATGGTGCATTAATCAATGCGGGCGATACCATCTTAGGGATGGATTTAGCACACGGTGGTCACTTAACCCACGGGGCGAAAGTGAGCTTCTCTGGTAAAATCTATAATTCTGTACTTTATGGTATCACTGCTGATGGTTTAATTGACTATGAAGATGTGCGTCAAAAAGCATTAGAGCACAAACCAAAAATGATTGTGGCGGGTTTCTCTGCTTATTCTCAAGTCGTAGATTGGAAAAAAATGCGTGAAATCGCCGATGAAGTGGGCGCATATTTATTTGTGGATATGGCGCACGTTGCAGGTTTGATCGCAGCAGGTTTATATCCAAACCCATTACCATACGCACATGTTGTCACAACAACTACCCATAAAACCTTAGGTGGTCCACGTGGTGGTTTAATCCTTTCTTCTTGCGGTGATGAAGAGCTTTATAAACGCTTACAATCTTCTGTTTTCCCTGCAAACCAAGGTGGTCCATTAGTTCACATTATTGCGGCGAAAGCAGTATGTTTCAAAGAAGCGTTAGAACCAGCTTATAAAGAATACCAAGCCAACGTAATTAAAAATGCGAAAGCAATGGTAGAAGTGTTTAAACAACGCGGTTATGACGTGGTTTCAAATGGTACAGAAAACCATTTATTCTTAGTGAGCTTCATCAAACAAGGCTTAACCGGTAAAGCAGCAGATGCTGCGCTAGGCAAAGCGAATATTACGGTGAATAAAAACTCAGTACCAAATGATCCACAAAAACCATTTGTGACTTCTGGTATTCGTGTCGGTACACCAGCGGTGACTCGTCGTGGTTTTAACGAACAAGACTGTCGTGAGTTAGCCAGCTGGATGTGTGATGTATTAGATGCATTAGGCAAAGAAAACGAAGAACAAGTGATTGCAGCAACCAAAGAAAAAGTATTGGCAATCTGCAAACGTCTTCCAGTTTATGCATAATGCTGATTCAGCTTTTATTTGTGATGTTAGCGGCGGTAAATATCGCCGCTTATTTTTTAATGTGGAAAGACAAAGTCCGCGCGGTTCGCCATGGCTGGCGATTTTCTGAACATACTTTCTTTCTATTAAGCCTGCTTGGTGGGTTTATTGGTGTTTATTGCGGGATGATACGCTTTCGTCATAAAACCAAACACTTCAGTTTTAAATTTGTTGTTATTCTCAGTGCCTTTATTTGGTTGATCTTAATGTCTTATTGGTATTTCTTTCTTGAATAATGTTGAGTACAGAATGACTTTCAGTAATAAAAAAGCCTAGAGAATATCTCTAGGCTTTTTAGTATGTGATTAGACTATTTAAAAATAAGGCGTCGATTTCGACTTTTCTTCACTTGTGAAAGGGTAATTAATCCCAACACAATAACATAGACAGCGAAAATAAATACCAACCATTGCACCATCGTGATGCCGAAAAGTGACCATTGGCTTTCATTACAGCTACCTGTTGGATTGAACACAGCAGGTAGCCATTTATGGAATGGTAACGTTTCCGGAAAGTTTGGTATAAATTCACATTGTTTCCATGGGGCTGGATTCATTTGTAAATCAAGGTGACGAATGGAGATCATTAATCCTTTGATTGCACTAAATAAACCCACAATAAGAGCAAGAATGCGGACAATAAGCGAACTAGGGGCTAAGGCGCCGATAAAACCAGCAATAAATAACCCTACCATAGCTAAACGTTCGTAAACACAAAGTACGCAAGGTTGTAAACCCATGCCGTATTGAAAGTAAAGTGCGGTCGATTCTAAGGCAAATGCGGTAAATGCCAAAAAGAACCACGCTGAACGTTTAAGGGATAATTGCTTAAAAAAGTCGAGCATTCTTTCTCCTTATGCTTCATTAAATTGGAAGAATTAAGCCAAGGTTTGCAAGCCAAATGGTCATTTCAGGTAGAATAAATTCGATTGCAAGGAAACCAACTAGCGTTAATACGATAGTGTAAGGCAATGCCATGTAGACCATTCTACCATAAGAAAGTTTAATTAACGGTGCAAGCGATGATGTTAATAAGAACAAGAATGCTGCTTGACCGTTTGGTGTAGCGACAGAAGGTAAGTTTGTACCTGTATTGATTGCTACTGCAAGTAATTCAAATTGGTGCGGTGCAATTGCGCCTGTCGCAAGGGCATGTTTCGCTTCATTGATATAAACCGTTGCTACGAATACGTTATCAGAAATCGCAGAAAGTAAACCATTGAAACCGTAGAATAGCGCTAACTGTGTTTTCTCTTCAGAACTTAATACGAAGTGAATAATTGGCGCAAAGAGTTTTTGATCGATAATCACCGCAACGATAGAGAAAAATACGACTAATAATGCAGTGAAAGGTAAACTTTCTTGGAATGATTTACCAATGGCGTGTTCATCGGTTACACCAGTAAAGGTTGTCGCAAGAATAATTACACTTAAACCAATCAAGCCTACAGCCGCTAAATGGAAGGCTAAACCTAAGATCAACCAAACCGCGATAACTGCTTGGACAGAAAGGCGAATCTTATCTTGTTTAGACATTTTTTGTGCATTTTCACGATCTAAATCCGCTAAGACTTGCCATACTTCTTCCGGTAGTTTTTCACCATAGCCGAATAATTTAAATTTTTCGACTAAAATACAAGTGAGTAATCCACAGATAAATACAGGGACTGTCACTGGTGCCATACGGAAGAAAAATTCAATGAAATTCCATTTAGCTTGTTCTGCAATGATTAAGTTTTGTGGTTCGCCCACCATGGTCATTACACCACCGAGTGCAGTACCCACACCGGCATGCATCATTAAGCTACGTAAGAAAGAGCGGAATTTTTCGAGAGTTTCATGATTTTTGATTTTGTTATCATCGGCAATATCAACTGCATCCTGTAGATTTTTCCCTGATGCCACTTTGTGATAAACCCCATAGAAACCCATGGCAACACTGATGATTACAGCCACAACAGTAAGCGCATCTAAGAACGCTGAAAGAAATGCTGCACTGAAACAGAATGCTAAAGAGAGGACGATTTTAGAACGAATACGCACTAATAATTTGGTGAAGACATAAAGCAAAAGTTGCTTCATAAAGTAAATACCGGCCACCATGAAGATTAAAAGTAACACCACTTCAAAGTTTGCCATGATCTCCGCTTTTACGTGCTCAGCATTTGTCATGCCAATGGCAATAGCCTCAAATGCTAATAAACCACCAGGTTGAAGAGGATAGCATTTTAATGCCATGGCAAGGGTGAAAATAAATTCGGCGACGAGAACCCAGCCAGCAATAAATGGGCTGACGAAAAAGAATAAAATCGGGTTAATTACCAAGAAGGCAATAATCGTCAATTTATACCAATCTGGACTCGCGCCCAGAAAGTTTTTCATGAATGCTTGTGTGTAAGTCATATCGAACTCCGTTTTTTTATAGTCCTGTCATTGTAATATATACTGCTTTAAAGGATAATAGACCAGTTGAAGATTTATTGAATAAATCACATTTTTTTGATCTTTTTAGACTTTTTTATATTTATTTCATACTCATGCAAACAGATAATACCCTTTTACGGGCTCAAAGCCCAGCCGCTCTTGCCGAAGAATATATTGTTAGAAGTATTTGGGATAATGTATTTCCCGCAGGCACCAATCTTCCTTCTGAGCGTGATTTAGCTGATAAAATTGGTGTAACACGCACCACATTACGCGAAGTATTGCAGCGTTTGGCTCGTGATGGCTGGCTTACCATTCAACACGGCAAGCCGACAAAAGTCAATGATATTTGGGATACAGCTGGTCCAAGCATCATTGAAACCTTAATTACCTTAGATCGCCAAAGTGCGCCGTTAATTATTGAAAATATGTTGTCATTGCGTAGTCGCATGTCGGAATCTTATATTTATGAAGCCGTAAAAAATTCGCCTAAAGCTTCTGCCGCCTTGTTCAAAGGAATGGATGCTTTAGAGAATACCGCTGAAAGCTACATGGAATTTGATTATGCGTTGTTTCGTCAATTTACAGTAATGGCGAATAAACCTTTCTATCGTTTGATTTTTAATAGTTTACGTGGGGTTTATCATAAAATTGGTTTATTGTTTTTCAGCGAAGAAAAACATCGCCAAGTCACGCATGATTTCTATGTTGAATTGCGAGATATTTGTGAAAGTGGTCAATCTGATTTAGTGGTGGAATGTATTCGTAAACATAAGCAAGTGACGTCCGCTTATTGGCGAGCCATTTTAGAAAGTTTACCGAAAAATTTAGCAACAGAATAATATTAAAAGTGCGGTTGAAAATGACTGCACTTTTTCCTTATATCAAAGACTCAATATTATGCGTATTCCAAGAATTTATCATCCAAAATCCCTTAAAAATCAATCTACTTGCCAACTTTCAGAGGATGCGGCTAATCACGTAGGACGTGTACTGCGTATGACTGAAGGTGAGCAAATTGAATTATTTGATGGAAGTAATCATATTTATCCAACAAAAATTATTGAAGCGAGCAAAAAAGCCGTTAAAGTGGAAATTCTTGGTTGTGAATTAAGTGATAAAGAGTCGAATTTACCGATTCATTTAGGGCAGGTTATTTCACGTGGCGATCGAATGGAATTTACCATTCAGAAATCAGTAGAGTTGGGCGTAAATGTGATTACACCATTGTGGTCGGAACGCTGTGGGGTGAAGTTGGATGGTGAACGCATGGATAAGAAAATCCAACAATGGCAAAAAATTGCCATTGCGGCTTGTGAACAATGTGGCCGTAATGTTGTACCAGAAATTCGTCCGTTAATGAAATTACAAGATTGGTGTGCAGAAAATGATGGTACACTGAAATTGAATTTACATCCAAGAGCCCAATATTCTATTAAAACCTTACCTTCAATTTCAAAAGAAGGGGTTCGTTTACTTATTGGTTCTGAAGGTGGTTTATCACCTCAAGAAATCGCACAAACTGAACAACAAGGATTTACAGAAATTTTATTAGGAAAGCGTGTGCTACGCACAGAAACGGCTTCTTTAGCAGCCATTAGTGCGTTGCAAATTTGTTTTGGAGATTTGGGATAATGATGGATTTACAAGGGCAATTTTTAATTGCGATGCCACAGTTGGAGGATTATTTCCAAAATACCGTGGTGTATATGTGCGAGCATAATGAGCAAGGTTCGATGGGTTTAGTGATTAATCAACCCACCGATTTAAGCATTGCTGAACTGTATTCAAAAATGAATTTTATGATGAAAAATGACCGCACTTTTAGCAATGAACTTGTGCTTGCGGGTGGTCCAGTGCATTCTGAGCGTGGTTTTATTCTGCATAAGAAAACCGCGAAAGAATTTGAGCATAGTTATAAAATTACCGATGAGATGTATCTCACCACTTCGGCAGATATTGTAGAAACCTTTGGTTCAGAGGATGCGCCCGAAAAATATCTTGTTGCTCTCGGTTGTGCAAGTTGGACAGCTGGACAGTTAGAACAAGAGATTGCAGATAATGCGTGGTTAGTGGCACCTGCTTCAGACACCATTTTATTTGAAACGATTTATGAAGATCGTTATCCTGCCGCGAATCAATTATTAGGGATTAATCCTCATAATTTCGTCTTTTCACAAGTGGGGCATAGTTAATGGGCATCATGGCAATTGCGTTTGATTTTGGCACAAAAAGTATTGGTTGTGCGGTCGGGCAAAGTATCACCGGTACGGCGCAAGCCTTGCCTGCATTTAAAGCGCAAGATGGCATTCCAAACTGGGATGCTATTGAGAAATGCTTAAAAGATTGGAAACCCGATGTCATTGTGGTGGGATTGCCTTTAAATATGGATGGTACCGAGCAAGATTTAACACTTCGTGCGAAAAAATTTGCTAATCGCTTAAATGGTCGTTTCGGTATCAAAGTAGAACTGCAAGATGAGCGCTTAACGACGGTTTCTGCTCGAGATGAAATTTTCCAGCGTGGCGGTTATCGCGCTCTCAATAAAGGTAAAGTGGATGGGATTTCTGCTTGCTTGATTTTAGAAAGTTGGTTCGAAAACTATTCAGAATAAGCCAAAAATAAACCGCACTTTAAGGTGCGGTTTGTTGTATTTAGGCGTTTATTTTTTTATCCAAATTAGACTCGCCATTCGACCTGTTTTGCCATCTCGACGATAGGAAAAGAAGGTCTCTTTTTCAGTAAAGGTACAATGCTCCCCACCGTAAATTTGGGTAATCCCTAATTTGTTGAGGCGTTGTGTGGCGATTTGATAAAGATTGCCGAGGTATTTTCCTACTTCATTCGGATCGGATCGAAAAGCCGTTTCTGCAACCGGGTCAAAAGCCATAAATTGCTCAATCACTTCTTTTCCTACTTGGAACGCATTAGGTCCGATCGCAGGTCCAAACCACGCAATAATCTCTTCGGGGGCAGATTGGAAACATTTCACGGTTTCTTCTAATACACCATCACAGAGTCCACGCCAGCCAGCATGTGCCGCAGCTACTTCAGTCCCTTGCTTATTGGTGAATAAAACCGGCAAGCAATCAGCTGTCATCACCAAACATACTTGGTTAGGTTGATTGGTATAAACCGCATCAGCCTCTAAATCATTGCCCTCATAAGGCACCGTAATCACACGAATGCTGTGCGTTTGAGTTAAAAACAACGGGAAATGTGGCAGATTAAATTTTTCGACCAGTAAAGTGCGGTTAGTTTTGACCGCACTTTTATCATCTTCGACATGATCACCCAAATTGAAACTATCGAAAGGCGGCAGGCTTACGCCACCTTCTCTTGTGGTTGTAAAAGCTTGGATATGTGGTGGAACATTCCAGTTTGGAACAATGGTTTTCATCTTAATAATCCAATTCGTCTTTGTGTTCGAGGTAATCCGCTTTTAGGGCATGCAGTAATTCGACAAAGTCATCCGGCAATGGGGCATACCATTCCATCATTTCACCTGTAATTGGGTGAGCTAAACGCAACATAACCGCATGTAAGGCTTGGCGTTTAAAATTACGTAGCACTTCAGTGAAAGCTTCGCTTGCATTTTTAGGTGGGCGAGGACGGCCTCCGTAAGTTTGATCACCTAATAATGGATGTGCAATATGTGCCATGTGCACACGAATTTGGTGAGTACGACCCGTTTCTAAACGTAAGCGTAAGCGGGTGTAATTACGGAAATTCTCCATGATGCGATAGTGCGTCACAGCCGGTTTGCCCATTGGGTGAACCGCCATCAATGTACGTTTGGTGGCGTGACGAGCCATTGGCTGATCTACTGTGCCACCTTTAGTCATAATACCACTTGCAACGGCTTCGTATTCACGAGTGATCTTACGTTTTTGTAAATCACGCACAAGCTTCGTTTGTGCTGGAATGGTTTTGGCAACAACCATTAGACCTGTTGTGTCTTTATCTAAACGATGCACAATCCCTGCGCGCGGTACTTCTGCAATAGGTGGATAGTGATAGAGTAGCGCGTTAAGTACCGTGCCATTTGGATTGCCCGCACCGGGGTGAACCACGAGATCTTTAGGTTTGTTAATCACGATAATATCGTCATCTTCATAAATGATATTGAGCGGAATGTTTTGCGGCTCAAAACGGTTTTCATCTTCCACTTCTACCGAAATTTCAATTTGCTCTCCGCCATAAACTTTTGCACGTGGAATATCGGCAATTTCACCGTTCATTTTTACCTGTTTTGCTTCAATCCAGGTTTTTAAACGCGAACGGGAATATTCAGGGAACAACTCTGCGAGGGTTTGGTCTAAGCGCTGTCCCATTTGCTCGGGCTGAATTTCAGCCGTTAAGGTCATTTGTGGCATAAAAAATCCATCTAAAAATTTAAAAAGTTGGCTTATTGTGTAATGTTCTATACAATATTCGTTAATTGTAACTTATTTATTGATTTTCGTAAAAATTAAGGAAAAAAGAATGCGTAAAATAAAATCTCTCGCGCTTATTGCACTTACCTCATTCGCTATTGCAGCTTGCAGCAGTGGTAATAAAGAAGTGGAGCAAGCTTCTGTTGATGAGCTTTATGCAAAAGGCGCGGCTGCATTACAAGAAGGAAGCTATTCTGACTCGATTCGTTATTTAAAAGCAGCGACAGAGCGTTTCCCTGGTAGTACTTACCAAGAACAAGCAATGCTTGATTTAATTTATGCAAACTATAAAACACAAGATTACACAGCAACGTTGGTTACCGTAGATAACTTCTTACAGCAATTCCCACAAAGTCCAAACCGTGACTATGCAGTGTATATGGCGGGTTTAACAAACTTAGCAACGGCCGATAATATGATTCAAGATTTCTTTGGTATCGATCGTGCAACGCGTGAAACAACTTCAATGAAAACGGCGTTTTCAAACTTCCAAAGCTTAGTGCGTGCGTTCCCAAATAGCCCATATTCACAAGATGCAGTAGCACGTATGGCGTATATCAAAGATTCATTGGCACGTCATGAATTAGAAATTGCAAAATTCTATGCAAAACGTGATGCGTGGGTTGCGGTATCAAACCGCGTAGTCGGTATGTTACAACAATATCCAGATGCAAAAGCGACTTACGAAGGGTTATTCTTAATGAAAGAAGCCTATGATAAAATGGGTTTACAACAATTAGCGAGCCAAACTCAACAAGTCATCGATGCGAATAAAGATAAACAATTTGCAGATGTGAAAAAACCGGAAGAGTCTGATTTAATTCAACCGGTTAAAAAATAATCCCGTCCCTTGTGGGACGTGCTTGAATAAGCAAAATTATTCAAATAAAGGCTAGTCAAACCAATCAAATTGAGCTAGTATAAATTTAAAAGATTTCCTGGGGTGTTCGTGGATGGGTTATGTCCCTGAGCCGATACTTAGAACTTTATAAATCGGTTTCCCGCCATTGGTGTGTAGGCTTGACCTTTGACTTCGTCATTGGACTAAAGAAACCTAAAAATGGCCTTACCGGTTTCCTTGGACCGTCGGGTTCAAGGACTACTACTCGTAGCGGCACTCTGGGACCTTCCTTTAAAATCCATTCTTTCCAATCGAATGAAATCAACACAGCAAACGCTTCGCAATCAGCTTCGTCAGCAAATTCGTAAAACACGAGCAAATTTGACCGCATTTCAGCAGCAACAGGCGGAAGACTCCATCACTCAACAAGCTCTCGCATTAATTGAAGAACGAAATGCACAGCATATTGCCCTGTATGTTTCCTTTGATGGTGAAATCTCCACGGATAAACTTATCAAAACCCTTTGGGCACAAGATAAGCACGTTTATTTGCCGGTATTGCACCCTTTCAATCCTAATCATCTTTTGTTCTTGCGTTATTTGCCAGATACACCAATGCTGAAAAATAAATTTGGCATTTTGGAGCCAAAACTCAATGTGCAAAACGTATTGCCTTTGGATGAATTAGATATTCTTTTTACGCCACTCGTCGCGTTTGATAAACAAGGAAATCGTCTAGGTATGGGCGGTGGTTTTTATGATCGCACCTTACAAAATTGGCAAAATGCTTCTTTTATCCCTGTGGGATTAGCTCATCAATGTCAGCAAGTCGAACAGCTTCCAACTGAAGCGTGGGACGTGCCACTTCATCAAATCTTAGTCGCTTAAACCTATCAAGAAGTAAAGTTTGATAGAAAAAATTAAAAATTGTTGATTTTTTCTCTTGAAATACCAAAAAAGGGTCTTATTTAATAACTCATAAAGGGGATGACCCCAAGGATTTTATGCAGGAGAAGATAAGATATGAATATTGAAAAATTTACCACTAAATTCCAACAAGCACTTAGTGAAGCACAGTCATTAGCGCTTGGTAAAGACAATCAGTTTATCGAACCAGTGCATTTATTGGCCGCACTTTTAAATCAACAAGACGGTTCAATTGCACCGATTTTGACAGCAAGTGGTGTGAATGTCGCGTTATTACGTAATGAATTAAACGCCGAATTGAATAAATTGCCACAAGTATCGGGTAACGGCGGTGACGTGCAAATTTCTCGTCAATTACTCAACTTATTGAATTTATGTGACAAATTAGCACAACAAAAACAAGATAAATTTATTTCCAGTGAATTGTTCTTATTAGCGGCGCTTGAAGAGCGAGGTGCATTAAATGACATTTTGAAAAAATGTGGTGCGAAAAAAGAACAAATTTTACAAGCGATTCAACATATTCGCGGAGGACAAAGCGTGAACGATCAAAATGCAGAAGAAAGTAGACAAGCTCTTGAAAAATATACGATTGATTTAACAGCTCGAGCTGAAAGTGGCAAACTCGACCCGGTGATTGGTCGTGATGAAGAAATTCGTCGCGCCATTCAAGTATTGCAACGTCGTACCAAAAACAACCCAGTATTAATCGGTGAGCCTGGTGTAGGTAAAACCGCTATCGTGGAAGGTTTGGCACAACGTATTGTTAATGGTGAAGTACCTGAAGGCTTAAAAAACAAACGTGTGCTTTCTTTAGATATGGGGGCATTGATTGCAGGTGCTAAATACCGTGGTGAATTTGAAGAACGTTTAAAAGCGGTATTAAATGAACTTGCAAAAGAAGAAGGTCGTGTGATCCTCTTTATTGATGAAATCCATACCATGGTTGGTGCAGGTAAAACTGACGGTGCGATGGATGCAGGTAACTTATTAAAACCAAGTTTAGCACGTGGTGAATTACACTGTGTGGGTGCGACAACACTAGACGAATATCGTCAATATATCGAGAAAGATGCGGCACTTGAGCGTCGTTTCCAAAAAGTCTTTGTGGACGAGCCAAGCGTGGAAGATACCATTGCGATCTTACGTGGTTTGAAAGAGCGTTATGAGATCCATCACCATGTAGATATTACTGACCCGGCAATCGTGGCAGCAGCAACGCTTTCACATCGTTATATTTCCGATCGTCAATTGCCGGATAAAGCCATCGACTTAATCGATGAGGCGGCTTCTAGTATCCGTATGGAAATTGACTCTAAACCAGAGCCACTCGATCGTCTTGAACGCCGTATCATCCAATTAAAATTGGAACAACAGGCATTACAAAAAGAAGAAGACGAAGCCAGCCGTAAACGTTTAGAAATGTTAGAAAAAGAACTTTCTGATAAAGAACGTGAATATGCTGAACTTGAAGAAGTATGGAAATCAGAAAAAGCGGCGCTTTCAGGTTCTCAACACATCAAACAAGAGTTAGATGCGGCGAAAACTGAAATGGAACAAGCGCGTCGTGCTGGCGATTTAAGCAAAATGTCTGAGCTTCAATATGGTCGTATTCCTGAATTGGAAAAACAACTTGCAGCCGCTGAAACCGGTGAAGGCAAAGAAATGAGCCTATTACGCTATCGTGTGACAGATGAAGAAATTGCGGAAGTACTTTCTAAAGCAACAGGCATTCCAGTTTCTAAAATGATGGAAGGTGAGAAAGAAAAACTCTTACGCATGGAAGAAGAATTGCACAAACGTGTGATCGGTCAAGAAGAAGCAGTTGATGCCGTCGCTAACGCAATTCGTCGTAGCCGTGCAGGGCTTTCAGATCCTAACCGCCCAATTGGTTCTTTCTTATTCTTAGGTCCAACTGGTGTAGGTAAAACCGAGCTTTGCAAAACTTTAGCGAAATTCCTCTTTGACAGCGAAGATGCGATGGTGCGTATTGATATGTCAGAGTTTATGGAAAAACACAGCGTATCTCGTTTGGTTGGTGCGCCTCCAGGCTACGTAGGCTATGAAGAAGGTGGTTACTTAACTGAAGCAGTTCGTCGTCGTCCATATTCGGTAATTTTGTTGGATGAAGTGGAAAAAGCCCATGCGGATGTATTCAATATCTTATTACAAGTATTGGATGATGGTCGTTTAACTGATGGTCAAGGTCGTACTGTAGACTTCCGTAACACCGTGGTGATTATGACCTCTAACTTGGGTTCTGATTTAATCCAAGGTAGCAAAGACGAAAGCTATGGTGAAATGAAAGCCTTAGTGATGTCAGTGGTGAGCCAACATTTCCGTCCGGAATTCATCAACCGTATTGATGAAACTGTGGTATTCCATCCGCTTGGTAAAGAAAATATCCGTGCGATTGCAAGTATCCAATTAGAGCGCTTAGCAAAACGTATGGAAACTCGTGGTTACGAATTAGTGTTTACCGAAGCGTTATTAGATTTCATTGGTGAAGTGGGTTATGACCCAATTTATGGGGCTCGTCCATTAAAACGTGCAATCCAACAAGAGATCGAAAACAGCTTGGCACAACAAGTTCTATCTGGTCAATTATTACCAGGTAAAGTGGTCACAGTGGATTATGTGGATGGCAAAGTTCAAGCCAGACAATAATTTGTAAAATGAAAAGCCATTTAGTGAAAGCTAAATGGCTTTTTTATGCTTTGGTAAAAGATAAAATAGGGTAGAATGACGCTGTTTATAGCGTATAAAAATGAGGAAAAAAATGACCGCACTTTTAAAAATAGGTTTGGTTTCCGTATCAGATCGCGCATCAAGTGGTGTGTATCAAGATCAAGGGATTCCCGAATTACAACAATGGTTAGAACAAGCATTGGTGGATCCTTTTGAAGTGGAAACTCGATTAATTCCAGATGAGCAGCCATTAATTGAACAAACGTTGAAAGAATTAGTGGATGAGCACCATTGTCATTTAGTGCTCACCACGGGCGGGACAGGGCCTGCAAAACGTGATGTGACACCTGACGCAACGTTAGCGGTAGCCGATCGTGAAATGCCTGGCTTTGGCGAGCAAATGCGTCAAGTGAGTTTGCATTTTGTACCGACAGCGATTTTATCTCGTCAAGTTGGTGTGATTCGTAAAAATAGCCTAATCTTGAACTTACCTGGGCAGCCAAAAGCCATCAAAGAAACTTTAGAAGGCGTGAAAGATGAGCAAGGTAAGGTCTTAGTGAAAGGAATTTTTAGTGCGGTGCCTTACTGTTTGCAATTAATCGATGGTATTTATATTGATACCAAGCCTGAAGTGATTACAAGCTTCCGACCGAAAGCCGCACGTCGCGAAAATTTGGAGAAATAAGATGAAAAAAATTGAAGCCATTATTAAGCCATTTAAATTAGATGATGTGCGTGAAAATCTATCTGATATTGGCATTAGCGGTATGACGGTGACTGAAGTCCGTGGTTTTGGTCGTCAAAAAGGGCATACAGAGCTTTATCGTGGTGCGGAATATATGGTGGATTTTCTGCCTAAAGTGAAAATCGAAATTGTCGTGCCAGATGATTTGCTTGAACAATGTCTTGAAACCATTGTTGAAACTTGCCAAACAGGCAAAATCGGTGATGGTAAGATCTTTGTTTATGATGTAGAACGCGTGATCCGTGTTCGTACAGGCGAAGAAA
>CAUQGU010000018.1:0-26978 GCA_963517645.1 uncultured Haemophilus sp. | reverse complement strand
GCAATCACCGTGCATTCTTCATCAAGTGCGGTCTTTAATTTGAGAATTTGTGCGCTGCGTTTTCTTTCGTAAGGCGCATTGGGGTTACGAATCACAATACCTTCGCCTTTTTGTTGTTCCACTTGTTGTAAAAATTGACGGATATGTTGTGGACTTTCAATCGGAATTTGTTCGATGATTTCGATGGGCGCCGTTGGGTGTTGTGCCAAATAGATTTTTAATTGCGCTAAGCGTTCAAATAAATTGCCTTTGGCATCAGGCACATCAAATACATGAAGTTTTAATTTATGCCAACCTTTATCTTGTTGAGAACGAACAATCGAGGAAATTTCCGCAAATTGATCACGTTGGCTAAATAATTCGCCATCAATGGCAAACGAAGGAAATTCCGCTAAAAAATCCTTTGGTGGCGATAGTGTTATTCCACCTCGAGTAAAAAACTGTTTGCCGTCCCAATAGCCACGCACACCATCCAATTTTTCACTCATCACCCATCCAACCACGTTTTGATCTTTATAGTTTTCTAACAACATTAAATCAGGTTTTTCGGCGTGACAAGAAATGCTAAAAAAGACCAGACTAAAGAAAAGTTTAAAATAGCGCATAAGGAGACCTTGAAATAAAAATTATCCTAAAACAAGGCGGCGAGACTCATGAAAAATATCCTCGAGTTTTGTGAACCTGATCGCAAATAAAAGATAAATGGATATAAAAAATGCGCCTGAAGAAGGGCGCATTTTTACGAGGAATTGATTAAAAGTGCGGTGAGAAAAACAGAGACATTATTTCTCTTTGAGATAGCCGATCCACTCTTTCAGTAATTGCATATTTTTTGCCATTGCACCGGCTTGAGGCACAAAGTGCATCATGTTTAATCCGTAAGAGTCAGGTGTAATGCCTTCGCCTACGCTTGCCGGCAAGACATCAAAGCCTTGCTGTTGAAACAAGAGTTTTGCCCGTTGCATATGCCATTCATTCGTCACCAGAATGATTTTATGGATGCCTTCTTTTTCTAGTAATTGACGGGTGTATAAGGCATTTTCTTTGGTGGTTAAAGATTTTTCTTCTAGCCATTTCGTCGGCACATTAAAGAAAGCCTGTAATTCTTGGGCAGAAACCTTGCCTTCTGAGGCACCGGTCGGGCTGACACCGCTAATCAACAAGGGCAGTTGCGTTTCTTTTTGTAAGTAAGCCGCGTAGCGCAAACGTTCCAGCTGTGTAGCAGAAGACGCCAGTGGCGCATAGAGTTCTTTGCTATCACGCACGCCACCGCCCAATAAAACAATGGCTTGTGCTTGTTTATAATCGTTTAAGGTTAAATGATCTTCGGTGACTAAGCTGTCTTTTAACGTTTGTGCCGTATAGGGAATGCTGACCAGATAGAGCAACACAATGCCGGAAAAAGCACAAAGGCGGCTTAGTGTTTTGTATTTAAAGACTGAAAATAAAAGCGAGAATAGCCATAAAATCAAAATATTAAATGGCGGTAGCATCATGGCTGTGATGAGTTTTTTGAGTTCAAACATAGTGTTAATAAACGTATTAATAATGATAGCGACATTGAATGATCGTTAAGTGCGTATCAGAAATATGATAAACAATTCGATGTTCTCTATCTATTCTTCTTGACCAAAGACCACTTAATTGATGTTTTAGCGGTTCAGGATCGCCTAATCCCTCAAAAGGGGTTCTGAGAATGTTTTGAATTAATTTATGAATACGAGATAACGTTTTTTTATCGGTTTGTTGCCAATAGAGATAATCATCCCAAGCGTTTTCTGTCCAAGCTAAAATCATTCTTGCAATTCTCGTTCAATGACGTTACCTGAATTTAATTGCTGAAGGGATTCTAATAATCGGTTACGGTTTTTAGGGCTACGCAATAAATAAGCCGTTTCTTCATAAGCAGCAAAATCTTCTAAGCTCATGACAACGGCATGTTTGCCATTTTGTCTGGTGATCATAACCGGGCTGTGATTAGCAACGACTTGGTCGAGTGTTGTGGCTAATTCCGCGCGGAAGGCTGAATAACTGATGACGTTCATTGGTTGTTCCTTATACAAAAGTTGTACAAATTATTGCACAATAAAGAACCTGCTTCAACAAGAAAAAGGCGTATTCCACGCCATTTTCTTATCGATAAAACGCAACGAAATCCAATGTTCTTGTCCATAAATTGGCGTAGCCGGTGTTTTTGCCGTAAGAGTTATCACAAACCACGTTTGGAATTTCCAATAGACAAGAAAAAATATGGCCGTGAAGACGGGTGGTGGTGATGTTGTCATAACTTAGGAAGTTTTTGGCTACCCGTTGTACAATACGTAAGGTATAGTTTTTCCAGTATTGATGAACAAGATCTTTTAGCCAACTGATATTGTGCCGCTTGGCAAATTTTGCTAAACGCCAGCTTACTGCCAAGACGAAGTCATCCTGACCGGATAAAATGTCATCCCAATCTTTAATATGGCTACCGGCAGGCAATTTTTCCGTAATATTTTTTTCAATATCGCTGGCTTCAATGTCTTTGCGTAAGAAATAAAGGGATTGCCCGGTTTGGGTATTTTTTGTCGGTAACGTGCCGTACAGTTCATGTGCCATGTCTGGTGATAAATATACGTTTGGTGAAAACTGTTTAAAGGCATTTGCCGTTCTTTCATCTCGTGCCAGCAAATGACAGTCTTGATGCTGCCTGAAAAGTGCGGCGGATTTTTCCAACGTTTCTTGGCTTTTATAGAAAAGGGTTTGTGGTAACACAATCACCCGATTATTCGGGAATGTCCGTATAATGGTTTCCCGTAAATTTTGGTGCTGTGGATAAAGATCGCCGAAATTACCACCACCGTGTAATAAAATGGTGGTGTTTGGTGTGATTTTTTGTTTCAGTTCTTCAATGTCCACATCAAATTCACTGCGTTTTAAGGTGACATGAATATTGTGATCCGTAAAAAACTGTTCTGTTCCGTGATAAATCAATAAATCGCCCACGTTTAAATGCAATGGATAATCAAGATAAAAAACATCGTTTTTATCTTTGATTAAATCTGCAATCGGGGCTAATTTGTTTTTTAAATCAATGAGTTGTTGATTCATCTTTTCACTCTTTTTCTTAAATAGCTAAATAAAAAGTCTTTTTCAGATTTGTTGAGACCCATTATGAGAATCACTGAAATTAACACAACTTCAAGCAGGATAGCTTCTCCCACGAATTCAAAGAATGAATAAGTGCGTTGGGTATCCGAGAAATAAATTAAGCCTAATAATAAGGCGAAAACCAAGCTAATATTTGTTAAGTATGAGACAAATTCTTTGCGATTAAATTTAATTCTTTTGTTTATAAAGTAGAGGCGATAAAGCTGCATGAAAAGTGCGGTGCAGAATTTTCCAATAAAGGCATAGACCGGATTGTAGCCTAAGGTAAACAGATAATAGGCAAGCGGCACGGTGCAAAGATCGATAATCGCCAAGATAACGTTGTATTGTTTAATGGTTTTAGAACCTATGGCTAACGCCGTCATCCAGAATGACCCCGCCATGGCACTGATGAGGGAGCAAACAAGCGTGGCTTGTACGAGTT
Organism: uncultured Haemophilus sp.; assembly: GCA_963517645.1. Lineage (GTDB taxonomy): Bacteria > Pseudomonadota > Gammaproteobacteria > Enterobacterales > Pasteurellaceae > Haemophilus_D. The sequence goes on along the minus strand of CAUQGU010000018.1, from coordinate 23,404 downwards.
TATCGGTATATATTGGCACATGATCGCCCAGCCATAATGTCAGCAATGTGTGGCTGAAATACAGTACCGGCGCGGATAAAATGGCAATTAAATAAAAAGAATATTTTGAGGTGCCCAAGATCAACTTTTTATTTCGCTCATAGTCTTTTGCCGCATAGGATTGCACCAGTTGCGGGTTAAATGCCACTTGGAAATTATTCACAAAACTATACACGGCGGTATCCACTTGCGTCGCAATGCCCACCGCCGCATTTGCGGCAACACCGAAGAACAGGTTGGTCACCATATTCAGCCCTTGTGTTGAACCTACATAAGCGAGTTGTCCCACCAGCATCCAGCCGGAAAAGCTCATCATTTCTTTGGTGGTATGTAAATCTTTCTCAAAATGGAAACGGGTTTCTGTGTAGAACGCTTTGCGTGTGAAACGAAAATAAAGGGTAAACACCAATAGGCTGACACACAACAACAAGAGGCTATAAGAAATCAGTTTGTCGTAGTGTTCGATATGCATCAAGATAAAAATCGCTGTCAGTTTAAAGGCGGTTTCTGCCAATCCCAGCCAAGCATAGAAAGACATGCGTTCATGGGCGACAATCATGGCGTTAAAAGGCACTTTGATAATTTCAATCAAGGCAATGATCAATGCAACCTGATAAACAAGATTGGCCGCTTGCATACGCGCGGCAGGAATAATTAATTTATGATTAAGAAACCACAGCCCGACAGTTTCCGCCAAGATCACCACGACTAACATAATCAATAAGTGATTGAGAATACTGATGTTAAACACTTTATTGATGCGCTTGCTGTCGTTTGAGGCTTTTTCTACGTTAATGAAGCGTTGTGTGGTGGCGGTCATGGTGCCGTTAAAGAAAGAGAATAAAATCACCACGCCCATGACAATGTTGTAGATCCCGAAATCTTCCACGCCTAATACGCGCAACACCACGCGTGAGATATACAGCATCGCGCCCATATTAAATAACATACGGACATAAAGAAAGAGGGTATTTTTAGCAATGGTTTTGTTGGACATCGGGAAAATCGAACTTGTGTTTTTGCCGTAAAATAGGTGGGGGATTATAGATTTCTTTAGTATAATCAGCAATCTTTTATGCAACTATTTCCCCTTAATAGCATCAAATGGGAAATGGATTTTAACTGAGATAATTATGAATAAATATTTGATTTCACTTGATAAAGATGTTCAGCGCCGTGAGCTGTTTTTCGCTCAACCCGATACCGCCGATTTCGCGGTTTTTTCAGCGATTAATACCATGCAAAAAGAATGGGATGCGTTGGCAGAGGTGTTTAATCCAACGAAGTTTGAGCAGCATTATGGACGCAGCGTCACAAAAGGCGAAATTGGTTGTACATTAAGCCATTTAGCGGTTTATCGTCAGATCGTAGAAGATCAAAATGTGGCAGAGAATGACTATGCATTGATCTGTGAAGATGATGCCTTGTTCAATGCAAATTTATCGCCAAAAACGACCGCACTTTTAACTGAAAAATGCGATGCGGATATTGTATTAATTGGACAATCCAAAATTGCGGAATTTGACGATGTGGAATTAGAGATTAATTATCCAACCACCTTTTCTTTTTTACGTCAAACCGTTGGCGATGTTACCGTCGCGTATCCGTATAAAAGTTATTTTGCCGGCACGGTGGCATATTTAATTAAAAAATCCGCGGCACGTGCATTTTTAAAACAACTTGAACAGGAAAAACCGTTTTGGCTTGCCGATGATTTCTTATTATTTGAAACCCAATTCCAGATTAATAACAAAGTGGTTCGCCCGCTTATTGCGATTGAAAACCCACAATTAGTGAGTAATTTGGAAGCGATTCGTGGTTCAAAATCCAATAATTGGGTGAAGAAATTAATGAAATATCCGCTCAAAAAAATCTTAGCAGTGAAAAAAAATTTAGGAAAATAACGTAAAAAATGACCGCACTTTTTAACCTTTTTTATCTTTACGATCCTTGGCTGTTTCATGTTGTACGAATGTCATTTGTCGCAGGCCTCGCCGCATTGGTTGTGTTGGCGTATCAGTACGTTAAAAAGCAGAAACCGCAAGGCATCATTCTGCCGTTAGACAGTCTGGCTGTCTTAGGTGGATTGATTGTTTTCAGTGTGATTCCGTTACTGCTTAATGGGACAAAAGATCTTTCCGTCATCATCATGTATGTGAAAGCGCTGATTTTATTTATCTTTGGTGTGGGGCTTTATAATGCCTTTTACGCCAATGTAAATGGTCAACAGAACGTGGTGCGTGATTTGCAAATTGGCGTGGTGGTGCAGTTTATCGTAGGCGTGATTGGCTTACTGGGCGCATCATTTATGATTGATTTCTTGCTTTCAACCAATGCGGTGTTGCCTGCACGTTTTTATGGTTCAGAGCAGGAGTATCGCTTATATAACATCACCGCAACCGCCTTTTTTCAGCTGAGTTTATTCTATTTAATGCTGTTGCATTTTTTGCTGGCTTACAATGCTAAACATAATACGCTTCCAAGTGTTTTAGTCTTTTTTATGCTATGTATTGGATTGATTTCAGGACGTACATTTCTACTATTATCGGTCGTGAGCATTCTCGTGTATTTCAAAGTGCGGTATCTTCCGGCATTAATTTCTTTTGCGTTTTTAGTGTTGTTACTGGCGTATTTCCTACCGGAAAATCCTTATGTGGCCCATGCGTTAGAACCCGTGATTAATCTGCTACACGGTGCGGGATTTGTGAGTTCCTCCACGGATACCTTAATGAAAAACCACCTCTTTATGCCAACACTCAAGCAGTTCATTTATGGCGATGGCATGTACATGACAGGTGAGTTAGAAGTTGGACGTTATTATGGACATACGGATTCCGGTTTCTTACGCCAAATTCTTTATGGTGGCGTATCTTATGCCTTAGTGTGTTTTGCCGTGACATTCTATTTTGTGCGCAAAGTCGCCTTAAACTGGTTTGATGGCAGCTGGAAATTTATTCTTTCTGCCTTTGTGATTTTGGCATTTTGTAACATCAAAGCCGATACCTTTGCTTTCCCGGGTATTATGTTTGTCATGCTGATGTTCTTATCGCTTTTTGGCACTCACGGTAAGCAGCTTATTTTATTTAAACAAAAGGAGCCGAAAGATGTTTAGTATCATCGTGCCTTCTTATAATCGGAAAGAAGAAATTCCTGCGTTATTGGAAAGTTTAACCAAGCAAACCACTTATAATTTTGATGTGGTGATTGTGGATGATTGTTCTAAAGAACCCGTTGAAGTGACACAATCGTATCCATTTGCGGTTAAAGTGATTCGTAACGAAACCAATCAAGGCGCGGCAGAAAGCCGTAATATTGGGGCAAGAAATGCCGATAATGAATGGCTGTTATTCCTTGATGACGATGATCGTTTTGCAAATGATAAATGTCAGAAATTAGCCGATGTGATTGCTGAGCATTCCGATGTGAATTTTATTTATCATCCGGCTAAATGCGAAATGGTCAATGAAGGTTTTAGCTATGTGACAACCCCCATTGAGCCGCAAGAGATTAGCGTAGAGCGAATTTTATTGGCGAATAAAATTGGTGGTATGCCAATGATTGGGGTGAAAAAAGATCTGTTTTTAAAAATCGGCGGATTATCCACCGCACTTCGTTCCTTGGAAGACTATGATTTCTTGTTGAAGCTTGTACAAGATCCTACGTTTAAAGCGTGCAAAGTGGCAGAGCCGTTGACTTATTGTACTTTCCATACCAAGCGTTCTAGCGTATCGACTGATACAACCAATACGCAAAAAGCGATTGATTATATCCGTGAACATTATGTGAAAACGGCAGAGCAAGAAAAGCATTTTGCTATCAACGCACAATATATGTTGGCTTATCCACATATTATGAATTTATCCCGCAAAGCGGCTTTTTACTATTTTGAGATTTTTAAATTAACAAAAAGTATTAAGCAGCTGGTGATTGCCTTGGTTGTTTTAATTTCACCTAAATTGGCAATTAATTTGAAACGGTTTATGTAAGTAGCGTGCAACTTGTTGCACGAATTTTATTTTTATGTCGGTACTTTGATGCAACAAGTTGCATCCTACGGAGATATATGAAATTTTCAGTTTTAATGTCCTTATACGTTAAGGAAAATCCACACTATTTAAGAGAATGTTTTGAAAGTTTAGTGGCACAAACCCATCCAGCAGATGAGATTGTGTTGGTGTTTGATGGTGCGGTAACGCCAGAATTAGAAGCCGTGGTTTCTGAATTCGAAACTAAATTACCCTTAAACTTAGTGAAGTTGCCAAAGAACTTAGGCTTAGGCAAAGCGCTCAATGAAGGATTAAAACATTGTTCACATGATTGGGTATTTCGTATGGATACCGATGATATTTGTGTGCCAGAACGCTTTGAAAAACAAGTGGCGTTTATTGTGCAACATCCGGATACGATTATTTTCGGCGGACAAATCGCTGAATTTGGTGACAATGTGAACGACATTGTGGCGTATCGTCATGTGCCGACTGAGGCGCAAGAAATTGTGAAATTCACGCAAAAACGTTGTCCTTTCAATCACATGACCGTGGCGTATCAAAAAAGTGCGGTCATTAATTGTGGTGGATATGAAGATTTACAAGAAGATTATTACCTGTGGATTAAGCTTGTAGCACAAGGTCAAAACGTGGCGAATTTGCCGGATATTTTGGTGTACGCTCGTGTTGGTAACGGCATGGTCGGACGCCGTCGTGGTTTAAACCAAGCGAAAGCAGAGTGGCGTTTATTTAAATTAAAATATCGTTTAGGTATTCAAGGCTTATTTTCCGGCTTGTTTACCTTTGCTTTGCGCTTTGGTTCCCGCTTAGTTCCAACCGTCTTATTAAAACGGATTTACCAAACATTTTTGAGAAAATAATATGATGAAATTGACAACCTTTTTAAAACTCTCTTCCATTTTGACCGCACTTTCGTTAGCCGGTTGTTCAAGTGATGTGACTTCCGCTGCATCAGGCAACGGGATTCATCGTGTGGATCTTCATGCGAGCTACAATAAACCGCGCACCTTAGAAAACTTTCAAGATTATGTGAATTTCTTGAAAGGTAAAGCCGCCGCAGAAGGTGTATCGGAGGCGGTATTGAAGGCGCAAAATAACATTAACTACATTCAAAAATCTGTGGATTTGGACGATCAACAAGCGGGACGAATTCGTAAACGTGATCCTAATGCACCGCCGGCGGTCAATCCCAATGGCACGACCAATTACTTAAATCGTGTGTTAACTCAAAATAAAGTGGATATTGCGGTCTCAAAATATTGGGCACAACTACCGCAACTGGAAAAGGCAAGTCGAAGATTTGGCGTACCGAAAAATTATTTAATGGCGTTGTGGGGGATGGAAAGCAGCTTCGGTCATTATCAAGGCAAGTATGACGTGTTATCCGTATTGGCTACCTTGGCATTTGATGGTCGCCGCGAAGCCTTATTCAGTAAAGAATTTATTGCCGCCATGAAAATGCTACAACGGGATCATATCCAACGGCACCAAATGTTAGGGTCTTGGGCGGGAGCCATGGGGCAAACCCAATTCATGCCAAGTTCTTATTTGAATTATGCTGCTGATGGAAATGGCGATGGCATGAAAAATATTTGGACGGAACACTATGATGTGTTTGCCTCTATTGCCAATTATTTACACACAGAGGGCTGGAACCCAAATTTGCCTTGGGGCGTTGAAGTCACGGTGAACCAGCCGGTTGATATGGCACTCTCCGGCACGGAAGAGGGGAAACAGCGTCGCTTAACCGATTGGCTAAATCGAGGTGTCAGCCTGAAATTCCAAACGCCGGAAACGCAGCAAAAACTGACCGCACTTTCTCAAACGGATCTGTGGTTGGTGAGACCGGATCGTGAATTGGGACGCGCGTTTTTAGTGTCGAACAACTATCGCACGCTATTGCATTGGAACAAGTCGAATTATTTCGCGATCAGTATCGGTATGTTTGCTGATAGAATTCAGCAACGTGTAGGCGAGTAACGCAATTAAATAAGGAATGAATATGAAAGTGATGTCGTTTAACATCAACGGACTAAGAGCAAGACCACATCAATTAGAAGAAATCATCAATAAATATCAACCGGATGTACTCGGCTTGCAAGAAATTAAAGTGGCAGATGAAGTCTTTCCTTATGAGTTGGTGGATCATCTTGGCTATCACGTCAATCATTTTGGTCAAAAAGGGCATTATGGTGTGGCTTTGTTAAGTAAGCAGGAGCCATTATTGGTGAGAAAAGGGTTCCCGACCGATGATGAAGAAGCCCAAAAACGCATTATCATGATTGACTTAGACACGCCATTTGGGCAATTAACGGTGATTAACGGCTATTTCCCACAAGGTGAAAGCCGCGAACATCCAACCAAATTCCCGGCAAAACAAAAATTTTATGCGGATTTACAACGTTATTTGGAACAAGACCATAATGCACAAAACCCGGTGATCATTATGGGCGATATGAACATCAGCCCATCTGATTTGGACATTGGTATCGGCGAAGAAAATCGCAAACGTTGGTTGCGCACCGGTAAATGTTCCTTCTTGCCGGAAGAGCGCGAATGGTATCAGCGTTTATATGCGTATGGCTTGGAAGACACCTTCCGTTATTTAAATCCGACAGTAAATGACAAATTCTCGTGGTTTGATTACCGCTCCAAAGGATTTGAGGATAATCGCGGTTTACGCATTGACCATATTTTGGCAAATAAAGCATTGACAGCGCATTGCGTGGATGCCGGGATTGCTCTTGATATTCGGGCGATGGACAAACCATCAGATCATGCACCTATTTGGGCGGAGTTTAAGTAATGCCATTAAAAAATCCTGAACAACATTGGCAAAATTACCGTACGGTTATCAACGGCAATATGGCCTCTTGCACCGTGAATTTAGATATTTTTGAACAATTTACCCCTGATAAATACAATAAAATTGTACAGGTTTCATTGCCTTATGAGGGGGATGAAAATACGCTGCCAACATTAGATGAACATCATCGAGTGGTTAAAGAATTATTCAAAATTTTGGTGCAAATTTCGGCGTTACCAGAATTGCTTTATGCTGGGCATATTTTCACTGAAGGCTATTTAAAACTTTATTTTTATTGTGATGAAACCACCGCACTTTTCGATGTACTTGACCAATTTAAAGACGACATTGAGGAGATTACAGTGCAAGAGGATCCAAATTGGGATACCTACTTTGATTTTTTATTGCCATCACCGTTAGAAATGAAACTCAATATGACAGAAGAAATTTTGTCTATGTTGCTACAAAACGGCAGAGATCTTGCGGACACTTACCTTGTTGAGCATACCTTCCACTTCGCAGAAGAGCCACAAATGTTCCAGTTTATGGAAGAGGTCAATTTGAGCGATCTTTCCTACAATACGATAAGTTACAGCAGCGCCCCAATGATTTTTGAGGATGAAGATGACAACGAAGGGTTATATATTGTCAAAATCGAACAGGAAATGACGTTAGACAACGAAGATATTTTCCGTTATGTAGAGCAGTTTGAACGATTGGCGGAAAAATTTTCCGGTGAGTATGTAGGTTGGGAAAGCGATACGATAAGCCAAGGAAAGGTGAATTAATGGTGGTGAGGGATGTGCAAAACTTCAACATAAAATTTGTTTTAGGATGACTTTTCTTATAGAATTCACAAAATTTATGTGTGTATTGATAACATAAGGTGAGAAGATGACCGAAAAATCACTTAAGAATGATGAAATTGACCTAATTGAACTCATCAGCATACTCTGGAAGAAGAAGCTATGGATTATGCTTTCTTCTTTTATTTTTACTGCTATTGCCGGTGTTTATGCGTTTACAGCAAAAGAACAATGGACATCAAGTGCAGAAGTTATCGCACCAAGAACCCTGGATCTTGGCGATTATTTTCTGATGCGCAAAGAATATGCGCGAATTTTAGGTGGCGAATTTGATGCCGGTGCAACTGCGAGCAATTTATTTAGCCAGTTCAATCTACTTTCTGAATCATTAGATGAAAGAAGAAAATTCTTTGCACAGTCTGACTTTTATAAGAAAAAAGTTGAAGGCAAATCAGAAACAGAAAAAGCACAAATCCTTTCTGAATTAATCACCAAACACATCACGATCAAAAAACCGGATAGCAAAAAAGAACCCGATTTAATTGGTAATAAAATTAGTTTTTATGCTGAGACACCGGCTGATGCGCAAAATGTGTTATCACAATTTATTTCTACAATAAATCAATCTGCCTATCAAATAGAATTAGATAATTTTCTACTTTATTTTAATGAATTGGTTACTGATTTAAATTATGAAAAAACAAAATTTGAGCGTGATTTAAGTATTCATAAATCCGTTCAATTAGAGAATTTAGAAAATGCCTTGAGAATTGCAAAAGAGGCCGGCATTACAGAATATGCTAAATCTCTTGGTATCACAAATGGCCAAAGTACAATGCAACAGGCACTTACTGTGTCTGAGGCTAAGATTCCTCTTTCTGATTCTAAACTGAGTGATAGCACTTATTTATTTATGCTTGGTGAAAAATACTTAAAAGCACAAATTGATGTACTAAAAGATAGTAGTGTTATTTATCCACCACGGTATTATCAAGTTTCTTCTTTACTTTCTGAGTTAGAGCCATTATTGATTAAAGCAAAACAAGCAAAAGCAAAAGCAAATGCATTTAGCTATCAGGCTTCACCGGATTATCCGGTAGTGAAAGATAAGCCGAAGAAAATGTTGATCATTTCTACAGGGTTTATCTTAGGATTATTAATATCTATTCTATATATTATAGTGAGACTAACTTTAACCAACATTATTTTAACAAGAAAATAAATGATACTTGGATACTTTAATCAATATAGAGTGCAAGTAAGTAATTTTGCATATCTCTCTGTTGTCCAGCTTGGAAACATGATATTACCATTAATTGTGTTACCTTTTTTACTTAATAGATTAGGTATCGATAATTATGGTTTGGTTGTGTTTTCTCAGTCTATCGCAGCTTATTTTGCTGTTTTTATTCGATTTGGGTTTAACACGTATGCAACTCAACAGGTAAGCCATTTTAGAGAAGATAAAGGTAAATTAAATGAGATTTTTATAAATGTTGTATTTCTAGAGGTGTTATTTTTTTTAGTTTCTATTAGTGCTATGCTAGGCTACTTCTCTTTAGTTCCTATTAAGTATAGTGATGTATATGTTTATTCCTTAATGGCTGCTTTTATGGAAACTCTTTTACCTATTTGGTATTTTCAAGGTATAGAGCGAATGAAATATATTACACTAATCAATCTTAGCACTAAAGTTATTTCACTAATTTGCATTCTTTTGTTTATTGAGACTAGTTCAGATTACCTAATAGTTCCCATATGCCATTTGGTAGGCTCTTTAATTGTTTTTTTTATTTCTTTATTTATTTTAATTAAACATAAGGTATTGAAGTGTAATTTCCCCACTCTGCAAAGTCTTTTTCTTTACCTAAAAAATAGTGTAGTTTTTGTTTTCTCTGATCTGATGGCAATATTGAAAGACAAGATGAATATTATGTTACTAGGAACCTTTGTGGGAATGAATGCAGTTGCATATTATGATTTGGCAGAGAAAATAGTTTGGGCTTTTAGAAGTGTTTTTTCTAATGTTAATTCTGCTTTTTTCCCTTATTTTTCAAAAAATAAAAAACCTAAGCAGATAAAGCAAGTTATCACTGCTATTTTTATTTTTAGTTTCTTTAGCTATTTTATTATTTTATTTTTTTCAGATTTTATTATTTTATTATTATCTAATTCAAATATGTTAATAATAAAGGATTTTTTATGGATGATGGCAATATATGTTATTAGTGCGTCTTTGAGTTCTTCTATTGGTTATTTTGTTCTTGTTACTAATGGATATGCTAAAAGCTTTTTTAATAATATGTTGATTTCTCTATTTTCATATCTTGTTATTTGTTTTTTTATTTGCTTTTTTCTTGAGGTATCTATAATTAATCTTGTTTTTGCTTATAATTTATCTGTTTTAATTGAGTTATTTCATCGTGTCTATTTGTGTAAGAAATACCAATTGTTAAATTGGATTATATAGTATGATTTATTTTGCTTATAATATATTATCATTGTTTCTTTTTATTGTTGTATATTTTTTTATTGACATAATGGATGTGTTTGTAGATATGACTTTTCTAGAGTTGTATTTATCAATCTCTTATTTCATTAGTTTAGGTTGGGCAATGTTAAAATTTAACAAATACCCATTGTTTTTATTGGTAATTATTGTTTTTGGACTATTTATTTATTCTAGATTTATTTTAGATTCTGTTGGATTGCTTCCATATCCAATTAATTTAGCTACGAGATTTATTGGTAATTTATTTGATATTTCTACTATGCGAGAAAGTATATTGATCTATATAGTTTCTCTAGTTGGACTTTCTTTTGCTTTTTCTTTTATTTATTTTATTAAAAATAAGGATAAAAGTAAAAATTATAATTATTCCTTGTTGAAAAAAATTGGCTTTTATTTAATCTTATTATCTTTACCTGGGGTGGTATTTAAAATGTTTATTACCTTAAAGACGGTTATGTATTCGTCTTCAGGGTATTTGGCGTTATATCTTGAAAACCCTAATTCTGGAATGGAACGTGTTATTGAGTTTATTAGCTATAAGTTATATCTAGTGGGAGTGTCTTTTTATATATCATCAAATTTAAACAAAAAAGATTTTCTTAAATTATCTTTTTTTACATTGCCAATTACTATTGTATATTTAATATCTGGAAAAAGAAATGAATTTGGTATTACAATATTATTTCTTATGTGGTATTGGTTCTCTTTTATAAGGTTACATGATGTTTCTTTGAAAAAATTGATGCTGTTTGGCTTATTGATTTTTATACCGGTTTCATTACTTTTTCAAAAAGTTAACGATTCTAGAGCAAATGGTAGTCAGAATGACTCTAGTATTATCATCTCTATAAGTTCATTCTTTGCTCAACAGGGAGTTTCAGGAATAGTCCTCCCCTATTATATAGAATATAATAATAAGCTTTCCAAAGATTACCCTTACATTTTATCACCTATTATCGATAGAGGGGCTCGAGGAGGTGGGCAATCTTTAGATTTACTTAGAAATACAAATTATTTAGGGCATGAATTGACAGCTGTTGTAGATTATGATGCTTTTCTTGCAGGAGAAGGATTGGGAGCAAGTTATATTACAGAATTGTATAGTTTAGGAAATTCTAAATTTTCTGTATTTTTAGGGATGTTTTTTTTAGGAATTTTAATTTTGTATTTTGAAATAAACAAAAATATCCCTATAATTAAATACCTCTCTTATTTAATTTTATCGACTATTTTATTTCTCCCTAGAGGAGAAATGTTTGAGCTTTTCTATGAATTTATTTTTCTTATAATAATTTGGTACATTACTAAATTTTTTGTTAAAAATAAGGAAATTAACTATTAGGTAATATAGATGAATATGAAAATTGATTTTGTTCTGCCATGGGTCGATAGCCAAGATCCTGAATGGCAAAAATTACGACAACAACATGCTAAAAATCAATCGTTATCAGATGCAAATTCAAGTGCAAGATTTCGTGATTCAGGCACGTTAAAATATGTACTTCGTTCCATTGAAAAAAATTGCCCTTGGTATAATAAAATTTATTTAATTACCTGTGGACATTATCCAAAATGGTTGGATCTTAGTTCATCTAGAATTGAATTAGTTAGCCACAGTGATATTTATGATAATATAAACCATTTGCCTGTATTTAATTCAAATTCTATTGAAATGAATTTATCTAATATTAAAGAGCTTTCAGAACATTTTGTTTATTTAAATGATGATACTGTTATTTTCTCCGAAATTGATAAAGAACGTTTTTTTATCAATGGAAAACCAGTAGATTTTTTATGTCATGGATGGATACCTCGAAATAAATTTTGGGGGATGATTAAACATGTTGATTCTTGGGTTAGTGCTTTAAATAATAATATTAGATTAATTAATAATTATTTTAATCCCTTAGAGCTTAATGATTTTTTTCTTTATCATGAAAGTTATTCTACATTAAATAAAATAAGTAATTTTATGATGAAAAATATTTATAAAAAATATTTTTGGTTTGAGCATTGGCATCATCCAATTTCTTATTTGAAAAGTACTTTAATTGAGGTAAAAGAAAATTGTTTTGATGAAATGCAATGTTGTTCAATGAATAAGTTTAGAAATAGTAGCGATTTAACTCCGTATTTATATCGCTATTGGCGTTTAGCTAAAGGTGATTTTTATCCTTATAAATATAATGATGGATTCGAAACTAATATTACATCAATAAATATATTACATAAAGCTATTCAATATTGTAACAAATTAAATCCAAGTTTTGTGTGTTTAAATGATTCCCCAGCTTTATCAGATGATGAATATACTAAAGTAAAAATGGAGATGTTAGAGTTTTTTGATAAACGTTTTCCTAAAAAAGCCTCTTTTGAGTTGTAGGATGAAGCTATGCTATCAGTATTAATGTCAATTTATCATAAAGAAAAACCAGAATATTTTAATCAAGCAATGCAAAGTATTTGGGATAATCAGTCAATGAAACCAGATCAAATTGTATTGGTTGAGGATGGTCCTTTAACGTCAGAGTTATATGATGTCATAAAGAATTGGAAAGTGAAGCTTGGTGAGGTTTTAGATATTATTTCTTTAGAAAAAAATCTTGGAACCGGCGGTGCTAAAAGTATAGGGTTAGAAAAATGCAAAGGTGATTATATTGCAGTGATGGATACTGATGATATTTCTAATCCAGAGCGTTTTGAAAAACAAATTAAATTTCTTGAAAAGAACACGGATATTGATGCAGTGGGGTGTTTTTTAGAGGAAATAAATGAAAAAAATGAAATAATTAAGGATTCAGTTATTTATCCTCTAACACATGATTCGCTTCGTAAGTTTTTCTCTAAGAGAGATCCTATAGCTCATCCTACAACTATGTTTAGAAGACGATTTTTTGATAAGGGAGTAAAATATCTTCCAAGTTTAGTGATGGCTGAAGATACCTTATTGTGGTATCAAGGTTTTCTAAATAACTGTAAGTTAGCTAATATAGGCTATATTGGACTGAAATTCAGACGCAGTTCCGACTTTTATAAGCGTAGAGCAAATTGGAAAAAAACAATTGGGCTACTAAAATTCCGCCTATTTCATATAAATAGAGATTTAAATTATGGTATTAAAGCAGATATCTATGCAATTGCTTATTTTTTGATGTCTATTTCTCCAAGTTTTGTGAAAAAATTATTATATAAATTATTTAGATAGAAAGGATAAAAACATGAAAATTCCATTTTCTCCTCCATATGTTAATGAAGATGTAATCAATGAAGTTGTAGATTCTTTACGTTCAGGCTGGATTACCACAGGACCTAAAGTTAAAGCTTTAGAAGAAGAAATTAAACAATTCTCAGGGGCCAAAGAAGTGCTTTGTGTAAACTCTTGGACTTCTGCAGCGATTATGATGCTTCGTTGGTTCGGCGTAAAAGAAGGCGATGAGGTAATTGTGCCTGCTTATACTTATAGTGCAACAGCTTTAGCGGTATTGCATACGGGGGCTAAACCAGTAATGGTAGATACTTCAGAAGATTTTAATATTTCTTTGGAGGCGATTAAAAAAGCGATTACCCCAAGAACAAAAGTGATTATACCGGTTGATATTGCAGGCTTTCCTTGCGATTATGACGAAATTATGGATTTGGTAAAATCTTCAGAAATTCGACCGCTCTTTAAGGCTGAAAGCGAGAATCAAGAAAAACTTGGTCGTATTTTAGTATTAAACGATGCCGCACACTCTTTAGGCGCTTGGTATAAAAAGGGTATGAGAACAGGAAGTGAAACCGACATTGCGATTTTCTCATTGCATGCTGTGAAAAATGTGACTACAGCTGAAGGGGGCGCAATTTGTATTAACTTGCCGGCACCTTTTGATAACGCTAAACTCTATGGAGAGCTTCGCCAAATGGCATTAAACTGTCAAACTAAAGATGCTTTCTCTAAGAGTAAAGCCGGTGGTTGGCGATACGATATTACTGGCCTAGGTATGAAAATTAATATGGCCGATGTGAATGCAGCGATCGGCTTAGCACAAATTCGTATTTATGAAGATTTATTGAAAGAACGTAAACGTGTTTTTGATACTTATGGCGAAGCATTTAAACAATATGATTGGGCAATTTTACCACCATCAAAACAAGGTGAAAAAGAGACTTCATATCATTTGTATGCTTTACGTATTAAAGATTTTACTGAAGTGCAACGAGATGCGATGATTGATGAAATAGCTAAGAGTGAAGTGGCTGTAAATGTTCACTTTATCCCAATGCCAATGCTTACTTTATTTAAGAACTTAGGGTATAAAATTGAAGATTATCCTCAGGCTTATGATAACTATAAAGGTGAAATTTCACTACCGATTTATCCTCAATTAACAGATGAACAAGTTCAATTTATCATTGATACAGTGGTCTCTGCTTATAATAAGGTTAAATAAAGTGATTCGTTTTTTTGATTTTGTATTAAGTTTAGTTGGGCTAGTTATTCTAGCCCCTATTTTCATTGTTTTAGCTGTTTGGATCAAAATTGATTCCGTGGGACCTGTATTTTATAAGCAAATTCGTGTTGGGCAAAACGGTAAAGATTTTGGTTTATTTAAATTTCGTTCTATGGTAGTTGATGCTGATAAAAAGGGATTGATTACGGTAGGTGGAAGAGATCCTCGAATTACACGTTCAGGTTATTTTATCCGTAAATATAAACTCGATGAGCTACCTCAATTAATTAATGTATTAGTGGGAGATATGAGTTTAGTTGGTCCTCGCCCTGAGGTAAGAAAATACGTTGAGCTTTATGATGATGAGCAGAACAAAGTACTTTCAGTGAAACCGGGTATTACAGATTATGCCTCTATAGAATATATGGATGAAAACGAGATTTTAGGTAAATCGACGGATCCTGAAAAAACATATATTGAAGAAATTATGCCGGAAAAAATAAAGTATAATATGAAATATATTAAAAATAGAAGTCTAATAGAGTATTTTAAAATAATTTTTCTTACTATATTAAAGATTATCCGATAAACAATAAAATTAAATGGCTAATTAAGGACATTTTTATGATCTATTCGCTTATATTTGAAATGTCGAGAACAAAAAAAAGAATTATCAGTCTTTTTATTGATATCGTATTGCTTACCACATCTTTTTTTCTTGCATATTGGACAAGATTAGGTGGTATTGTTTCTTTTGATAATACTGAAATTTGGATGACGTTACTTTGTACGATAGCAATTACCTTGCTTACTTTTATTAAGTTAGGGCTTTATCGAGCAGTTTTACGTTATATTTCTTTTAAAGCATTAGCGATGGTTGCGGGTGGTGCGCTTGTTTCATCAGTAAGCCTTATCTTTTTTTCTTTTTTTATTGAGGCCAATATTCCAAGAACCGTACCTGTTATCTATTTTTCTTATGTATTCTTGTTGTGTGGTAGTGCAAGAATGTTAGTGAGATATTATGTTAGTTTAGTTTTAGATAAAGATAATGAGTCAGTGTTAATTTATGGTGCAGGTTCTAATGGGAGACAGCTTGCGGTAATGTTAAAGCATGCTTATCGTTATCGCATTAGAGGTTTTATTGATGATAATGTAAAATTACATGGTACTTACCTTTTAGGGAACAAAATTTTCTCACCTAATGATATTTCAAAATTGGTAAAGAAATATAATATCAAAGTTATTTTGCTTGCCATTCCAAGTGCATCTCGTTCTAAGAGAAAGGCGATTATTGATAGTCTTATTCCTTTAAAAATTAAGGTGAGAACGATTCCTGATATGGAAGAGATTTTACAGGGTAATGCAAAAATTGATGAACTAAGAGAAGTCAAAATTGAGGATTTACTTGGCCGTGAACCGGTTTTACCAAATAAGGCGTTATTACAAAAAAATATTTCCGATAAAACAGTTATGGTTACGGGGGCTGGAGGATCTATCGGTTCTGAATTATGTCGTCAGATTATTGTAAATCAGCCTAATATATTGATTTTATATGAGCTATCTGAGTTTTCTTTATATTCTATTCATCAAGAACTATTGGATATAGTAAAGAAAAATAACATTTTAAATGTTAAAATTTTTCCTATTCTAGGAAATGTTCAAAATATTGAGCGATTAGAATCTGTCTTGACTCATTTTGACGTAGATACGATTTATCATGCTGCAGCTTATAAGCATGTACCTTTAGTCGAATACAATATTATTGAAGGAATAAAAAATAATATTTGGGGCACTTATAATGTAGCGCGATGTGCCGCTCAGCATAATGTAAAATCTTTCGTTTTAATTTCAACAGATAAGGCTGTGCGCCCAACAAATGTCATGGGCGCAAGTAAGCGTATGGCTGAACTATGTTTACAAGCATTATCTGACCAATTAAAAGATTCTCGCACTTGTTTTAGTATGGTTCGCTTTGGAAATGTATTGGGTTCATCTGGTTCAGTGATTCCATTGTTTAGAAAACAAATTCTGAAAGGTGGCCCTATTACAGTCACTCATCCGGATATTATTCGTTATTTCATGACAATTCCTGAGGCCGCTCAACTCGTTATTCAAGCAAGTGCAATGGCAAAAGGAGGAGATGTCTTTATTTTGGATATGGGGGAACCGGTTAAAATCGTTGATTTAGCAAAAAATTTAATTCAATTATCAGGGTTATCAGTTAAAGATGAAGAAAATCCAAAAGGTGATATTGAAATTTCTTATACGGGACTGCGCCCGGGTGAAAAGCTTTACGAGGAGTTGTTAATTGGTGGTGATAATGTTTGTAAAACAGATCATTCACGCATTATGACGGCAGAAGAAACCTACTTACCAATGCAAGAGTTATTGATAGTATTAGAAAAATTAGAAATCGCTTGTAAGAATGCAGATTATGTCGAGATTAGACAAATTTTACTGGAAGCACCGACAGGATTCAAACCTACAACAGAGATTGTTGATATTTTATATGATGGTTAATATTTATGCTTAAAATAGAAAAATACCAAAAGCTTTTTGCACATTTATCCCTGTTTCTATTTTTCACGCTGCTTTTTGTTCTACCTAAGGGATATAATTATGGGGCTACATTATTATTGGTTGCTAGTGTAGTATTTCTGTTTTACTCTCTCTATAAGAAAGTAGGTTTATTTCAAATTTTAGATAAAAATAAACCTATTTTTATGAGTGTTACATTTTATTTTTTAGTTTCACTTCTTTTTATTTTTTTCTATGGGGAGAAAATTAGGCTGATAGATAATCCATTTAGAGCGTTTCTATTTCTCTCTGTTATAATTTTTCTTAGTTATAGTAAACTTAAATTTGATCTATTACTCTACATTATTCCACTTGGGTCTTTCATTGCAGGGGTAGTTGCATTGTATCAATATTACATTTTGCATTTACCAAGCGCATTCTGGGAACAAATGAAAATTCAATCTGGTGATATTGCGATGTCATTGGGTCTCTTTAGCTTTATTGTTTCCCTTTATTTTATTGATATAAATAAAAGTAAGTTTACTTTATTATCAACTGTTGCCGGACTGTTCGGGGTGTTAGCGAGTGTACTTTCATTTGCTCGTGGTGGATGGGTTGGTATCCCATTAATATTTTTTGTGGTGCTTTATATCTATAAAAATAGAATATCCAAAAAATTAGTCGGCGTGATTGGCTTGAGCATTTTTATGGGAGGCGTTTTGCTAAGTAATAATGCCCAATTTATGGATAGAGTATTAAGCGTAAAAAGTGCATTAACCTCTTATTCTAATGGTGTGAAAGATGGAAGTATTGGCGCGCGCTTAGATATGTGGAAAATGGGAATTGATGCTTTTTTAGAACATCCTATTTCAGGTTGGAATTTGAAGGAATTAGAGAATTATAAGAAGGAACTTGCAGAAAAAGGAGTTGTTTCTCCAGAATTTATTCAGTATACACATTTTCATAATCAATTTATTGATGATACAGCGAAGAAAGGATTACTAGGTGGCATTTCCCTTTTAGGAGTTTTTTTAATTCCATTATATTTTTTCTATAAAAAACAGAAAAATCACAAAGAAAGTAAAAGAATAAAATTTATTACAACATTGGGTATTATTCATATTTTATCAATAATGAGTTATTGTATAACTCAAGCATTCTTAGCGCATAATTCTGGAAATATATTTTACTTTTTTTTACTTGTTGTATTCTGGGCTTTTATGAAAAATGAGAGTGAGGAGTAAATTTATTCTTAAATATAAATAAATCTAGGCGATAAGATAATTTTTATTTTAAAATATCGAGCAGTATATTACTTTTACTTAATTGAGTTTATTTTTATTGAGACTTTATTTAGGAAAAACTTATGAAAAACATCGTTATCGTTGGTGGGGGAGCCGGTGGTTTAGAGCTGGCGACTTATTTAGGAAACAAATTGGGTTGTAAAAAGCGTGCAAATGTCACGTTGATCGATCGGAATCAAACGCATTTGTGGAAGCCATTATTACACGAATTGGCAACAGGCGCCTTGGATGATGGGGTAGAGGCGTTGAGTTATCGTGCTCATGCGCATAATCATCATTTCCATTTTGAGCAAGGAGCTATGATCGGTTTAAATCGTCAACATAAATATGTAGAACTTGCACCGGTATATGGTGAAGACGGCGATATGATAGTGGTTTCCCGTCGTATTCCTTACGATTATTTGGTCATTGCTATCGGAAGTAAATCGAATGATTTCAACACGAAAGGTGTTGCGGAGAATTGCATCTTTTTAGATAACCCGGCACAAGCGATGCGATTCCAACAAAAAATGTTAGAGTTATTCCTTAAATTCCGTGAAAACCAAGCGTTGGATGATATTGGCGAAGAAGAAAGCAAGCAGCAATTGGCTGAAGACGGTCACATTAATATTGCGATTGTGGGCGCCGGTGCGACGGGGGTTGAGCTGTCTGCCGAGCTATATAATGCCGCAGAACATCTGTCTTCCTATGGTTATGGCGAAATTGACAGCAGTCGTTTAAAAGTTACCTTGATTGAGGCAGGTCCTCGAATTTTACCCGCTTTACCTGAACGCATTTCTAACGATGCAACAGAAGAATTAAGCAAGTTAGGTGTAAAAGTAAAAACCAATACCATGATCGTTGAGGCAGATAAAAAATGCTTGATTACCAAAGATGGTAGCCAAATTCCGGCAGATTTAATCGTGTGGTCGGCAGGCATTCGCACATCGTCAATTACTCAAAACTTTGATGGCTTAGAGATTAATCGAATTAATCAATTAGTTGTGAAGAAAACCCTGCAAACGACGGAGGACGACACGATTTTTGCTATGGGCGATTGCTGTTTCTTTATGCAAGATGATGGAAAGCCTATTCCGCCGAAAGCGCAAGCGGCTCATCAAATGGCCAGTTTCTGTGCGAAAAACATTATAGCCTTATTTGAAGGGAAACTGCTGAAAGAATTTAAATATAACGATAAAGGATCGTTGGTTTCATTATCTGAATTTACCGCATTTGGTGCATTAGGTGGCAAATTAACCGGTGGTTCATCGATGACCATCGAAGGTAAAATCGCGCAATGGATGTACGTTTCCCTGTATCGTATGCACCAAGCGGCTTTGCATGGGTGTTTTAAAACTGGCTTAATTATTGTGGTCGGCCGTTTAAATCGCTTCTTGCGTCCATCCTTAAAACTGCATTAATTCAAATGCGTCTTTAGGTTAGCCTGCAGCGAAATGGCAGGCTAATTTATCGTTGTCTCTTCCTGCGGTAAGTCTTTACGGAAAGACACCATCAGTTGGTCGATTTTGAAATTCTCGGTGTCGATAATTTCAAATTTATAGCGATCAAACAATACAAAATCCGTTTTTTTCGGGATTTTGCGTAGCATATACATCATAAAACCGGCGATCGTTTCGTAGTTCTCGTCATGCGGGAAGGCTTCAATATCTAAGGCGCGTTTTACGTCTTCCAATGGAGTCGCGCCATCAATAAGCCAAGAGTCTTCATCACGGCGGATAATTTGTTCTTCTTCATTAGAAACCAATTCGCCCATCACAATGCTCATCACATCATTTAGCGTTACAATCCCCACAACCAGAGCATATTCATTCACAATAATGGCAAAATCTTCACCGGTGGATTTGAACAGTTCCAGCACTTCATATAAAGACAGCGTATCCGGCACAAATAGCGGTTTGCGCAATAAGCGGTGGTCGGTTACCTGCACTTGTTCTTCTTTTAAAAATAAGGTGAGCAAGCTGTGCGATTCTACATAGCCAAGAATGTGATCTAAGCCTTTATCGCAAATAATTAATTTTGAGTGAGAGTTTTTTGTGAGGGTATCCAGCACTTGTTGTCGATTAAAAGTGCGGTCTAAAAACACAATGTTTTCGCGTGTGGTCATGGTAGAGGTTACGGTGCGCTGTTGCATATCGAAAATATTCTCGATGAGATAATGCTCTTGGGCTTTTAGCACACCGGCCTCAGCACCGGCATCCACCACGGCGACAATGTCTTCCGGCGTCATGCTTTCTACTCGCACTGTAGAGATTTTAAACAGACGGAAAATGATATTCGCTAACGAGTCGAAAATCCAAACAATCGGCTTCAGCAGGAAAATGCAAACTTGCATAATACGCACTGTGCGTAGCGCCATTGCTTCAGGATTGAGCAGCGCCAAGCGTTTTGGCATTAAATCTGCGAATAAAATAAAAGAAGCCGTGACGATGATAAACGCCAGCCACGAAGCGGCACTTTCCACCCAAGGCGCATCCGTGTATTGATTAATGAAAGCTTGTAAATAGACACGAATTGTCGCTTCGCCAATCACCCCGCCCAGCACAGCAACCATATTCAAACCAATTTGCACAACTGTAATGAAACGCCCCGGTTGTTCTTGTAATTTCAATACCAACGCCGCTTTGGTGTTACCTTCGTTCACCATATTTTGCAATTTAATGCGACGTGCGCCCGCCAAGGAAATTTCAGCGGAGGAGACGATAGCACTGATAATAATCAGCAGAATTAAAATGAAAATAGCAGACCATAAACTCATCATATTTTGACTCACTCTGACCTAATGGGAGAAATGATTGCATTCTATCACAACATCATAAAGCACAAGAAATTGGTTTAGGGTTTTGCCAGCCTAGGCGGAGAAGATCGATGTAACAAATATTCAATGGCATTCGCAGAGAGCGTTTAAAGGTACACAATCAGAAAAATAAAGCAAAGGCGAATAAGGATGAATAGGACGAATAATAATCCGCACGTAAAACGTGCGGTTTTTAGGCTCCCCTATAAGAACCTATACTTCACAAGCCCCTCAAGGGGCTTATGAAAACCGGTAACTGTATTTATTTTCATATCACTATTTTAGTGAATCGTAGCGTGCAACTTGTTGCACGAAATCATGAATGCCCGAAAGCGTTAAATAACGTTCCGTGCGTAATTTGGTCGTGCATCAAGATGCACGCTACGCATGAAATCGTGAATTACGCATCGAGGTTAATTATTCGTGCAACAAGTTGCACGCTACGAGGGGGTAAATAATCGTCCTATATGTTGAGTTTCGGTTGTCAGCCTTGTTCATTATGTAGCAGGGATTTTTTCTGTTCATCGCTTAAGCTATTTAGCTCCATACGCATAGCGTATAGTTTTTATAACCAGACTTTGGTTGGCTATAAATAAAGACAAAGTGCGGTGAAAAAATACAACATTTTTGACCGCACGTTGGCGTTTAAAATTCACAATCCTGTTGTGCTTTACAGCGAGAAAAAAGCCATTTCAAACCATCTAATAAAGCAGGCATGACACTGGTCATATGGGTTTCTTCAGGATAAATTTTACTTACAATCGCTAACTTATCATTAGGCAGCCCATTCAGTTTTTCTGCTAAATTGTTGACTTGCGTCACCATGGCGCGCTGATCTAGCTGCTTTTGTCGTTGAGGATCTTGTTTCATATAGGGCGCCAATTTTTGTTCATATTCCCCAACGGTGAAACGCACGCCAATATTCTCTTTTATGTTTTGCAGATGTTCGGAAAATGCAGGGAAATCTTGCAAAATCCGTTGCTGATTCCACCAGATTGAAGGGCTGGCGATAAGATAGTTGCGGAACCCATCCGGATGATTAAATAAACTGTATAAACTAAATAAGCCGCCATAAGAATGCCCGAAAATGTTTTGTTGCGCCGCGTTAATTGAAAAACGGCGATGTAAATCCGGTGCTAATTCTTCCTGAATAAAGCGATAAAAATTTTCTGCACCACCAAATTTTTTATTGGTTTTATCGCCGGTATTATCGTAACGTTCTGACGGCGGCGTATAATCTTGCGCGCGTTCTGCTGGATTAAGAAGTTGAGTATTCGGGTAGCCGATGCCGACGATTAAAAATGGCACGGCATTGGTTTCTTGCGCGCGCGCCATCATGTTTTGCGCCATGCTGGCAGCCGCCGGAAAAAGGGCATCGCCATCTAATACATAAAGGACGGAATAGCCGATATGCTTTACTTCTCCAACAGGCATCACCTGAATGCGATAATCTTTTTTCGTAAATTGGCTGTGAAGCACATATTCTTGAGCATTAGGGATGATCGCCGGTTCTAAATTGCCGGCAGAAGTCGCTTGATGCCCCTCGGCAAGATTAAAGAAGACACCACAAGAAAGTGCCAATAATAACGGTTTCATACGTGTTCCTTTGTGAGATTTTTGCGCTAGCGTAGCAAAATGATCTGCCCCCCAAAAGTTGGACAGGTTAGTTAACTTAAATATTGAACTCGGTATTGCACCTGGCTCAATCCTTTTAAATCGAGTTTAATTCGTTTTTGGTTGTAATACACTAAATATTCTTCAATTTCAGCCTGTAATTCAGCAATTGAATGATAAGTCCGAGAGTAAAAACACTCTGATTTTAGTATCGCAAAAAAGCTTTCAATCACCGCATTATCGTAGCAATTTCCTCGGCGGCTCATACTTTGAACCGCTTTACCTTCCAACATTTTCACCCATTCCGCCGAACCATACAATACACCTTGGTCGCTATGAATAATCGGGCATTCTGTCGGTTTAAGCCGACTAAGCCCTTGTTCTAACATCTTTTTTACCAATGAAAACTTCGGGCTTAACGATTTTTCTGGCCGCACTTTTTCTTTTACGCTATTTAAATTTTCGTTAATTTGAAAAAATAATGATATTTTGTTAGTATAAATTTCGTATTTGGAAACAGTCCACTCAAATCCTACTGAGCGTTTCCTTCAAAATCGCACTTCTCCGTGCTATCA
>CAUQGU010000017.1:0-28453 GCA_963517645.1 uncultured Haemophilus sp. | reverse complement strand
TACCAAATACAAAATCAATGCGTTGACGCGGGCGATTTTCCCAATCACAAATCATGGGAAGATTAATTTCCCCACTATCTTGTTCTAAGTGTCCCCACACTAACGCTTGATAATATTTTTTTGGCTCACGTTCACGAAATTGACGTTTCAACTCTTTATCTGCTGCTTTACTTAATGAAAACAGAATAATCCCGCTTGTTGCCATATCTAACCGATGTGCAGGTTCACAAAATCCAAATTTCTCTTTTACTCGGCTCATTGCACTGTCATAGTATTCTGGCTGATTGCCAGGGACTGAAAGTAAACCGCTCGGCTTGTTTACCACGCATATATGATTATCTTGATAGATAATATCTAAATATGGTTCTAAAGGGGGATGGTATTCAATAAGTGCCATGTTATTCCTTATTTGTCACTATTACCTGAAGGCTATCTAATCGCCAGTTTGCTTTACTTAACTCTTCCAGAGAAAGCACGCGTTGTTTTTCTAATACATCAATTTCCGCCTGGCGAATATTTTTATTTACTGCTTTCAAGGCTATAAGTCGATTGAGTTCAGAGGTCAATGTTTGATCTGCTAATTTACTGGCTTCTTGAATTTGAGCTTGTGCAATTTCAGTTATTTTGTGATCGCCTAGTTTAATTAATTGCTCAATATTTGGACGAGCCATTTTGATCATTTTATTTGCAATGTCTTTACCTAGCGGCTTAAGTTTATTTTGCAATGTATCAAAATTAACTTGTCCAGCGAGATCGTTTCCTTTGCTATCTAGTAATAATCGAACTGGTGTAGGCGGAAGAAAGCGATTCAGTTGCAAACCTTTTGGTGATTGGCTTTCAATCATATAAATTAATTCAACCAACACTGTGCCTGCGGGCAGCTGTTTATTCACTAATAATGCCATCGATGCTTTGCCAATGTCACCAGAAGCGATTAAATCAACGCCTTGGCGTATCATTGGATGATCCCAGGTAAGAAATTCTAATTCCTCACGCGCAAGGGCAAGTTGTCGGTCAAAGGTTACTGTGACACCTTCTTCTTTTAGTCCTGGGAAATCAGGAACAAGCATGGTGCCCGTTGGTGTGATAACAATGCTGTTTTCACCTAAATCATCTTGTTCTACACCAATAATATCAAATAAATTTAGTGCAAAATCGACTAATTGTGGGGAATTATCTGTTTGAGCAATTTCTGACGCAAGTCGTTGTGCGCTTTCTCCACCATTAGAATTTAATTCTAACAAACGATCACGCCCTTTCTCTAAAGTTAAACGCAATGCTTTTGCTTGCTTTTGCGTTTGGAGAATAAGTTGCTCAAAATTTTCTTTATTTTCTGACCGCACTTTTAGTAACGATTCATATTGTTCAAACAATGCCATGCCAATAGGGCAAGCTTGTTCAAAGGCATTTAAACCTTCATGATACCAACGTGCTAAATCTTGCTGCGCAGAGTTTGCTAGGCAAGGTACATGAATTTGTACATCTCGCGTTTGCCCGATACGATCTAAACGGCCAATACATTGCTCAAGCAAGTCAGGATTCTCTGGTAAATCGAAGAGTACGAGATGACAAGCAAATTGGAAGTTTCGTCCTTCAGAACCAATGCTAGAACTCAGTAAAACCTGTGCGCCATTATCGGTATCAGCAAAATAGGCGGCCGCGCGATCTCGTTCAATGATTGACATTCTTTCATGGAAAACGGCACTGCGAATGGCTTCTTTTTCTCGTAAAACTTGCTCAAGTTGAATTGCTGTTTGTGCTGTTTTACAAATGACTAAGATTTTTTCATTTCGTTGTGATTTTAGAAAATCAATTAACCAATGAATTTTTTCATCTACTTCAGCCACATCAATCGTTACTTGATGGTAAACCCGATGTGGGAAACCTTTCACCCCTTGGCGTGTATTACGAAATAAAATACGGCTTGTGCCATGTCTGTCGATGAGATTTTTAATGAGTTCTTGTCGTGCCTCTTGCTTTTCGTCGTCATTATGACAGGCTAAGGCTTTAAATAATGGTTGGACATCCTGCTCATGAAGCAAATCAGAAATATGATTTTTTTCGACCGCACTTAGCGGCTTCTCTGAGAGTAAAGATTGCACAGCATCCGCAACAGGCTGATAGTTTTCTTGCTCCTTCAAGAATGCTTGGTAATCATAAAAACGTTCAGGATCAAGCAAGCGCAAGCGTGCAAAATGACTTTCCAAACCTAGTTGTTCAGGCGTTGCAGTGAGTAATAAAACAGACGGAATAACGTTGGCTAATTGTTCCACCAGTAAATAAGCGGTACTCGGCGTATTTTCAGACAAAGCCAAATGATGCGCTTCATCGACAATTAAACAGTCAAATTCAGCTTCAATGGCTTGTTGTACGCGATGAGGGTGAGTTTTCAACCAATCTAATGCACAGATAATTAAGCTTTCCGTGCTAAATGGATTGATGGCTTGTTCGGCAAAATCTTCACAACGTTCTTCATCAAATAATGAAAAATGTAAATTAAAACGACGAAGCATTTCGACAAGCCATTGATGTTGCAAGGTTTCTGGTACAATAATTAAAACACGTTGTACTTTTTCAGCAAAAAGTTGATTTTGCAAAATCATCCCCGCTTCAATGGTTTTACCTAACCCTACTTCATCCGCTAAGAGCACGCGAGGATTGATACGATTTCCTACCTCTTGCGCAATATGAAGCTGATGAGGAATTAATCCTGCACGATTGCCTCGTAAGCCACGCAAAGGCGATTGAAATTGAGCTTGTTGATGCAGAAGTGTTTGATAGCGCAACGCAAAATGTTCACTACGATCAATCTGTGATGAAAAGAGGCGATCTTTCGCTTGGCTAAAAGAAATTATCGGAGAAAGTTCTTTTTCATTGACGATAACATCTTCGCCTTGTGCATTTTTGACTAAATAAAATAAGAGACCATTCATTTCCTGAACATCAAGGACTTCACCTTGCCAACCTGTTTGGTGATGAAGTTGTTCACCTTTATTCAATGCAATTCGGGTTAATGGTGCTTGCGCCACCGCATAAATTCGGGTTTCATCCGTGGCAGGAAAGTGAAGGGTAACCGAGCGGAAATCTAAGGCTGTAATCATCCCTAATCCGAGGTTATTTTCTGTTTCACTAATCCAACGTTGACCGATTGCAAATGACATCATCTTCCTCTTAATGAATCTCTTAAAATGGGGCGATATTGTAGTCTGATTATAAGGGAATGCAAGGCGCAGGCGAGTAAAAGCATAAAAAATAAAGTGTGATTTTTCTCACAATAATTAAATTAAATATCACCTAAGCTTTACTTTAAAAAAGTGCGGTGTAAAAATGACATACTTTTTCATAAAACAGGAGTGTTCCATGAATTGGACAGAACGACTTAAAGAAGAGTTTTTATCAGGTTGGAAGCCTTTTGAAGTGGCATGGGTAGTTATTTTCCTTGCTGCGCAAATTATTGCTTATGTTCTTGCACCAGATAGCCCATTAGGCATGATTTCGGGTATTGCAGGTATTCTCTGTGTGGTATTGGTGAGTAAAGGAAAAATTAGCAATTATTTCTTTGGGCTTATTTTTGCTTACACCTATTTTTATGTCGCCTGGGGAAACAATTTCCTCGGTGAAATGAATACGGTGCTCTATGTGTATATCCCATCACAATTTATCGGTTATTTTATGTGGAAACAACACATGCAAAACGATAATGGTGGTGAAAGTGTGATTGCAAAAGCCTTAACGCCAAAAGGTTGGGCAATTTTACTCGTGAGTGTGGGGATTGGTACATTCTGCTTTGTACAGGCTTTAAAAGCCGCAGGCGGTAGTTCTACAGGATTAGATGGTTTAACCACGATTATCACCGTAGCAGCGCAATTATTGATGATTTTGCGTTATCGTGAGCAATGGTTATTATGGATTGTCTTAAATGTGCTTTCCATTTTGCTTTGGGCAGAACAGCCAGCAATGTACTTAATGTATAGTGCTTACTTACTCAACTCATTATATGGTTATTATAACTGGACGAAACTCGTCAAAGCAGAAAACCACTAATCACATCAATAAAAAAGGGCATAGTAATATGCCCTTACATTTTTAAATAAAATGCCTTCGTCAATGCAATAAATTCCTCTGTGTACTGATTGTTTTTGTTATAAATCACCAAGCTATCTTTTACCTGTGGTAAATGCTCTCGGCTAAACGTGAGTAACATTCGTTGTGGTGCTTTCCCTGTCTTTGTAATGACATCAGTCTGCTTAATACAATAAAGTGCGGTTGAATTTATCAATGTTTTCCCCGCCTCATAAGGCAAGACAAAACTGATCTTCCCTTTTTCGGATAAACAACTCGACGCCCAATTTAACCAATCTAAATGACTTTGTTGAACATAACGGGCAAGAGCACGCTCATCATTTTTACATTCAACGCCTTGTGCAAAATAAGGCGGATTCGCCACAATTAAATCAAATTGATGCGCTGTTTGTTGGCAATAAGTTTGCACGTCTTGGCGTGTTAAATGAAGACGATTGTGCCATGGCGAAGCCTTGAAGTTTTCTTGTGCTTGTTGTGCTGCAAGGGGATCAAGTTCAACGGCTTCAATTTGGCAATGCTCATGACTTCGTTGGGCAAGCATTAATGCAACCAAGCCTGTGCCAGTCCCCATATCAAGAATACGCTGACAATCAGACACATCCGCCCAAGCACCCAGTAAAATGCCATCTGTGCCGACTTTCATCGCACAATGTTGTTGATTAATATGGAATTGTTTGAAGGTAAAGCTGCTCATAAAATCTTGCGGAAAATGACCGCACTTTCAGGTATAATCAGCCCCAATTTTAACAAATTAACGCAAAATAATGAATTTATCCCCATTTGAAGAATTCGATCTTTCCCCCGAATTATTAAAAGCCTTAGAAAAGAAAGGCTACACCCGTCCGACCGCAATCCAATTAGAAGCGATTCCGGCAGCCATGGAAGAACGTGATGTGCTCGGTTCTGCACCAACAGGTACAGGCAAAACTGCTGCATTTTTATTGCCCGCGATTCAGCATTTATTGGATTATCCACGTCGTAAACCAGGGGCACCTCGTATTTTAATTTTAACGCCAACCCGTGAGTTAGCGATGCAGGTTGCAGAGCAAGCGGAAGAGTTGGCACAATTCACACATTTGAAGATTGCAACCATTACTGGCGGTGTGGCGTATCAAAATCATGGGGAAGTGTTTAATTCAAATCAAGATATCGTGGTGGCAACACCGGGGCGTTTGTTGCAATACATCAAAGAAGAAAACTTTGATTGTCGTGCGGTAGAAATATTGATTTTTGATGAAGCAGATCGCATGTTGCAAATGGGCTTTGGCCAAGATGCGGAGAAAATTGCCGCTGAAACGCGTTGGCGTAAACAAACCCTTCTTTTCTCTGCCACATTAGAAGGGGAGTTATTAGTCGATTTTGCAGATCGTTTATTAAATGATCCGGTAAAAATCGATGCAGAACCAAGTCGTCGTGAGCGCAAGAAAATCAACCAATGGTATTATCATGCCGACAGCAATGAACATAAAATCAAGTTGCTTGCGCGTTTTATCGAAACCGAGAACGTGAGTCGCGGCATTGTGTTTGTGCGTCGTAGAGAAGATGTGCGTGAGCTTTCTGAGACTTTGCGTAAACGCGGTATTCGTTCTACTTATTTAGAAGGCGATATGGCGCAAACACAACGTAATAATGCCATTGATAAATTAAAATCAGGTGTTGTTACTGTGTTAGTGGCTACTGATGTCGCTGCTCGTGGGATTGATATTGATGATGTGACACATGTCATGAACTTCGATTTACCTTACAGTGCAGATACCTATTTACATCGTATTGGTCGTACGGCTCGTGCAGGGAAAAAGGGCACAGCTGTTTCTTTTGTTGAAGCCCATGATTATAAATTGCTCGGTAAAATAAAACGTTATACGGAAGAGCTTTTGAAAGCACGGATTTTAGAAGGCTTAGAACCTCGCACTAAACCACCAAAAGATGGTGAAGTAAAATCCATGTCTAAAAAGCAAAAGGCGCGTATTAAAGAAAAACGTGAAGAAAAGAAAAAATCAGAGGTGAAGAAGAAAGCCAAATTACGTCATAAAGATACGAAAAATATTGGTAAACGCCGTAAACCAAGCACAGAAAAAACAGATGAGAAATAATAAAAAAATAACCGCACTTAATAAGTGGCGGTTATTTTTTTGACTATTTATTGACTTGGCTACCGATTACGCCACCTAATGCGGCACCACCTAATGTGGTTGCGGCATTACCACCAAGCATATAGCCTGCTGCACCACCGATAGCGGCGCCAGCTGTTGTATTTTTTTGAGTACGACTCATATTTCCACATGCTGCAAGAGAAATAACAGTCATCGCGATAACAAGTGATTTTCCAATTAATTTCATAGGATCTCTCCGTGTTTAACATATAAAACTATCCATCGTGATAGTAATCCGTAAGACAAACGGAGATGAATGAAAGTTCAAAAATATGTGTTTTTCGCTATTTTTCTGAACAATTAAATATATTGAATGTTAATCTTTAGCTTGATCTAATACTTTCGCAACCACTTTCAAATATTCAATCGCCAAACTATGATGCCCCGTACTCGCATTAAACACTAAATCTTCACTTAATACACCACAAGGCATATCCTCTGGGATCTTACCGTCCTCATAAGCTTGATAATCTTCTCGCCAGTCACCATCAAAATAATAGTGTTCTAAGGTTTTCATTTTGGGTAAGAAGGCTTGCCATTTTTCAAGAAATTGTTCCGCTTCGGCTAAGAAACTTTCCGCTTCATTGAGAAGGTTTTCCATTTCTGAAATTTTATCTAAGCGTGATTGAGATAACATAGGTTTCTCCAAAATAAGGTAAAAATAAACCGCACTTTATGCGAACAAAGTGCGGTGAGTTTGTCATGCGTTTTTCGACTTACACATCATAAGTGGTGGATGCAGTATTACCGCCGCGACCTGTCCAGTTGGTGTGGAAGAATTCACCACGTGGTTTATCAGTACGCTCATAAGTATGTGCGCCGAAGTAGTCACGTTGTGCTTGCAATAAGTTTGCTGGCAAACGGGCTGAAGTGTAACCGTCTAAGAAGGTAATCGCAGATGCCATACATGGCATTGGAATGCCCACTTCGATAGATTTTGCCACCACTTTACGCCAGTCGCTTAATGCGTTTTCTAAAATGCCTTTGAAGTAGCTATCTGAACCTAAGAAGATTAAATCTGGATTTGCTTCATATGCATCACGAATATTACCTAAGAAACGGCTACGGATAATACAACCTTCACGCCATAATAATGCGGTTGCACCGTAGTTGATGTTCCAGCCAAATTGTTCAGAGGCTTCACGAATCAGCATAAAGCCTTGTGCGTAAGAAATGATTTTTGACGCCAATAATGCTTTACGTACTGCTTCAATCCACACTTTTTTGTCGCCTTCAACAGGTTGAATTGTTTTGCCAAATAATTGATTAGCGGCAACACGTTGATCTTTAAATGAAGAGACACAACGAGCAAAGACGGATTCAGTGATTAAGGTTAATGGAATACCGAAATCTAATGCATTGATACCCGTCCATTTACCAGTCCCTTTTTGGCCAGCGGTATCTAAGATTTTTTCAACTAATGGCTCACCATCAGCATCTTTATAACCAAGAATATCGGTCGTGATATCGATTAAATAGCTATCCAGTTCAGTTTTTTTCCATTCTGCGAAGATAGCTTGCATTTCTTCATAGCTTAAGCCTAAACCTTCTTTTAAGAATTGGTAAGCTTCACAGATTAATTGCATATCGCCATATTCGATACCATTGTGAACCATTTTCACAAAGTGGCCAGCACCTTCACCGCCAACCCAGTCACAGCAAGGCTCACCTTGTTCGGTTTTAGCTGAGATTGCTTGGAAGATTGGTTTGACATATGGCCATGCTTCTTGGTTACCACCCGGCATGATAGATGGCCCATGGCGAGCGCCTTCTTCACCACCCGAAACACCCGAACCGATAAAGCGAATACCTTTTTCAGCCAATGCTTTTACACGACGATTTGTATCTGGATAGTTTGAGTTACCACCATCAATAATGATGTCGCCTTCTTCTAAGTGCGGTAATAATGCCTCAATGAATTGATCTACTACCTCACCCGCGCGTACCATTAACATTACTTTGCGTGGTTTTTCCAATTTAGAAGCTAAATCTTCTAAAGAGTATGCACCGATGATATTCGTGCCTTTTGCCGCACCTTGTAAAAATTCATCCACTTTTGAAGTGGTACGGTTATATGCCACGACTTTAAAGCCATGATCGTTCATATTTAAAATGAGGTTTTGCCCCATCACGGCTAAGCCGATAACACCGATGTCGCCTTTTACTGACATTGTTTTCTCCTGTTTGTGAGGTACGGATGCACCTATCATTTAGTATTTATTGTAAAGTATAAGAAGCTTGTTTCAGATATTCTATAGCAAAACTTCTTTTAAATTTCTCTAATTAAAGAGCTACCTTGCTCTAACGTGTCTAGCCACTGCCATTTTTCATGACCGATGAGTTTACTTTCTTCTAAAGAAAATGTTGTACAGCAACGCCCCAAACGATTTTCTAGAGATTGATTTAAATGTTGATACGTAAATTCAATTTGAGTATAGTCAATCCATTTTCCAATTAAAAAGCCTTTTAAAATTTCACCGCCACCATATTCTGCCCAAATCATTTTACCTTGTTGATGGTAATGAAATTCTGTTTGACTACTGACCTCACCATTTGCGGTGTTTTCAACAGCAACAAATTTTTTATCATCTAGATTCAACATTAAAGTCACTCCGCATCTAATGTATCTATATCTTATTTTAGTCCGTACAATGCTAATAAATTAACTCTTCGTCCATGCACTCATATGCTGAGTAAATCCAATATGCGGATAATAATCCACTGCTTGTGGAGCGGATAAAAGCACAATTTTGGCTTGTGGATGTAAGGCTTGTTTAGTGTGTTCAATTAACTGCAAGCCGATACCTTGTTTTTGATATTGTTCATCAACCGCTAAATCAGATAAATAACAGCAGTAGGCAAAATCTGTCACGGAACGTGCCACACCCACTAATCGTTCACCATCCCAAGCGGTGATTAATAAATCCGCATGGTGCAACATTGCTGCGACACGCTTTTCATCCTCTAACGGACGGCGGGCGCCTAATGTTGTTTTATTTAACAATCCAATAAATTGTTTAACTGAAATCGGTTCATTAATTTTATAGTCAATCATTTGTTACTCCAGGTTTTAAAGGTTAAATAGATAAATTATTTAACCGTTCTATGACTCACAAAAGTCGGTAATCCACCCCATGCACTACCTATAAAGCCTTTACCAGAACCAGAAGTATATTCCGCTGTAGTGATAAAAGTTTTGCCATTCCATGCTGCTTCGTAGCCATACCAGCTCTCAGCAAGGCCACTAGATTTATATGATCCTTCTACAATTAAAGCATTAAGCTTCTCATCATAATATGCAAAGGTGTATTGATCTTCCAATACTTGTTCTACTTTGCTCAATTTATTGTCCATGACCGCATAATAGCCGGTGTAAGCTGCACTACCACTGATACACACTGCCTCAGCTAACACTTTTCCCTGCGTAAGTGAATAAAGTGTAATTGTCTTCTGTTCAGAATCATCATGAAGAGACAAACAGTAATCAATTGCACTACTATCAGCACTTTTACGCAATAATGCTAATACAGCATCAAAGTGTTTTTCGCCTCGTTTTAATTCTGTTTTGCTAGGGTTTTTAATATAGGCAACTTGAATTTTGGGTGCGGCTTGTTGTGCTAATACCGCATGTTTCTCTTGTCCCTTACGAATTAACGCTGATGGCGTATTTAAACGCTGTTGGAATTCATCCATTTTGAGCATGGCTGCCGCTGCACCTTTATCAGAGACTTTCTCCTTAAACTCCCCAAAAATCACTTCAATACTTGCATTCCCTTTTAGTGCAGTGAGTAATTCTGTTGTTTGTTTTTCACTTAATTTTGCATTCCCATCTTCTGAAATATTTGGAACAGTACCGAGTGATTGACCATTTAAGATAATTTCAGCCGTTTTATTACCCACATCTTCACGTAATAATGCCAACTGTGCGGTCACAGGTGCTTTCTCACCCGCACTTCGAGTAAATAAAATCGAAACAGGATGCTCAGAATAATATTCCGGATAACCTGCCATATTACAAGTGCCGGTATTATCACAAATTAAACTCCAGTCTTGATAAGTCTTTTCAAACCCTTTTAACGATGGCGCAGCCATTGCAGTAAATGGTAATAATGAGAGAAGAATAACCTTTTTCATGTTATCAATTCCTAAAAGAAGATTTGCAAAAAACAGAGGAAATCTACCCGCTTGTAAGCGGGCAGTGGTTTTTATTTTACTTTAAGCTCGCTTACAAAAGTTGGCAATGGGCCCCAAGCTCCACCCGCAAACCCTTTGCAAGAGCCAGAGGTATGTTCTTCAGTACGGATAAAGGTTTTGCCATTCCAAACAGCTTCTTGTCCAGCCCAACAATCACCGATGCCACGCCCTTTAAATGATCCTTCTACTTTTAAAACATGAGTGTTTTTATCATAATCAGCATAGTTATACTGGTTTGCTAGCACTTGTTCAATTTTGGTTAATTTTTCGTCTAATATGGCATAGTAATAAGTGGATTGATAGGTGCCAGCAAGACAAATCGCTTCAGCTAGCACTTTTCCTTTCGTTAGCGGGTAAAGTGTAATTTGTTCATTCCATACATCATCTTTATGAAGTGCATAACAGTAATTTTCTGAGTTTTTATTCGTCCTATTACTTTTACGTAATAATGCTAATACCGCATCAAACTGTTTTTCACCGCGTTTTAATTCCGTGGTTTGGCGGTTATTCACCCTTACTGTCTCAATTTTTGGTGCAGCCTGTGGCGCTAATACCGCATGTTTTTCTTGACCTTGACGAATGAGTGCAGAAGGCGTATTTAAACGTTGTTGAAATTCATCCATTTTGAGCATCGCGGCAGCTGCACCTTTATCAGATACTTTTTCCTTGAACTCACCAAAAGCCACTTCAATATCTGCATTACCTTTTAGCGCCGTGAGTAATTCTGTTGTTTGTTTTTCACTTAATTTTGCAATTCCCTCTTCTGAGATGTTTTGGATTGTACCGAGTGATTGACCATTTAAGATAATTTCAGCCGTTTTATTACCCACATCTTCAGGTAATAATGCCAACTGTGCGCTCACAGGTGCTTGCTCACCCGCACTTCGGGTAAATAAAATCGAAACAGGATGCTCAGAGCCATCCCCTTCTTCTTGATAACCCGCCATATTACAAGTGCCGGTATTATCACAGATCAAATCCCAGTCTTGATAAGTCTTTTCAAACCCTTTTAACGATGGCGCAGCCATTGCAGTAAGTGGCAATAATGAGAGAAGAATAACTTTTTTCATGTTATCAATTCCTAAAAGAAAATTTGCAAAAAATTCGTCAAATCTAACCGCTTGTATTAAGTGTTGTTTGTTTATTTGACGATGACGTTACTAACAAAAATAGGTAACTGCCACGTACCTCCGGGAAGCCCTTTACAAGAGCCAGTTGTCCACTCTGAAGTACGGATAAAGATTTTTCCATTCCATACTGCGTCTTGCCCAGCCAAACAATCACCTAATGCGCGACCTTTGTAAGAACCTCTTACAAACGCATAACCTTGTTTTTCATCATAACCTGCTTCGTTGTACTGCTCCGCTAAGACTTGTTCTACTTTGCTCAGTTTGTCATCGAGTACAGCATAGTAGTTGGTGCTTTGATAAGCGCCTTTAAAACAAAGCGCTTCAGCTAATACCTTATTATGCGTTAACGGATAAATCGTTATATCTTGGCTTTCTAAGTCTTCATCAACGCAGCCATCGTTAGCTTTACGTAATAGTGCGAGCACGTTATCGTATTGTTTTTCACCGAGTTTTAATTCTATTGTTTTGCGGTTCTTCACACTAACAGCATCAATTTTGGGTTCAACTTTTGGCGCTAATACTGCATGTTTCTCTTGACCTTGGCGAATAAGTGCGGAAGGGGTATTTAGTCGCTGTTGGAATTCATCCATTTTGAGCATGGCTGCCGCTGCGCCTTTATCTGACACTTTAAGCGTGGTTTTCCCATAGGTTAGACGAATTTCGCTCTCTTTTTTCAATCCGCTAAGTAATGCCTTGGTTTGCTCTTCAGTCAGCTTATCTGGCGCGTCGTCAGAAATATGCTTGACTTTGCCTAATGATTTACCATTTAACCAAATTTCAATGTCTTGACCGACTTGTACATCACGGTCGGCTTCACCAAATGGTAAAATAGTGAACTTTCCTTCCACTGCAGCATTTTCGCCTGCTGCGCGAGTAAATAAAATAGAGACTGGGTCACTACTTTCATCCTGATAACCCGCCATACGACAAGTGCCCGTGTTATCACATACTAAATCCCAATCTTGGTAGTTTCCAATACCTTGGATTGATGTTGAAGCTGCCATTGCAGTAAATGGTAATAATGAAAGAAGAATAACTTTTTTCATGTTATCAATTCCTAAAAGAAGATTTGCAAAAAATAGAAGAAATTTGCCCGCTTACAAGTGGGCAGTGGTTTTTATTTAACGTTCATCTCGCTCACAAAAATAGGCAATTGCCATGCACCACCAGTAAAACCTTTACAAGAGCCGGTTGTCCATTCTGAAGTACGGATAAATATTTTGCCATTCCAGACAGCTTCTTTCCCATTCCAACAATCACCAATCCCCCGTGACTTAAATGAACCGATTACAGTTAAGAAGTGGTTTTTATCATCATACATAACATCGTTATATTGACTTGCTAGTACTTGTTCTACTTTGCTGAGTTTTTCATCCATTACTGCATAATAATAAGAATATTGATAGGGACCTGTCCAACATATTGATTCTGCTAACACCTTGTCATTGGTAAGAGGATAAATGGTAATATCGTCACGCCAAGTATCATCTTGATGCAGTGCATGACAGTAATTCTCTGCATTTTCATTTGTGCCATTACTTTTACGCAATAATTCTAATACAGCATCAAATTGTTTTTCATCACGTTTTAATTCTATTGTTTTGCGGTTGTTTACACTTACTGCTTCAATTTTAGGAATAGTTTGTGGGGCTAATACAGCACGTTTCTCTTGACCTTGACGAACGAGTGCTGAAGGTGTATTTAATCGTTGTTGGAATTCATCCATTTTAAGCATTGCAGCTGTTGCGCCTTTGTCTGAAATGTACCTTTTAAACTGGCCAGAAATGAATTGAATATCGGCATGATCTTTTAATGCGGTTAATAATTCGGTAGTTTGTTTTGCATTTAATTTAGACGAACTATTTTTTAAATTTTGTATGGTTCCAAGCGATTTACCATTTAAGATAATTTGGATTTTGTCATCTAGTTTTATCGGTTTATCATTT
The DNA here is from genome assembly GCA_963517645.1 of uncultured Haemophilus sp. Lineage (GTDB taxonomy): Bacteria > Pseudomonadota > Gammaproteobacteria > Enterobacterales > Pasteurellaceae > Haemophilus_D. The sequence goes on along the minus strand of CAUQGU010000017.1, from coordinate 14,947 downwards.
TCATCATAATCCAAGAAAATTAATTCTGCATTAATAGGAGCATCCTCGCCCGCTTGTCTGGTGAATAAAAGTGAAACTCGGTTATCAAAACCTTCATCTTCTTGATACCCTGCCATGCGACAAGTCCCTAAATTATCACAGACTAAGTCCCAATCTTGATAGTTTTCAAAAAAACCTTTAATTGGCGTTGCCATTGCGGTGAGTGGTAATAGCAAGAGAAGAATAACTTTTTTCATGTTATAAATTCCTAAAAGAATATTCGTAAAATCTAATCGCTTGTAGTAATCGTGAGTTTTTATTTTACGATAACGTTACTAACAAAAATCGGCAACTGCCATGCGCCACCAGGAAATCCTTTGCAAGATCCCGTTGTCCATTCTGAGGTGCGGATAAAGATTTTGCCATTCCATACCGCATCTTGACTGCTCCAGCAATCGCCAACTCCACGTCCTTTGTAAGTACCTCTTACAAACGCATAACCTTGTTTTTCATCATATTCTGCTCTGTTGTATTGCTCCGCCAAGACTTGTTCTACTTTGCTCAATTTATCATCAAGTACAGCATAGTAATTAGTGCCTTGATAAGCACCTCTAACACAGAGTGCTTCAGCTAATACCTTGTTTTGTGTTAAGGGATAAAGTGTTATATCTTGGCTTGTTATATCCTCATCATCACAGCTATTAGCTTTACGTAATAGTGCGAGCACATGATTAAATTGTTTTTCACCGTGTTTTAACTCTATTGTTTTGCGGTTCTTCACACTAACAGCATCAATTTTGGGTTCAACTTTTGGCGCTAATACAGCATGTTTTTCTTGACCTTGGCGAATGAGTGCGGAAGGCGTATTTAATCGTTGTTGGAATTCATCCATTTTGAGCATGGCTGCCGCAGCGCCTTTGTCTGATACTTTAAGCGTGGTTTTCCCATAGGTTAAACGAATTTCGCTCTCTTTTTTCAATCCGCTAAGTAATGCCTTAGTTTGCTCTTCAGTCAGCTTATCTGGTGCGTCGTCAGAAATATGCTTGACTTTGCCTAATGATTTACCGTTTAACCAAATTTCAATGTCTTGACCGACTTGAACATCACGGTCGGCTTCACCGAATGGTAAAATAGTGAGTTTCCCTTCGACAGCAGCATTTTCGCCTGCTGCGCGAGTAAATAAAATAGAGACTGGGTCACTACTTTCATCCTGATAACCTGCCATACGACAAGTGCCCGTGTTATCACATACTAAATCCCAATCTTGGTAGTTTTCTCCAATACCTTGGATTGAAGTGGCCATTGCTGCTACTGGCAATAAAGTTAATAACAATACTTTTTTCATCTCGAAGTTCCTTTTGGGATGGGCGTATTACAATAATGCTGCCGCCGTTTTATCCAAATACCATTCCGTCACCCCATTTTTTGCTTTAATTTTGGCAGCAGGGTAAGGCAGATTTTCTGCAGGAGTCGTTTGGATTTCTTTTAAAATATCTGCTTTGCTTTCACCGGTGACTAAATAGGTAATGCGTTTGGCTTGTTCAATGAGTTTGGCTGTTTTAGAAATGCGGATTTGACCGCTTTCAGGGTGTTTTGCAATGACAGCAAGGTTTTTATCATCAAAATTGGTTTGATGTGGGAAAAGAGAAGCGGTATGACCATCAGTTCCCATACCTAAAATGATCCAATCAAAAACACCGTTTTGAATGACCGCACTTAATTCTTCTTCGAAGCGTTTTAGTTCAAAGTGCGGTTCATTTTCGCCACGAATTCGGTGGATGTTTTCCGTTGGAATTTGAATGTGATCGAATAAGCGTTTTTGCACTTCGCCATAGTTGCTTTCTGAATCGCTTGGTGGAACCATGCGATCATCACCCCACCAAAAATGCAGATTTTTCCAGTTAATTTGTTCCGCATAAGGCGCTTTGGCTAAGGTTTTAAATAACAACTTAGGTGTTGAGCCGCCAGAAAGAGAAATATGCACAGGATGATTTAATTGGCTATAAATCACAAATTCTTGGGCGATCTTTTCAACCGCGTGTTGAGCCGTTGGGAAGGTGATGGTGTTCATGTTTGCTTCTCTTTATATTGGATATAAGCCTTCTTCCGCTTGCAGGGAAGAAGGCTTGAGATTAATGATTAAACTTTTTTCTTCATTTTGCCGCTTGGTTTACGCCATACGCGACCACTTTTCGCAATGAGTTTTTCGGCTGCAACGGGTCCCCAAGTGCCGGCTTCATATTCGTAAACTCGACCGCCTGCTTCTTTGTAGTCTAAAATTGGTTGAACGAATTTCCATGCAGCATGAACGGCATCAGTACGAGCGAAGAGTGTCGCATCACCTTTCATCGCATCGAGCAATAAGCGCTCATAAGCCGTCAGGACTTGGTCATCGGCTAAATCAGCATAACGGAAATCCATTGAGACTTCTTTGGCTTCAAAGCCTGCCCCTGGTTTTTTTAAGCCGAAACGCATTGAAATCGCTTCATCGGGTTGAATACGGATGATCAATTTATTTTCTGGTGCATTTTGACTGAATACAGGATGTGGTGTGGTTTTGAAATGAATCACAATTTCCGTCACACGTGCCGGCAAGCGCTTACCTGTTCGTACATAGAAAGGTACACCCGCCCAACGCCAGTTTTCGATTTCGCAACGTAAAGCCATAAAGGTTTCAGTGCGAGAGTTAGAAGGCACGCCTTTTTCTTGTAAATAGCCTTTGACTTCTTTGCCATCAATTTCTGCTGCAGTGTATTGACCAAGCACTAAGTTATGCTCAACGTCATCTTGAGTTAATGGACGTAGAGAATGCATGACTTTGGCCACTTCATCACGCATTGAGTTCGCATTGATGATTGCGGGCGGTTCCATAGCAACCATGGCTAAAACTTGTAATAAGTGGTTTTGGAACATATCACGCATTGCACCAGAGCCATCATAATAACCGCCACGCTCTTCTACACCAATTGATTCAGCACCGGTAATTTCCACATAATCAATGAAATTACGGTTCCAGAGAGGCTCAAACCACCCATTTGAGAAACGTAAAACAAGTAAGTTTTGTACGGTTTCTTTACCAAGATAATGGTCGATACGATAGATTTGATGTTCTTCAAAGAAACGATGAATTTGGACGTCGAGTTCTTGTGCTGTTTTTTCATCGTAACCAAAAGGTTTTTCGACAATAATACGTTTCCAACCCTCTTCTTCTGTGTTTAAACCATGAGCAGCGAGACATTCTGGAATCACACCATATAAGCTTGGTGGTGTGGACATATAGTAAAGGGTGTTGCCATTCGTTTGATATTTAGTATGTAATTCTTCTAAACGAGGTACTAATTTACCGTAATCGGCTGCATCAGATGTATTTACGGCTTGATAATAGAGATGGCTACAAAAAGCGTCTAGCGTTTCTGGCGTGGTTTCTTCTGTTTCAAGTAACGCTTCACGCATTTTTTCACGGAAAGTCTCATCGTTTAATTCTGAACGCGCGACACCCAATACAGAAAATTTGTTTAAACGACCAAATTTGAACAGATTATAAAGTGCTGGAATGAGTTTACGGTGAGTCAAATCACCGGAAGCACCAAAAATCACGATACAGTTATTATTAGTTTGCATATTATTCCTTATTGTTCCGAGTAGTTTTTTTAAATAATGCAATATATTACTGCACTTTACCAATCGAACCAATCAATTAAATTGAAAGACAGATGCCCAATTTTGTGTATTATCTGACACCATCACAAAGTTTGGATTAATTAAACTTTCACGCTGGTTATAGGTGAGTGGCTGATAGTGCGGATCGAAAATCATTCCATTGATTTCAGCTAATAAAATTTCAGCGCCTGCCGTATCCCATTCGCCAGTTTTACCGAGTCGAACATAGCAATCAACAGCCCCTTCTGCGACCAAACCGCTTTTCAAACTGCTGGAACCCACCACCGTAAATTCGCATGCCAAATTCTTTGCTAAAATTGACCGCACTTTTTCTTGTGAGGTAGTGGCGCCTACGGCGATTTTTAACGGTTTGGTGAGATCAATTTTTCTGGGTTGTAAGGTTTTTATTTCTTTGTTGCTTTGCTTGAATGCCCCAAAACCTTTCATTGCGTAATAGGTGATATTCAAAATAGGGAAGTGAATAACACCCAGTACAGGTTGGTGGTTTTGCACGAGTGTAATTAACACCGAAAATTGATCTGTGCGATCGATAAATTGCTGTGTACCATCAAGGGGATCGATCAGCCAATAAGTTTGCCAAGTTTGGCGTTGTTCAAAGGGAATATTGCAGTTTTCCTCTGAAAGAACAGGAATGTCAGGGAAAAGTGCGGTCAGTTTTTCGATTAAAAATTGGCTGACAAATAAATCTGCTTCCGTGACAGGGGTGTTATCCGATTTGGTTTGTATTGTTACGTCCTGTTGGTAAAAACGCGCTAAATGTTTTCCCGCTTCATTAGCGAGCCTGCGTACTTGATCGAGAAGAGATTGAGATAATTGCATGTTTATTTCCTACTTTGATTTCGGTAATAACAAGGAGAGTAAGATTGTCGTATAGATTGCCAGGATAGAAGAACCCTCTAAGACGAATAATATACGGTCTGTCAGATATTGGGTATTTTGTGCGATGAGAAGATTGCCGATACTCCAATAACAAAAAAGAATGATGAATGAAAAAAGAAAAATTTTGTTCCACTGATGGCGTAGATAGCCTCGGTATTTAGCAAAGTAAGCGTTGATTATCGCTGGCACAGTAAGTGGCCAAAATGTTAGAAAAAAACCAAATAATGCAGCATCGAAGTTACCTTCTTTGCAGTAGTCTATTCCGAAAACGACATAAGCAATAATGCTACCTATTAGCTGCGTAACTAATGGGAAGATGATAATTGCCTTTAGATAAGGGGATTGCGTAGACACCTTAAACTCCTAGAAAAATAGGCTATCCGAGGACAGCCTATTTTAATCCATTATTTCGATTTCTTCGCACGTAATACACGAGAAACGAAAATAAAGATACCAAAGATAAATACGGCAAGACCAAGTAATTCGCCAATATTATCCCAATTTTCTAATCCTAAGGCTAATGGATCTTCAGAACCACCTGAGGTGACAGATGCCGCAATAATGAAGGCTAAGATGACGCCCATCAAGCTTTCACCCACAATTAAACCCGCAGCGAAAAGTGTGCCGAAACGTTCTGCTTTTTTCTCTACTTCAGTATCGTTAGTGCGTTTTGCATAGTTTTTAATATGACGGGTGATAAACCATGCCATTACCGCACCGACCACAACCGGCATATTGATTGATGGTGGAAGGTAGATACCAATCCCAACCGCTAATACTGGTAAGGCAAAGCGGCTGTCACTGGTTTTACGCATGAATGCATCCACAATGATCAATACAATACCTAAACCAACACCAGTTAAAATGTAGGTCCATTCTAAATGGTCGGTGAAAATACCTTGTGAAATGGTGGTCATAAGGGTTGCTTGTGGTGCTGAAAGCGCTTGTGCTGGATCCATATCTGGACGTGGTAATGCGCCAGTGAAACCATAAGCGTGGTATAAAATTTCTAATACCGGTGCAATCACTAATGCACCAACGAAACAACCGATAATCAATGCAACCTGTTGTCTCCAAGGGGTCGCTTCAACTAGAAGACCGGTTTTTAAGTCTTGTAAGTTATCGTTTGAAATAGTCGCGGTGGTTAAAACGATAGATGCTGTGAATAAGGTCAATGCCGTTAAGAATTTTTGACCGTCCGCTGTTTCAAATAAACCACTGCTTTTACCAATGGTCACTAAAACAAGTGAAATCACGATAACAGAAATGATCCCGATACCAGAAATAGGGCTAGAAGATGAGCCCACAAGTCCTGCCATATAACCAGACGCTGCTGCAACGAAGAAACCAATTAACACCGCGAGTAGCGTACAAACAACTACTAATAACACGGCAAGCTCAGCAGAAATTGGTGCGGCTGCAATGAAGTGATATAAAGAAATCACGATTAGCACGACAGTCGCCAATAAAATGTAAATGATAGTTTTTGGCGATAAGTCGATATCAATACGATGTTCTGATTCAGCTTGTGAGCCTTTTAACATGCGGAAAGAATGAACCATCCCTTCAATCATTGGTTTGAAAAGGATTAATAATGTCCAAATTGCCGCAATACCGATAGTACCCACACCGATAAAGCGAACTTTCGTTTTCCATTCAGCCATGGCATAACTAACAATAGAGGCATCCGTTGGCATATCGCCTGTTGCAGTGAAATAAGGTACCGCAACACCCCAAGCAAGGAATGTACCGAATAACATGGCAAGACCGCCCACAATACCAATTAAATAACCGGCACCCACTAAGGCAAGAGAAAAGCCCATTGGTAATTGGAAAATGGCTTTGCCGTTAGAGAACCATGCGCTTGCGCTATCAGACATGACACGTAATGCGTTGGTTAAGAATGCAACAGTTGCCGCAAAAATACCACCGTAAGCAATATCTTTTACACCACTGTCGCTTTCGCTATTGTTACCTGCTTTTAAGATTTCAGCGGCAGCCACACCTTCAGGGTAAGGTAAGTCGCTGTTTACGACCATCGCACGACGTAATGGAATGGTAAATAGCACGCCCAATGTACCGCCAGCGGCACAGATTAACACTGTTTGCCAGAATGGGAATTCTTGCCAGTAACCCATCATTAACAGGCCTGGAAGAACGAAAATAACAGAAGATAACGTCCCCGCTGATGAAGCTTGGGTTTGTACCATGTTATTTTCTAAAATACTGGAATCCTTGAAGAATTTTAAAACAGCCATAGAGATAACGGCAGCAGGAATGGAGGACGCAAACGTCATCCCCACTTTAAGACCCAAATAAACGTTAGATGCAGTGAAGATCACTGTAATTAACGCCCCAAGGAACATCCCCCGGAAGGTCAATTCTTTTAAATTATTATGAGACATAGATTTTCCTATATATATTTTTCGAAAAATGGCGATACATTCTCAAAAAAAGAATATTTATGCAAGTTTTCTTTAAAGTTAATCGCTTGCTATTAGAAATTATTTAAATTTATTTAATTAAATTTATCGTTTTTTTAAGTGTTCGCGTAAAGAATAAAGTGCAGCAAGATTTCTGGCCTCATTAAATTCATCACTGTCCAAAAGTGCATCAAGTTGCGATAAAGGGTAACGGACTATTTCTAATGGTTCGGGTTCATCGCCTTCCAGTTTATTGGGGTATAGATCTTCACCCAATAAAACGTGCATTTTATGACTCATGATTTGTGGATTGATCTTCATCGTACGTAAAAACGTCCATTTTTTTGCCCCAAAACCAATTTCTTCCTGCAATTCGCGATTCGCACTTTGTTCGGGCGTTTCTCCTGTATCCATTCCACCTTTTACAAAGCCTAATTCATATTGTTCCGTTCCTACAGCATATTCGCGAACAAAGAGCAAATCCTCTCCATCAATGGCAATCACCATGACGGAATCGCGATTAAAAGGGCGGAAACGTTCATAAGTGCGGTCAGTTCCATTAGAGAATTTGAGATAGACAGCTTGAATTTCAAACAAGCGGGATTTTGCCACCGTGGAAAGGGAGAGAATGTGTGGAAGTTGTTTTTTCATGATATTAGCCCTATTATCTTGTCATTGGCTCATCATACGCAAAGTGAGAGAAATAGGAAGAGTTATGGCTGAAAATAACGAAGTGCGTTTAGATAAATGGCTTTGGGCGGCGCGTTTTTATAAAACTCGTAGCATTGCGAAAGCGATGATTGAAGGGGGCAAAGTCCATTACAACGGTCAGCGTGCCAAAGTAAGTAAAAATGTAGAAATCGGGGCGATGATTAAACTTCGCCAAGGCAGCGATGAAAAAGAAATTGAAGTGATTGCGTTGAGCGATCAACGTCGTGGTGCACCTGAGGCTCAACTGCTTTACCAAGAAACAGCACAGAGTGTGAAAAAACGGGAAGAAATGGCGTGGGCAAGAAAAAATAATGCGCTTTCAATGCCACATCCTGATCGTCGTCCAAATAAAAAAGAACGTCGAGATTTATTGAAATTTAAACATCAAGATGAGTTTTAGAAAACAAAAGTGCGGTCAAATCTGACCGCACTTTTTTATGATTAATGGTTCTTGTGGCTTGTGCTGTATAAGATTTTATCGGTATAAGCCATCGCAATCGCTGAAATCAAGAAAGAAAAATGAATAATCACTTCCCACATAATTGTTTTTTCAGGAATTTTTGAGGCATTCACAAAGGTTTGCAATAAGTGGATAGACGAAATACTGATAATTGACATAGAAAGTTTCACTTTCAGTACAGTTGCATTCACATGGCTCATCCATTCAGGTTGATCAGGATGATTTTTCGTACGCAGTTTTGAAACAAAAATCTCATAACCGCCTAATGTTACCATTACTAATAAGTTAGCAATCATTACCACATCAATGAGATTGAGTACGGCGAGCATAATGGTGTCCGCATCCATTTCATTAACATTGGTGATGAGATACCACAAGTTTTTCATAAACTTGTAGGCATAGATGCCTTGCACGACAATTAAACCTAAGTAAATAGGCACTTGTAACCAACGACTTGCAAAAATCGTTTTGCTTAGAAAGTTAGTCTGTTCATTATATTTTGCACATGGATCCGAGATTTCTTTTTGTTCTGTTGCCATAAAATTCCTCATAAATAAAAATTCAAATAAAAAAGCGGCAAGAAAATAGCCGCTTTTAAAGAAAAATTCAACCGGTGTTTTTTATTTTACCTCATTCTCGGTAGTGATAAGGGATAGGCGCGTTAAATCCACGTCATTATTGAGTAATTCAACGTTTGGCATGCTCTTGTTAGCTTTCGCTGACAAGTCTTTAAAGCGCTCAACTTTTCCGACTAAACCTTGTTGTCCCACAAGGGCGGTGACGGTGCTGTTGTATTGATTGCTCACAGTGGAAAGAGTGTTGCCTAGTTTGTTCAAGCGTTCGGCCACCAAGCAAATTTGGTTATAAATTTCACCTGCTTTTTCTGCGATTTCTTTGGCTTCGGCGTTGCCGCGTTCGATACGCCACAAATTCGCCACAGTACGCAAAATTGGCATGAGAGTCGTGTGCGAAACCATAATGACATTTTTCTCGTAGCCATAATTAAACAGACTTGGGTCTAATTTTAAGGCTTCAATATAAGCGGGTTCCACAGCGATGAACATCAAGACAAAATTAGGGCTGCGCATGCCAATCAAATTGCTGTAATCCTTGCGGTGCAAGTCATCAATGTGATTTCTCAGGGCTTTAATATGCTCCCTTAGTAAACGCTCACGTTCAAATTCATCCTCAGAATTGACCGCACTTTCATAAGCATTCAATGACATTTTGCTATCAATGATGATGTTTTTCTCATCGGGCAGATTCAGCACAAAATCAGGATAGTTTCGTCCGCCTTGCTCATCTTTAAAATGTGCTTGTGCACTGTAATGCACGTTTTCAATCAAACCAGCCAACTGAAGTGCGCGCTCAAGTTGTACTTCTCCCCAGTTACCTAAGGTTTTCTTTTCACCTTTTAGTGCAGAGGTTAAATTATTGGCTTCTTTCGACATATTTAAGCCAATTTCCAACACCTTTTTGATTTCCGCTTCTAAACCCGCATTGCCTTTCACCGATTCCGAATGGATTTCATTGACTCGTTTTTGAAAGCCTTCAATTTGCTCACGGAAAGGTTTCAACAGCGTTTCCAATGCCGTTTGATTGGTTTGATTAAAGGATTGGCTTTTTTCTTCCAAAATACGGTTAGCTAGATTTTGGAATTCCACGCCTAGTTGTTGTTTGGATTGCTCAATATGCTGTTGCTGTTCGGCAAAATGCTTTTCTTTTTCGGAAAGGGTGGTTTTGAGCTCCGTTAATTCTTGTGAAAGTGCGGTCAATTTTTCCTGCGTTTTTTGCTGCTCTTGTTCTTTTCTAAGTACATTTTCTTGCGCTTGTTGTAATTGACCTTGCAAGCTTTCGGCTTGTGCTGAAGCGATCCCAAAGCGTTCTTTTAATGCCGTAATTTGCCCGCCAATTTGATCGTGGCGAAGTTGTTCTTCATCCAATTCTTTTTTTAAATATTGGATTTTTTCATCACGTTCATTAAGGCGAGTTTGCAAACCTTCTGCATGAGTTTGCACTTTAACGGCTTGTTGTTCTAATTGATTTTTGACCGCACTTAAAGAATCAAAACGGTCCGCTAATTGGTTGTAATCGCTGATGGTTTTATTGAGATCTTGTTGTAATTCTTGGGTGTCTCGTTTGCTGCGGCTTAATAGAAAAAGCATCACAATGCTGATAAAAACCAGCATGGCAATGATAATTAAATATTGATTAGACGTGAGTTCTGACATAAATAGGCTCCTGGAAACAGAAAAATTTTAGCATATTCCCAGAAACTTTTTAAAAATTAAGATTGTTAATTAGATAAGAAAAGTGCGGTCAAAAATAACCGCACTTTGAGCGCTGATTAGTAGTTTGAGTTAATCAATACTTCTTCACCGTAGCCACCAAGGGTTGGCATTGGTTGGTAAGTGGAGTTAGCAGCACGCATTAAACGAATACCACGAATACCCGCTTCTTTTGCGGCTAGAATATCGTCATCACTGTCACCATAGTGAATACTCACTTTGTGCTCAATAATACCCGGTGTTTTGTTATATTTAGTTGGAAGTTTGCGACCACCCATGAATTCTACGGGATGCATGTCTTTAATATTAAAGGCTTTTTGTAGCACTGGTGTCACACCATCTTTATCGCCTGCTGTACGACCGGTAATGAAATAAATTTGGTCACCACGTGCTTGGTGCATATTAATTAAATCCACCGCAATTTGTTTTGGAATAGAATATTGGTCACAACCTGCATTCACTTCATTCCAGAAATCTTGATTTTTTAAGTAATCATTTTTACCTGGTGAGTATTTTTCTTGGCCGTGATAGAAACAAGGGCTACTGAAAAGTACAGTATCATCAATGTCGAAGCTCACATTAATGGGTGCTTTGCCTTCCAATTCTTTTTTCAATTGGTCAACAGAGATCCAGTGAATCGGTTTTTGCTCTGTCATTTCACGAGCATTCGTACCTTGTTCAGTGTAAGGTTCTTTGTTTGATGCAAAAGTAGAGACTGCGCTTGCCGCTAAAATTGCAATGGCAGAAAGTTTAAGTAAATTTTTCATGTTTTCCTCATTAAGTAGTTTGTTTTACTTGTAACAAATCATATCCCTTTAAAATATGGGTGTGAAATAATAGCAATCGTTTGCTATTTAAAAAAGTGATCTTTGTCACATTTTTTTGAGATGTTTGTTTAATAAAGCATCAAAGAAAAATTTCCCCTTGAATTTGGTGGAATCGATCGCCATATAACGAATAACTTTTCTTAAAAGAAGGATAAAAAGAATGACAACAATTGTAAGCGTACGTCGTAATGGCCAAGTGGTTGTTGGGGGCGATGGACAGGTTTCACTAGGCAATACAGTGATGAAAGGGAATGCCCGTAAAGTACGCCGTTTATATAATGGCAAAGTTTTAGCCGGTTTCGCAGGCGGCACAGCTGATGCGTTCACCTTATTTGAATTATTCGAACGTAAATTAGAAATGCATCAAGGGCATTTGTTAAAAGCTGCTGTAGAATTAGCCAAAGATTGGCGAACCGATCGTGCGTTACGCAAGTTAGAAGCAATGTTGATTGTGGCGGATGAAAAAGAAAGTTTAATCATTACCGGTATTGGTGATGTGGTACAACCGGAAGCCGATCAGATTTTAGCGATTGGTTCAGGCGGTAATTATGCGTTGTCGGCAGCCCGTGCGTTGGTGGAAAATACCGATTTATCAGCTCGTGAAATTGTGGAAAAATCTTTAAAAATTGCCGGTGATATTTGCGTGTTTACCAATACGAATTTCACTATCGAAGAATTACCGAATAAATAAGGAAAAATTATGTCTGAAATGACCCCTCGTGAAATTGTTTCCGAATTAGATCAACATATTATCGGCCAAAAAGAGGCGAAAAGAGCGGTTGCGATCGCGTTGCGTAACCGTTGGAGAAGAATGCAGTTGCAAGAGCCACTTCGCCATGAAGTTACCCCTAAAAATATTTTAATGATTGGACCAACAGGTGTGGGTAAAACCGAGATTGCGCGTCGTCTTGCAAAATTAGCCAATGCACCTTTCATTAAAGTGGAAGCAACCAAGTTCACCGAAGTGGGCTATGTGGGGAAAGAAGTAGATTCCATTATCCGTGATTTAACGGACAGTGCGATGAAATTAGTTCGCCAACAAGAAATTGCGAAAAATCGTGCGAAAGCAGAAGATGCGGCTGAAGATCGTATTTTAGATGCGTTGCTACCACCACCAAAAAATCAATGGGGTGAAGTGGAAAACCACGATACTAATAGCAGTACTCGCCAAGCGTTCCGTAAAAAATTACGTGAAGGTCAATTAGACGATAAAGAAATCGAAATTGATGTGTCGGCGGGCGTGTCAATGGGTGTGGAAATCATGGCACCTCCAGGTATGGAAGAAATGACCAATCAGTTACAATCCATGTTCCAAAGTTTAGGTTCGGATAAAACCAAAAAACGCAAAATGAAAATTAAGGATGCGTTAAAAACCTTAATTGATGATGAAGCAGCCAAATTGATCAATCCAGAGGAATTGAAACAAAAAGCTATCGATGCAGTTGAGCAAAACGGTATCGTGTTTATTGATGAGATCGATAAGATCTGTAAAAAAGGCGAATACAGTGGTGCCGATGTCTCTCGTGAAGGCGTGCAACGAGACTTATTGCCATTAGTGGAAGGTTCGACGGTTAATACTAAACACGGTATGGTGAAAACTGATCATATTCTCTTTATTGCTTCAGGGGCATTCCAAGTGGCGCGTCCATCAGATTTAATCCCAGAGTTGCAAGGTCGTTTGCCGATTCGTGTTGAATTATCAGCATTAACAGCAGAAGATTTTGAGCGTATTCTAACTGAGCCAAATGCGTCTTTAACAGAGCAATATAAAGCGCTCATGGCAACAGAAGGCGTGAGCATTGAGTTTACACAAGATGCGATCAAGAAAATTGCCGAAGCAGCCTTCCGTGTGAATGAGAAAACGGAGAATATCGGTGCAAGACGTTTACATACCGTTATGGAACGTTTAATGGATAAAATCTCATTTGATGCGAGTGAAATGGACGGACAAACCGTGAATATCGATGCCGCTTATGTGATTGATGCTTTAGGTGAAGTGATTGAAAATGAAGATTTAAGTCGATTCATTCTGTAATTAAATATAAGATAAAGAAAAAGTGCGGTTATTTTTAACCGCACTTTTTTTGTCTCTAGATTAAGATTAGTGACCGCCACAACCACAGCCGCCATGACCGTGTCCGTGATCATGACCGTGTTTATGACCGCCGCCACAGCAACCGCCGTGTCCATGATCGTGATCATGGTCATGGTGATGATGACCGTGACCACCACAACCGCAGCCGTGACCACCTTCATCATCGTGATGATGGTGATGATCATGTTCACCATGCACGTGACCGTGAGCAATTTCTTCTAATGTTGCTTCACGAGTACCAACAACTTCAACAGTGAAGTGTAATTCTTGACCCGCTAACATGTGGTTACCATCAACCACCACTTCATCGCCATCCACTTCAGTGATCACAACAGGAACTGGGCCGATATCTGTATCTGCTAAGAAACGCATACCAACCACGACTTCATCAACGCCTTGGAATACATCTTTTGGTACACGTTGAACCATATTTTCATTGTATTCGCCGTAGCCTTCTTCAGGTTGAACACGCACTTCAAATTTGTCGCCAACTTCTTTACCTTCTAAGGCATTTTCAAGACCAATGATTAAGTTATTGTGGCCTTGTAAATATTCTAATGGTTGATTTGCTGGCGCTTCATCAACTAATACACCGTCTTGAGTACGTACTTGGTAAGCGATACTCACAACCGTATTTTTTGCTACTTTCATATTGTTTTCCTTATTAAAAAAATCGTCGTTCATTGTATAGAAAATTATTCTTTAAGCAATGCAATTCGCGCATTCACACTGACTTTAATTTTCTCTTTACCACTTTGAGTGTAAGTTTCATCTTTTTCATCCGAGTAAGATAAACTTTTTGCCATCATTGCCCCTGCGGCATAAGGGCGAAAATCATTCGCGGAATCATTGGCAGAAGACACATCAAGGCTTTGTGTGTGATAACCTTTCATCTGCAAAGATTCTTGAATTAATAGGGCTTTATCTTTAACTTTTGCTAAAGCTTCTTTGGTTAATTCTTTTTCTAAGCTATTTAATTTCTCACGTGAAACAGACGCGCTTACGCGATCAATGGCTAATACGCCATCTAATTCATGTACTAATGTTGATAATGCTTGAGAATCTTTACTTTCTAAGGTTAATTCTGCACGCGCAATCCAGCCTTGTTGTTTGCCTTTATTGTCATAGCGAATCCAGGTATTGCGAGAATTATCTTTAATTTCAACCGCACTTTGTGCTTTTGCTAACTCAATGGCTTTATTCATTTTTTCTGCCATGGTTTTATTGAGCGCGGATAAATCATTGCCTTCCGCTTGGTAAAAAAGAGACACTTGCAATAAATCGCGTTCTACCTCTCTTTCAGCTTCAACACTAAAGCTGACATCCGTTGGCTGATGAGATACGGGCTCTGCTGCAAAAGAAGTGATAGGCAAGGCAAGTAATGCTAAAGAAAGCGCTTTGAGTTTCATTTTTTCATTCCTATTTGGGTAAGATAAAAATTAAGGGCGGTTTAACACGCCCTTGTTATTATTAATGTAAATGTTCATTGTCGTCTTCGACATCTTCATCGTCAAAAAATTCGCCGTCATCGCCATATTCATCGTCCTCTGCATTCGGATCTTCAAAATACGTGCCCCAGCCATCATAAATGCCTTTGTATTTTT
>CAUQGU010000016.1:0-28961 GCA_963517645.1 uncultured Haemophilus sp. | reverse complement strand
TTGAGATAATTATGAATAAATATTTGATTTCACTAGATAAAGATGTTCAGCGTCGTGAGCTGTTTTTTGCTCAACCGGATACAGCAGATTTCGTTGTATTTTCAGCGATTAATACCATGCAAAAAGAGTGGGATGAATTGGCTGAAGTATTCAATCCAATGAAGTTTGAACAGCATTATGGACGCAACGTCACAAAAGGCGAAATTGGTTGCACATTAAGTCATTTAGCGGTTTATCGTCAGATCGTAGAAGATCAAAATGTGACGGAAAATGACTATGCATTGGTCTGTGAAGATGATGCGTTGTTCAATTCAAATTTATCACCGAAAACGATCGCACTTTTAACCGAAAAATGTGATGCGGATATTGTATTAATCGGGCAATCAAAAATTGCGGAATTTGATGATGTGGAATTAGAGATTAATTATCCAACCACTTTTTCATTCTTGCGCCAAACAATTGGTGATGTCACCGTAGCTTATCCGTATAAAAGTTATTTTGCGGGTACGGTGGCATACTTAATCAAAAAATCAGCGGCACGTGCATTTTTAAAGCAACTCGAACAAGAAAAACCGTTTTGGCTTGCTGATGATTTCTTATTATTTGAAACCCAATTCCAGATTAATAACAATGTGGTTCGTCCGCTTGTAGCCATTGAAAATCCACAATTAGTGAGTAATTTGGAAGCGATTCGTGGTTCAAAATCTAATAATTTAGTGAAGAAATTAATGAAATATCCACTCAAAAAAATCTTAGCAGTGAAAAAGAATTTAGGAAAATAACGTAAAAATGACCGCACTTTTTAATCTTTTTTATCTTTACGATCCTTGGCTGTTTCATGTCGTACGAATGTCATTTGTCACAGGTTTAGCGGTATTGGTTGTATTGGCTTATCAGTATTTTAAAAAGCAGAAACCACAAGGTATCACTGTGCCAGTAGATAGTTTAGCCGTCATCATTGGGCTGATTGCATTTAGCGTGATTCCACTTTTAGTCAATGGTACGCGAGATTTTTCGGTCATCACCATGTATGTGAAAGAGCTGATTTTATTTATCTTCGGCGTGGGACTTTATAATGCCTTCTATGCCAATGTAAATGGTCAACAGAAAGTCGTTCGTGATTTACAACTTGGTGTGGTGGTGCAGTTTGTCGTGGGCGTGATTGGCTTACTCGGTGCATCATTTATGATTGATTTCTTGCTTTCAACCAATGCGGTGTTGCCCGCACGTTTTTATGGTTCAGAGCAGGAATATCGCTTATATAACATCACCGCAACCGCCTTTTTCCAATTGAGTTTATTCTATTTGATGCTGTTACATTTCTTACTGGCTTACAACGCTAAACATAATACGCTTCCAAGCATTCTAGTATTTTTAATGCTATGTATCGGATTAATTTCAGGACGTACATTCCTTCTATTATCCGTCGTGAGTATTGTAGTGTATTTCAAATGGCGTTATGTGCCATCCCTGATTGCATTCGCTGTTTTAGTATTATTACTGGCCTATTTCTTACCAGAAAACCCTTATGTGGAACATGCTTTAGAGCCTGTAATTAATTTATTACACGGCGCCGGATTTGTCAGTTCGTCAACAGATACCTTGATGAAAAACCACCTTTTTATGCCAACACTCAAGCAGTTCATTTATGGCGATGGCATGTATATGACTGGTGAGTTAGAAGTCGGTCGTTATTATGGGCATACGGACTCTGGTTTCTTACGCCAAATTCTTTATGGTGGTGTGTCTTATGCTTTAGTGTGTTTTGCCGTGACATTCTATTTTGTACGCAAAGTTGCCTTAAATTGGTTTGATGGCAGCTGGAAATTTATCCTTTCTGCCTTTGTGATTTTAGCGTTCTGTAACATCAAAGCGGATACCTTTGCTTTCCCAGGCATTATGTTTGTCATGTTGATGTTCTTATCGCTTTTCGGTACTCACGGTAAACAACTTATTTTATTTAAACAAAAGGAGCCGAAAGATGTTTAGTATCATCGTGCCTTCTTATAATCGGAAAGAAGAAATTCCTGCCTTATTGGAAAGTTTAACCAAGCAAACCACCTATAATTTTGATGTGGTGATTGTGGATGATTGCTCGAAAGAACCCGTTGAAGTGACACAATCGTATCCATTTGCAGTTAAAGTGATTCGTAACGAAACCAATCAAGGGGCGGCAGAAAGCCGTAATATCGGGGCAAGAAATGCCGATAATGAATGGCTGTTATTCCTTGATGACGATGATCGTTTTGCAAATGATAAATGTCAGAAATTAGCCGATGTGATTGCCGAACATGCTGATGTTAACTTTGTTTACCATCCAGCTAAATGTGAAATGGTAAATGAAGGTTTTAGCTATGTGACTAACCCGATTGAGCCGCAAGAGATTAGCGTAGAGCGAATTTTACTGGCGAATAAAATTGGTGGTATGCCGATGATTGGGGTGAAAAAAGATCTGTTTTTAAAAATCGGCGGATTATCGACCGCACTTCGTTCTTTAGAAGACTATGATTTCTTGCTGAAGCTTGTACAAGATCCAACGTTTAAAGCCTACAAAGTGGCAGAACCATTAACTTATTGTACCTTCCATACCAAGCGTTCTAGCGTATCAACAGATACCACTAATACGCAAAAAGCGATTGATTATATCCGTGAAAATTATGTGAAAACGGCAGAGCAAGAGAAGAATTTTGCCATCAACGCACAATATATGTTGGCTTACCCACATATTATGAATTTATCCCGTAAAGCCGCTTTTTACTATTTTGAGATTTTTAAATTAACGAAAAGTATTAAGCAGCTAATTATTGCCTTTGTGGTTTTAATTTCCCCAAAATTGGCAATTAATTTGAAACGGTTTATGTAGATAACTTATTAGATAGAGAAGTATGAAATTTTCAGTTTTAATGTCCTTATATATTAAGGAAAACCCACAATATTTAAGAGAGTGTTTTGAAAGTTTAGTGGCTCAAACCCATCCAGCAGATGAGATTGTGTTGGTGTTTGATGGTGCTGTCACACCTGAATTGGAAGCGGTGGTTTCTGAATTCGAAACCAAATTACCTTTAAGCTTAGTGAAATTGCCAAAAAATTTAGGCTTAGGCAAAGCGCTTAATGAAGGATTGAAACATTGTTCGCACGATTGGGTCTTCCGTATGGATACCGATGATATTTGTGTGCCAGAACGTTTTGCAAAACAAGTGGCGTTTATTGAGCAACATCCGGATACAATTATTTTCGGTGGGCAGATTGCTGAGTTTGGCGAAAATATTCAAGACATCGTGGCATATCGTAACGTGCCGACTGAAGCACAAGATATCGTTAAATTTACCCAAAAACGTTGTCCGTTCAACCACATGACGGTGGCATATCAAAAAAGTGCGGTCATTAATTGTGGTGGATATGAGGATTTACAGGAAGATTATTACCTGTGGATTAAGCTCGTAGCACAAGGACAAAAAGTGGCAAACTTGCCGGATATTTTAGTTTATGCGCGCGTGGGCAATGGTATGGTTGGGCGTCGTCGTGGTTTAAACCAAGCGAAAGCAGAATGGCGTTTATTTAAATTGAAACATCGCTTAGGTATTCAAGGCTTATTTTCAGGCCTATTCACCTTTGCCTTGCGTTCAGGCTCTCGTTTATTACCAACCTCATTATTGAAAGCTGTTTATAACCAATTTTTACGCAAATAATGCGATATTTTGATAATTAAAAAAGGAAAAGAAATGAATTTAATCTCAACGTTAAAAATGACGGCATTATCGACCGCACTTTTATTAGTGGGTTGTTCAAGCAATACGACAACAACCACGTCATCCACAAAAAGTATTCCGTCAGTAAGCAGTAATGCTGTTTATAGCAAACCGAGAACTTTAGATAACTTTAATGATTATGTACAGTTCTTAAAAGGCAAAGCGGCTGCTGAAGGCGTATCGTTGTCAATATTGAATGCACAAAATAATATTCAATATATGCAAAAAGCTGTGGATTTGGATCGTGCTCAAGCGGGGAGAAGTCAGCGTAATGCGGATCAACCACAGTTACCGAATCCAAACGGTACAACGAATTATTTGAATAAAGTACTGACCCAAAACAAAGTAGATATTGCCGAAGAGCGTTATTGGGAAGTACAAGCGCCATTACAACAAGCAAGCCAACGCTATGGCGTTCAACAAGAATACATCCTTGCCCTATGGGGTATGGAAAGTAGCTTTGGTCACTACCAAGGTAGCTATGATGTACTTTCAGCTTTAGCCACATTAGCCTTTGATGGCAGACGTGAAGCCTTATTCAGTAAAGAATTTGTGAATGCGATGAAAATGTTAGAACGTGATCATATTCAACGCAACAGAATGTTAGGCTCTTGGGCGGGCGCAATGGGACAAACCCAATTTATGCCAAGCGCATTCTTAAATTATGCCGCAGATGGTAATAATGATGGCGTGAAAGATATTTGGACAAACCAATTTGATGCGCTTGCTTCAATTGCAAACTATCTCCACACTGTGGGTTGGGACAACAAATTGCCTTGGGGCGTTGAAGTAACATTAAATCAACCATTAGATTTATCGCTTTCAGGCATTGAGAAGAACAAAGCGCGTTCACTCAGTGACTGGCAGTCTAAAGGTATCACTTTAGCGAGTTTTAGCCAACAAGAACAAGATAAACTTGCCGCGCTTTCGCAAGCCGATCTTTGGCTAGTCCGCCCTGATAAAGAAGTTGGTCGTGCATTCTTGGTTTCCAATAACTACCGCACGATTTTAGATTGGAACAAATCAAATTACTTCGGCGTGAGCATCGGTATGTTTGCTGATCGCATTAAGATGGCCACCGGCTTGTAGAAAATTATTTTCCTTTTATAATCCAACAAAGCTTTGTTGGATTATTTTTTATCTATAATTTGAATATTTGGAGAACATGATGCAAAAAAAATGGCTTTCTATTTTATTGTTTGCACCTTTGATGCAGAGTAATTATGCATTAGCTGATCAAGTTACGAAAAAAGAATTGGATTATAAAGCACTCGGTGAAGTGTTGTTTTTTGATAAATCGATTTCTTTTAATAAAACACAAAGCTGTTCAACCTGTCATAGTCCAGATACCGCTTTTGTGGATCAACGTAAGAATTCTGCAAATCAAATGGTCTCAGAAGGGGATAATCCTCATCTTCATGGTAATCGCAATGCCAATACAGCGCTTTATGCGATGTTCTCACCGGATTTTCATTTTGATAAAAAAATTCAAGATTATGTAGGCGGACAGTTCTGGGATGGTCGAGCGAAAGATTTAGCTGAGCAAGCAGGTGGGCCACCAGTAAACCCTGTGGAAATGGGCATGCCGGACAAAAAAGCCATTGTTGAACGTTTAAAAGCAGATCCGACCTATTACAAACCTATTACCGATCTTTATGGCGAAAGCATTTGGGCAGATACCGACA
Source organism: uncultured Haemophilus sp. (assembly GCA_963517645.1). GTDB lineage: Bacteria > Pseudomonadota > Gammaproteobacteria > Enterobacterales > Pasteurellaceae > Haemophilus_D. Next base: position 23,527 of record CAUQGU010000016.1, on the reverse strand, counting down.
AGATTTATGCCATCATGGAAAAAGCCATTGGCGAGTTCGAAAAACAGGAATTATTTGCGCCATTATCTTCAAAATATGATCGTGCTTTAAAAGGTGAAGCAGAATTGACCGCACTTGAAGCTGAAGGTAAGGCATTATTTTTCGATAAAACACGCACAAATTGTAGTAACTGCCACCAATCAAGTGAAGCGAATTCAGCAAAAGAAACCTTTACGAATTACCGCTATTTCAATATAGGCGTACCAAGTAACCAAGCGTTAATTAAGTTGAATAAACTTGCGGCTGATTATGTGGATAATGGACTATTGGATAATCCGATGGTGAAAGGCGATGAAAAGCAAAAAGGTAAATTTAAAGTACCAACTTTGCGTAACATTGGTGTCACTGCGCCTTATATGCATAACGGTGTTTTCCGCGATTTAAAAACCGTTTTACTATTTAAAGACAGTTTCAATAATCCTAATCGTAAAGTGAATCCTGAAACAGGGAAAGCCTGGGATAAAGCCGAATATGCTCAAACCATTAATCCTGATGTTTTAAAAGCAAAACCGCTTACAGATGAAGAGATTAATGCGTTAGAGGCATTCTTAAAAACATTAACTGATGAAGCTTACGAAGAATAATTAAGCGCCTGAGTTGAATTTAGCAATCGTTTTCAATATTATTCTCACCGATAATTATTATCATTTATTTTTATAATTTTACTCAGGAGATTTTTCTTATGAAAAAACGTTTTTCAACTTTAGCGATTGCGACCATTCTTGGTTTAACTGCAGGTTTTGCCAATGCTGATCCCGTGAAAGTAAAAGATATACTTGATCGTGAAGTCACCGTTGATTTACCGGCAAAACGCGTGGTGCTTGGTTTCTATTACCAAGATTATATGGCAGTTGGTGGTGACAAAGCGTTAGATAACGTTGTCGGTTTTTCTAAGAAAGTATGGTCTTCTTGGGCACCAGCAAGCTGGGAGTTATTCAGCAAAGCGGTGCCAAAATTGAATCAATTAGATGATGTGGGTGAAGTAGAGGAAGGCACGTTCTCTGTAGAAAAAGTGCTTTCATTAAAACCTGATCTTTTAGTCTTAGCTGATTGGCAGTACGAAATGCTAGGATCTGATTTAGATGCCATCAATGAAGCGGGTATTCCAATTGTTGTATTAGATTATAATGCTCAAACCTTAGATAAACACATCAAATCAACGGAAATTATTGGTCAATTGACGGGGCAGAAAGATCGTGCTGCGAAAATGGCTAAAGAATACAAAGATATTGTAGAACATATTCAAACGACGGTTAAAAATGCGAAATTAGCAAAACAACCAAAAGTGTATGTAGAGTTTGGTCGTGGTGGCCCTGCTGAACAAGGGATGACATTCTTCTCAAGCATGTGGGGCTCTATGATTAGCCTTGTTGGCGCAGAAAATGTTGCACCTGCAGAAATCGGTAAATGGGGCACATTAGCTGCTGAAAAAGTATTAGCCGCGAAACCAGATGCGATTATTATTACAGGCCGTGAAACTGAATTGAAGAAAAATCAAGACGGTATGGTAATGGGCTTTGGTATTGAAAAAGCGGAAGCAGAACGTCGTTTAAACGCATTTAAACATCGTGCAGGTTGGGCTGAATTACCGGCAGTGAAAAACAACCGTGTTTACGCAGCCTATCATGCGAACTCTCGTACTCTATCAGACAGTGCTTCAGTTCAGTTTGTAGCTAAAGCCGCTTATCCTGATCTGTTTAAAGATTTAGATCCGCAACAAACTTACTTAAACTTCTATAAAAACTACTTACCGGTAACACCGGAAGGTACGATTTATCTTTTCCCTGAAACTAAATAAGGGAAACGTTAATCAATGAAAAACAATTCTGTTGTAGCAGATATTGTGGCTAACCAGCGTAAGCTTGAACGCAAACGCTGGTTTGTTATTTTATCTTTTCTTGTGATTGGCGTGGTCAGTCTTATCCTTGATGTGATGACCGGCCCCGCGATGCTATCGGTATCGGAAGTCGTGAATGCGTTATTCGGTATCGGTGAAGTGGATAAAATGACAGACAATATTGTGCATAATTTACGTTTACCTATGGCATTGATGGCGCTTGTAGTCGGGGCAACATTGGCTGTAGGTGGGGCAGAGATCCAAACCTTATTAAATAACCCTATGGCAAGTCCTTATACATTAGGACTCGCTGCAGCAGCAGGTTTTGGGGCTTCTGTTGTAATTGCTTTTGGAAGTTTTGGTTTACCGGTACAAGTTGCAGTGCCAATTGGTGCGTTTGTCATGACTATGCTCGCGTCTGGGATTCTTTTCTTGTTTGCGTCTAAACGTCGTTTTAATTCTGAAATGCTCGTACTGGTAGGGATTGCATTGCTCTTTATTTTCCAATCCTTACTTTCATTAGTACAATTTATTTCGGCTCCCGAAGTCTCGCAACAAATTCTTTTTTGGCTATTTGGTAGCTTAAATAAGGCCACGTGGCAAAGCTTAGTCATCATTATTGTCGTCACTACAATTTGTGTCGCATTACTTTCCAAAGAGCTTTGGAAATTGACCGCACTTCGTTTAGGTGAAGATCGAGCGGCGAGCCTTGGCATCAATTTGCAAGTATTACGTATTAAGGTTTTAGTTCTTGTCGCTATGATGACGGCGACAGCAATCAGTTTTGTGGGCGTGATTGGCTTTATCGGCTTAGTTGCACCACATGTTGCTCGAATGTTACTTGGTGAAGATCAACGTTTCTTCTTACCGGGCGCAATGTTAGTTGGTGCAGCATTCTTATCCCTTTCTTCGGTATTGTCCAAAGTTATTATCCCTGGAGCATTGTTCCCAGTGGGGATTGTTACCTCGTTTATTGGGGTGCCTTTCTTCTTTTGGATTATTTTAAATAACAAGAGGGGACAATAATGTTAGAATTAAAGAATCTTACGGTAAAACGAGGTGATCTCACCGTTGCTGATCACATTAATGTCCGTTTTGAAGAAGGTAAAGTTTACACGGTGCTTGGGCCAAATGGCACGGGAAAATCCTCCATGCTGAAAACCATTTTTGGTGAATTACCACATGAAGGAATGATTACCTATCAAGGCAAACAGCTAGAACGGACGAAGTTAGCAGATTGGCGTAAACCAATTGGCTATATGCCTCAAGATAGCCGAGTAGATGCAAGCTTGACCGCACTTGAAGTGGTCCTTTTGGGACGAATGGATAGTCTAACGATGCGAGTAAGCGATGAGCTTCTTACTGAAGCGGCAAGTATTATGGCACAATTAGGCATTGGTCATTTAGCGCATCGTGATATTCTGAATCTCAGTGGTGGACAACGCCAAATGGTGATGTTTGCTCAGGTTTTATTACGTGAGCCACAGATTTTAATGTTGGACGAGCCGGTGAGTGCGTTAGATATGCATCATCAGCTTAATCTATTAGAAGAAGTTTACACCTATACGAAACAGAAAAATCTGATTACTATAATGGTATTACATGATTTAAGTCTTGCCGCTCAATTTTCAGATGAGTTGATTTTACTTGGTGAAGGTAAAGTGCAAGGCGTGGGCGACGCTCATCATGTTTTACAAGTGGAAACGATTAATCGTTTATATCGTGTAAACGTTGAATTATTACAATGTAGTGCAGGTTTGCCGGTGGTTCGTCCACAACGTAAATCAGCGCATTCTTAAGAAGGAAATGAAAATGAAAAAAATCGCACTTGCAGCATTATTAGGATTAAGTTTTGCTGCTCAAGCCGCACATTATGACATCAAAATGTTGAATTCAAACAGTGAAGGCTCAATGGTTTTTGAACCGGGTTATTTAAAAGTACAACCAGGTGATACGGTGACATTCCGTCCTGAAAATAAAAGCCACTTTGTACACAGCAAAGCGATTCCTGAAGGTGCTCAAAAATTCCAATCTGAAGAAGATCAGGAACTCACGATCACTTTAGATAAAGAAGGTGTTTATGTTTATACCTGCCCAGTACATCGCTCAATGAATATGAATGGCGTGATTCAAGTGGGTGATAATCTACCAAACAAAGAACAAGCTGAGAAAGTGGTGAAAGATCTTGAGAAGAAATCAATGACGAATAAAGGTCGTCTTGAAAAATATTTTGCTCAAGTAAAATAATCATTGAAATCGATGCGCCAGTTTAATGATTGGCGCATCTTCTTTATGTTTAAACCCGTTATTATTTACTATGCTTACAATCACCACTTGCAAAACGTATCCTTCAGCTCCTCAAAATCTTATCCCTGTACAAACACAACTTTCTAATCAAGGTATTCCGACTCAATTTTTGCCTTGGCAAGAAACATTACAAAGTCAGTTTATTCTGCCTTTAGCAGCATGGGATTATGCGAATTTCTACAATGAATTTACTCAATGGATTAAACAACATAAGAATGCATTCATCAATCCTGCGGAATTAATGTTATGGAATAGCCATAAAGGCTATCTATGTGATTTGCAGAATTGGGGCATCAATGTTATTCCCACTATTATTTGCTCAACAAAAACATCTGAAATTTTGACCGCACTTGAACGCCAAGATTGGCCAGAATTTGTCATCAAACCTGCTGTAGGGCAGAGCGGTAATTTGGTGACAAAACTCAAACAAGGTGAAGCATTACCTGATCTTTCCCTGTATGGTGAGCAAGTTGTGTTACAGCCGTTTATTCCTGAAGTAGCAATAAATGGTGAAATCAGCTTGATTTTTTTTAATGGTGTATTTAGTCATGCTATTCGCCGACAGCCACCTCAAAATGAATGGCGAGCGAATTCACAATATAAAGTTGAAATTATCCCTGTTGAGGTTGATAGCCATATCATTGAAACAGCATGCCATGTTTTACATAAATTGCCAGAAATGCCTATCTATGCACGAGTAGATGGAACGATTATTCACAATCAATTTCTATTGAATGAATTAGAATTGATTGAACCTGCGTTATATTTAGATCGTTGGGAAGGGGCAACAGAACGATTTGTAGATGTGTTAAAAAGTAAAATACTAAAATAAGCGCATAAAAAAACCTTACCTGTTACAGTAAGGTTTTTTCATCTTCAACGATTAATTATTTTGCAGCTGGAGCAGCTGGTGCGGCAGGTGCAAATTTTTGTGCTAAATCAGCACCGTCTTTTTGTAATTTAGCTACTGCAGCTTGTAGTTTTTCAACTTTAGCTTGGTAAGCTTTAGTTTGTTCTTCAGTTGGCGCTTTAGTTGCTAAGTTTAATTGATCAACTAATAATTCGCTTGATAATGAAAGCACTTCTTTATTTTGATCTTTAATGCTTTTCACTGAAGGTGCTGTAATATCTAATTTATCTAAGCTTGCAATTGTATCTTCAACAGTTTTGTTGAACGTTTTGATTGCTTCTTCAATTTTCTTCTCATCTTTTGCTTGAACCGCAGCAGTTAAATCAGATTGAAGTTTTTGTTGTGCAGCCATTTGAGCTTGAGCTTGGCTTGCATTCCATTCAAGTAATTTGTTGTAGTCAGCTTGTTCTTGAGCTGGAGTAGCTTCAGCCGGTTTTACTGCTTCTTGTTTAGCCTCTGGTGCTGGCTGAGTTGTTTCAGGTTTTGCTGGAGCTGGTTTATCAGCTGGTTTATCACAAGCAGTTAAGAATAATGCAAATAATGCAGTTGCACTGATTTTAGTAAATTTGTTCATAAACAATCCTTTATTGATATATAAAAATTTCTTAGCTTATAAAAACTAAGCCCTTTCTAAGACCTTACATTTTAAAATTAGTTTAAAAAAATTTCAAAAACTATTTTAGTGTTTGAATATATTCACTTAAATTATGAATATCTTGCTCACTTAAACGTTGTTTTGCAGGACTTCCTGCACCAGTAATATTTCCCGCTTTTCGTTCTGAAAGTGCGGTTGAAATTTCTTCTGGTTTTAACTGATTAATAATTTTAGACTCACCCATTGCTGGTTTTTCGCCTTGTTTCCCATGACAAGTAGCACAAGAGCGTTTATATACCTTTTCTGCTTTAACTAAATCAGCTTCGGCAGAAAGCGCGGGTGTGGCAAATAAAAAGCCTAAAACGGGTAAAAGTGTAGAGAGTAAGTAAATTCGTTTTTGCATTTTGGCTAGCCTTTAAATAATTTATCTAAATCTGCAGGAGGAATCGCCCCTTCATATTTAGCCTGAATATTGCCTTCAGGTGTGATCACAAAACTTGTTGGCGTACCGATAAGCTGATAGCGTTCAGCAGTAATTTTTAATTGGTCTTTAATAACCGGCAGTGTAAGCTGACGTTTGGCGACCACGGCTTTGGTATCCACTTTATCCCCATCTACGTTAATAGCGATAAGCTGAACTTTATTTGGATTAGCTTCGGCCAACTTTTCGAATTCTTTTAATTCTGCGACACATCGACCACAGGTTTCAGACCAAAATGTTAGTAGACGAGTGCCTTTCCAATCATCAAGTTTCACCTCTTTACCTTGTAAATCATAGGCTGCAATATCTGGTGCTTTTTGACCAATTGCAGCGACTTCGTCTTTACAAGAAACACTGCCGAAAATGACCACACTTATTGCGAGTAGTTTTACGAATTTATTTTTCATTAATGTCCTCTTTTACAAATTTTCCGTGATGGAGATAAATAACACGATCGGTTAACTCACCCAATTCAGGATTGTGTGTAACCATCACAATGGTTCTACCTTGACGATTTAATTCTTGTAGTAAATCCAGTACAAGCGCTTCATTTTTTTCGTCAAGGTTACCCGTAGGTTCATCGGCAAAAATAACAGGCGGCTGGTTCACTAATGCGCGAGCAATACACACGCGTTGCTGTTCGCCTCCAGAAAGTTGGCTTGGACGGTGATCAATACGATGATCTAATCCCACTTGTTCAAGCACCGCTTTAGCCGCCTCTTCATCAATCACACTGTGATAGTGCTGTGCGAGCATCACATTTTCAAGTGCGGTCAAATAAGGGATTAAATGGAATTGTTGGAAGACTAGACCAATTTTTTCCGCTCTGAAACGTTGGCGACCCACTTCATCCAGTTGTGCCGCATCGACGCCGTCTAAGATCACTTTACCTTCACTGGCCGTATCTAAGCCAGTTAGAATATTCATGAGCGTGGTTTTACCTGAACCCGATGCGCCCATGATGGCAATAAACTCACCTTGGCGAATTTGAATATTAATATCTTCTAAAGCAGTGACTTGCCCGAATCGTTTATATAAATGTTGCGTTTCAATCACAAATTCACTCATTTTATTCCCCTTTTAACACATTTGCGGTTTGGATATTTAAAGCTCGTTTGGTTGGTACAATCACCGCAATAAAGGCAACCAATAACGATAAGACGATAGTAATTGGAATAACCGGTAGACGCATATCAATGTAAGATTTAAATACAGTTAATCCAAGTAATTGTGCCAAGATGTAGCCGAGAATCAGTCCCGCGACAATTGCACAAAGTGCTATGATCAGAATCTCGGTACTAATCTGTTTAATGATGTCACTTTGTTTGGCACCTAAGGCTTTTTGTAGTGCAAATTCTTTTGCTCGTTCTCCAACAATAGCGATAAGAGTGGTATTCACACAAAGGGTAGCGAGAATCAAAATGACCAATGAGATTAAGCCCATCAATCCTTTAATTTTATCTAAAATTTGCCCTTCAGAAGCTGAGACTTTTCGAATTGGGCGGGCAGTTAGATCGGGTTGGCTTTGCATAATATCCTGCGCAAATTGTGCGACGTTACCTTGTTCATTTTTCACATTGAGCAAGGCGTTATTTGCCAATCCTTCTTTATCTAACCAACTTTGTGCAAATTCCAAACTGACGATTAACATGTTATCTGTGGCATCGCCTGCCTCAACAATCGCTTTAATTGTAAATTCATGTTTTTCAACGGCATTTTTAGACAGAGTTAATTTGCTTCCAACACCTAAATTAAGGCGTTCCGCCAAGGTTTTACCAATCATGGCATTGCGATCGTCAAAATTGACATTAATAGCTGAGCCGGTAATTTGCCAATAAGGCGCAAGCACACGCATATCTTCAAACCACACGCCCATAATGACGATTTTTTCTAAATCACTTCGCGCAACGCCATATAAATAAGGGCTGGCAGCGGTGATGAAATTATCCGGTGCATGATGAAGAATTTGCTTTAATTGGCGTTCTTTCATCAAACCGCCATTAGCAGCACCAATGTAAAAGTTTGCCCCGAAAGTACGGAGTTCTTGGCTCATTTTGGTATTAATATCGAAATAGACCGCTGCCATTGCCGTTACAATAGACGCACCAACAGTCAGTGCAGAGAAGATAATAAATACTCGTTGTAAACGTAGGCGTAATGCTTGGAAGATTAAACGCCAAAACATACTTTTATTGGCGGCCATACAGCACCTCCACAGGGTAAAGTTTGGCAATACGATGGGCTGGGAACCAAGTGCCTACCACAGCAATTAAAATAGACAGCATCAATACGCAAGGGATTACAATCCAAGCAAAACTCAGTGGCACGCCAAATAGCGCAGAGCCAATAAATCTTGCTAAGCCCCAACCTGCAATACAACCAAGAGTGCCACCAATTAAGGCACTGATAATGGCTTCGCAATAAAATAATAAAGCGATTTGCCATTGATATGCCCCTAAGGCTTTCATTAGACCAATTTCTTTTGAGCGCTCAATGATCCCTGTACTCATTAATGAGGCAATCCCCATGGCTGCCGCGATTAAAGCAGCGAGAGTAACGACAGCAAGCAATAACTGGATTTTACCAATGACGACCCCTTCTGACGCTGCGACTTGCCAAATTGGGCGAACAATAGCACCAGAAATGGCTTCTTCTAACTGATGTGAAATAGAAGAAACATAAGCCGTACAATACCAACGATCGTACTCTTCGGCATCTAACGCATCGGTATTGGCTCGCGCTTTACGAGAAAGGTCATTTTCAGGCACGGTAAGCGCAGAGACTTTAACTGATTGAATTTTCCCTTCTAAACCCAGTAATTTTTGTACAGCACTGAGTGGCATGACTAATTGATTATCTTCAGCACCACCTGTAGATAAAATACCGGTAATTTCAACCGCACTTTGATTATCAAGTTTATCATTTTGATAGTGGAGCTTGATCTTATCGCCTTGTTTTAAAGCAGTTCGTTGTGCTAATTGTTCACCAATGAGAGCAGGAATAAATTCACCTTCAGGCGTTTCAAGGTCGTTGACCCATTCCCCTTCAACATGCCAATAAGGACTAATAATTTTTTGGCCAGTATGGAAATCATCTTCATCTGGTACAGGAATGTTGTGATCGAAAAATGTACCAAGCACATTAATTTGTTCAAGTGCGGTCGATTTTTCATGCGTTTTTGCAGAAAGAATTTCTGCTTTTACATTTGCACTTAACAATGGAGCGAATCCCACGATGTTATTTCGCCAAAAAATATCTTTAATATTCGGCAGTTCTTTTTCATCAAGGAAATCTTGGCTGCTTAAATCAGTGTTATGACTGAGTTCGCCAGGCAAGGCTGCATTGCTTGCAGGCTCAACCAAAATATTAGCACCATAAGATTTCAGCTCTTTCGCCATCTTGTCGCCGATATCAATAGAAACAGCTAATAGCGCAGAGACTAATCCAGCCGCCAAGAAAATAGTTACCACTGCTAAAAACTTACGTTTTATGCTAAAACGCCAAGATTGGAATAACATTCTTGCTAGCATTATTCCCCCTTACCTAAATATTTTTCAGGGTTATCACGGAATAAATCGAGGTTTTTCTCGCTTTCAAAGAAGTAAGTTTTACCTTCATAATTGTATTTGTGCTCCGTTTTAGTGTTTTTCATTTGGGTGCCACTAATCGGATCTTTTACATCGATTTCAACAATTGTGCTAAATAAATTCAGCCCTTCTTCTAAGCCGGTTCGATTAATGAGAATTTCAGTCTCAGTTTGTTGCCAATCTTCAATCGGTACAGGATTACAGCCACCCGGTTTACCAATAGATGGAATAAACATATGTACGCCACAGCCCACGCAAACGACTTGGTTACCTTCCATCACATAGCCTTGGTCACCACAAAGCAAGCAGGCATCAAATACCGCAGCTAGACTCAATTTATCTGGTTGACGATTAATGACAAAGAAACGCACGGCTTTACCGTCATCAGCAATCCAGACAAAACGGTGTAATTTGCCGTCTTTTACTTGTTCAATTGGAATATGGACTTGTTGCTTTTCATCTAAGGTCAGAGGAATAGCTTCTGAAAGTTGTGGTGGACGAGAAGCAATCTGCTCCCAATAAAGCTGCGTGGCAAAAATAATTGCTACGGCCAAATATCCCCACCCAAGTAAGCGAGAGGAAGTACGCAATGCGGCCAATTTTTGGCGTTTTTCAATGGGTTCTTGTGTCGCATTAACTTGTTGCTTGCGTGATAAATGAATTTTGCCGTAGAAGATGGTAAGTACAACGAAGAATAAGGCGGCACAGATGTAATTTAACCAGCGAGTTATTTCGCCTGATTTCGCAACAAAGCTTAAACGTAGTTTGGTGAGTTCAAGCACTTGAAGCTTCATTAAAATTAATAAGAGTTCACCGATAAGTGGCACAAGCAAGCAAACTAAGAGAAGGCTAATGGCACCTTTTAAAAGTGCGGTTGATTTTTGTTGTGTTTTTACCGCTTGTTTTAGAAGTAAATAGATCCAGCCTTGTAAGCATAAACAAAAAACAAAGGCAAAAATGACCGCACTTATATGTAAGATCGAATCGGTATTGATAACATCAGTAGAAACGAGGGCAGTAATATTAGGATCTTTTGCCCAGAAACTGCCCGCGATGAGCATTAATACGGTTTGCCAAAAGGCAGGTAATCGACCTTTGCCGAAAATTAAACATAAGGCAAAGATAATCAATAGCGCCAATATTACCGCATTGACGATTAAATTGGTTATTTGTCCTGTAGGTAAACTAAGGCGCAGTGCGATACCGGCAATAAAACCGAATAGGCTAAGCCAAATTATTTTTTTTGCACTTACAGTGGATTGTTTACTGTGATAAACACCGAGCAATAATGAAAAAGGTAAAAGTGCTTGAAGCAGGAAAGTAAAAAAATAATTCATAGTTTGACCATTTAATAGGATAAAACAGACAATATTTTAAGGTTAAATGAAATGCTATTGCCTTCCCCAGACAAACAAGGGAAGGCAAGTCGGTAAAATCAAGATTTACCTGAGATTATTTGATGCCAGTGAATTTGAATTCATAGCTTACATCAAATGGTTTCCACCAACGACCTACACCCGTTTCAGAGTCGGTATGACGGTGCATACCTGCTTTTGATGGAGGGTCGATGTGGTAAGTTAATTTATAGTTACCCACGCCCATCATTTTCACGTTTGCACCGTAGTGAGGACCGTCACCCGCTACCATCGGCATGAACGTACCTTCTTGTTTTTCACCGGTATCAGTATTCACTAAAGTGTAGTTGATAGTTAAGTAAGGCATCCATTCACCATCACCAAAGCCATTTTTGTTACCTTTTACTGCGTGGATATCCGCTTCTAAGTGGATATCTGATTTCGCAGCAGGTAACCCCATGCCACGTGGTTCCATATCGATTGGTTTGAGATAAACCGCTGCAATTTCCATTTCATTCATGGTTACCGCTTCACCGATTGGGTACTCTTGGAATGCGTTTGCAGTAGACGCGGTGAAAATACCCGCAAATAATGCTGTTGCTAAAAGTGCTTTTTTCATTGTTTTTCTCCTAAAGGATTGTTGGGTATTACGCGGCTTTTTTGCTTTGATATTTCATAATAAACAGAGCAAATACGGCTGCGACGAGTAAGATTGCTTGTGGAATTAAGGTTTCCATATAAGGATAAATACCTAACCACGAAATTTCAGGCACACCGCTAATCAGCGTAGGCTCGAAAAGTTTGCCTTCAATGAGTTCTAAAACAGATTTACCGGCGAATACAAAGGCCATTAAGTACATAAATGAGCCTGTAAACATAAAGAATGGTTTAAGCGGTAATTTCACCACGGTATAACGCATCACGAAGTAGCAAATGGTGAGAATAATTGCGCCGACAATGATACCTGCGAAAAGGTAGATAAAACTGACCGCACTTTTCGCATCACCCACAAGGGCATAGTAGAACAATACCGTTTCCGCCCCTTCACGATATACCGCTAAGAAGCTAGTAAGCCATAGACCGATGAGTGAGCCTGTTGTGAGGGCAGTAGAGAGTTTACCTTCTAAATAACGTTTCCAGTTTTGTGCTTCGACTTTGGATAATAACCAGTAACTCATCATAAATAGCATGACGACGGCAAAAATCATCGTAAAGCCTTCGAGCAATTCACGGTTTTGACCTGAATTTTCAAAGATAAGTTGGAAAATAAATGCGGTAACCACACTGGCAATTAACGCCACATAAACAGACTGACGAATAACCGGCAATTTATCTTGGTGGTTATTTTTAATTAAGTAAGTCACGATAGCTGCAACAATTAACAAGGCTTCCAAACCTTCACGAAGGATGATTAAAAGGCTATATAAGAACATAGACCAATCGCTTTGCTCTCCGCCCTGTAACATTTCAACCGCTTTAGTTAGATTCTGGTCTAAGCCATCAGCTTGTGCTTGTAACTTATCACCTTGTTCAGCTTTCATTAAACTGACTAAACGGGTGAAGTAACCTTCAAGTTCTGCTTTAAAATTGCTATCACGAGAGCCAATTTTGTTCTCCATGCCACTGCTTTCAAACACATCAAAATAGGTGTCTTGCACAGAAAGAATCGCTTTTTTGCTTTCACCTTGTTGATAGAGCGCAATAGCTTGTTGAATACGTTGGTTGATCTCTTGTTTAATCTTATTCCAATCTTGTTCTTGTTGATTATCTGTTGCTTGCTGTGCTGCATTAGATTGAACATTTTGTTCTTCACGTGTCGTTGGCAGGTTAGGCAAGTTTTCTTCAATATCTTGTAATAATTGCGTGCTTTGATAGCCAATCTCTGTGATTTGATCGGCTTGTTCACTTAAACGGATGATGTTGTAAAATTGTTGATTGATCGCCGCTGAGATTTCTGCAGAGCGATTTTGGCGAATGGACATTTCCATTTCTGAATTTTTATAGCCGTCGTATTGCGCTTGTTGGAACAATTTTTTCGCGTTAGCGAGATCACCATTTTGATACGCTTCGAGCCCTTGAGCGAGCAAATCATCAATGGTTTTAAAACTTTGTTGCCAATAAGGGGCGATCTCTTGATTATCATAAACACCATGTTGACCATCGGCATTGAGCTGATGACCTTCAATCAATGATGGCAACACTTCTTGTAATTCTTTTTTGAGCTGATCGATTTTAGCTTGAATCTCTTGTTGTGAACTGCCTTCACCGATCATTTTACGGATCTCGCCAAAAGTCGCTTCCATTTGGTAACTTCTTTGTGCGGAGAAATTGATACGAATCGGACCTTCTAGATTTTCAAACACTTCAAAATAAGCCATTTGCACTTCAGTGCGCGCATCATCCGTATTACCTTGCTGGACAAGTTGAGCGGTTTTATCTAAGCGGGACGTAATATCATTAACCCACTGCTGGTAGTTGTCTTGTGCAAAGAGTGAAGAAGAGAAGGCGAATGAAAAAATTAAAAAGAAAAATCGAATAGAACGTAATAGCATCGTCTATTTACCTCATTACCTAAAATGAAATTAATTCCTATTTATAATTATCTTTTGATATCAGTGAAATGACAATAAATAATTTTAATTTTTGTGATGGAGATCAAAAAATTCACAAGAGGAGGAAGTCCTAGATGGTTATTTTATGCTCAAAAGAATAAAGCGCCCTTGTTAGGCGCTTTATCGAGATATCAAAGTGCGGTCAAAAATAAGCGAATTTATTGAGTGGGAGCCGCTTCTTCAACAGGTGCTTTATTATCTAACACATCCCATACACTTTCTTGTTTTGGTGATTCTGGTTGTTCAGGTTGTGGCGATTGCGTAGTTTGTGCAGCGGTAGCAGTCGCCGTACTCGTCGTTGGCGCAGACGCACAGAAGTTTTGATCTTTATTTGCCCAAACTGGAATTGTTCGATTACTACCACAGCTCCAACTGCCATAAGCATTGATGCCAACCCATTTAATCGTAGAAGGTTGTCCGAGTTTCAGTTTTTCAATAACCACACGGTTTAAATAATCTTTATAGATTTGTAATGCACCTGAGGCACCCGTTAATTTGGTTTCACCGTTATCATCACGACCTAGCCAAATGGTGCTAACATTTTTACCATCAATACCCACAAACCACGTATCACGGGCATCATTGGTCGTTCCTGTTTTACCCGCAAGACGAAGATCGGCATAATCATTTTGTAAGCTACGCGCAGTACCACGTTCTACGGTTTGTTGCATCGCATACAAGGTTTGATAAGCGGCTTCTCTCGGCACCACTTGATCCGGTACCGTATTGTGTTCGTAAATAATATTTCCTTGACGATCAGCAATGCTTTGAATGGTACTTAACTCAATTTTGCCACCTTGATTTGCAATGGTTTGATAGAGTTTGGTCACATCATAAGGTGAAATACTGTAAGAGCCGAGCAAGGTTGCAGGCACTTTTGGAATAGCAACATTATCCCATCCCATGGCTTTTTGTGTATCAATCACTTTGCTTAAGCCAACTTTCATCCCAATATTTACCGTTGGAATATTTAGCGAGCGAGCAAGGGCATCCATCAACATCACTGAACCGCTATATTTGCGATCGTAGTTACGAGGTTGCCAAGGTTGGCTACCTTTAACATAAATCGTGATTGGTTGGTTTTGAATTGGTGTATTTAAACGGAATTGTTCCGGATTCATCAGTGCGGTCAAATAAATGGATGGTTTTACCAAAGAACCAATTTGACGTTTTGACATTAATGCACGGTTAAAGCCCGCATATTCTGTTTGTAATCCACCGACAACCGCACGTATTTCACCCAAGTGATAATCCGCGACAATCATTGCACCTTCTAAATGTGGATTTTTAGTTTGTACTTGCAATTGATTGACCGTATTCACTACGGCATTTTCAGCTTGAGCCTGTTGTTTTAAATCCATGGTGGAGAAAATTCGCGCACCAAGTAGTGCAGACGTTTTGTTTTCCCCTAATTGACGGCGAAGATCCGCTTGTAATGTTTGGATGAAAGCAGGATATTTACGTGAAATTTGACCTTTAGCTTGCACACCTAATGGACGTTTACTCAACATCTCATAAAGCTCATCCCCAATCATTTGGTGATCAAGCATCAGTTTCAATACTACATTTCGGCGATCGAGCGCATATTGTGGATTTCGCCATGGATTATAGAGGGAGGGTCCTTTCACCATGCCAACTAAAAGGGCAATTTGGTCTAGGCTAATTTCACGGATGGAGCGACCAAAATAGAATTGGCTCGCTAACGCAAAACCGTGAATTTGGATATCTCCATTTTGACCAAGGTAAATCTCGTTCAGATAGGTTTCTAAGATACGGTTTTTATCATATCGCCAATCTAATACTAATGACATCAACGCTTCATTGGCTTTACGTGTCAGAGAACGTTCGCTGGATAAAAATAAGTTTTTAACTAATTGCTGTGTGAGCGTACTACCGCCTTGAACCGTTTGACCGGCTTTAATATTGGCAATCATTGCTCGCACAATCCCCACTGGATTAATCCCGTTATGTTCATAAAAACGGCGATCCTCTGTGAGTAATAAGGCATCGATGAGTAAACGAGGGTATTGCTGTAACGGAATGGCTAAACGATCTTCATTATCTGATTCCAACATGGCAATTAATTTAGGCGCAAGACGGAATTCATCAACCGCTTTGACGTTGACTAAGTCTTCAATACGAGAAAGTTTATTATCTGTAAAACGTAAACGTAATACACGTTGTGGCTCAGGCTTGTCAGGATAAGGGAATGCGCGACGAAGTAACACGATAGTATCGTCTTCGAGTTTAAAATCGCCCGGTGCTGCAATCATAGTAGTTTGACGGTATTCGTTATCCAATAAGATTTGAATCACTTCGTCAAAAGAAAGGTTATCAGACAGTTTTACGCTTTCTAAGCGACTATACACTTCAGCCGGTAAACGCCAAATCTGGCCATCCATTTTTGAGCGAATTTGCCAGTCTAAATAGCCACCATAAAATACGGCAAGCGTCCCTAAAGTAAAGGCTGCTTTAGCTAAAAAGATTTTACAATAACGACGCTTATCTGGCGCTTGTGTTTCTTGTTGTTCAGGTGAGGTGTTTTCCGTTTCCGACATAATAGTTAGCTTCAGAGAATGAGGTTAAGCAATAAATTCAAAGTAGGCATTAAGAAAGTGGATGAAGTCTGTTGTTCCGCAGAAGGCGATACTTTCTTCATCATAATAATGGAAGTCGTCTTCTAAAATTTCATCTGTTTCAATTGCAAGGTTATTGGCTCGAATCATCACTTCATCGGTATTAATAAAAAGCGTGTATTCAGAACCAATCAGTGTGACTTCATCATTATTTTTAATCTGCTCACAGGCAGAAAGTGCGGTCAAAAACGCTTGAGGATTTGACCGCACTTCTGAATTAAACCAATTGGCTAGAGCAATGTGTTCCATCGAACATTTAGCATGTACATTGCCTAGATAATGGGTAAATTGAAAATCCATATTAGATGCTGAATGAGGAACCACAACCACAGGTACTGGTTGCATTTGGATTGTTCACCACAAAACGAGAACCTTCCAAGCCTTCAGTGTAATCCACGGTGCCGCCAATTAAGTATTGTAAACTCATTGGGTCAATCACTAATTGCACACCGGCTTTTTCAATGGTTAGGTCACCTTCATTGACTTTATCGTCAAAGGTGAAACCGTATTGGAAACCACTGCAACCGCCACCAGTAATATAAACGCGTAATTTTAGTTCGTTGTTTTCTTCTTCGCTAATTAAACTTTTTACTTTATTGGCTGCCGCATCAGTAAAAGTTAGCGGTACGGCCATATCTAAATCTGACATATCTCTATCCCCACTTTCCTAAAAATAATCCTTGTATTATCTAATAACCTGTTAATTCATTCAAGATTTTTCACGGAATTAGTGCTATTATATGCGAATAAATCAGAATTAAATAAGGAGAAATAATGGGCATTCCATTAAGAACTGAAGAAGAAATTGTTAAGTTACGTGAAGCGTGTAAATTAGCGTCCGATGTTTTGGTCATGATCGAACCTTATGTCAAAGAAGGGGTGACCACTGGTGAATTGGATCGCATTTGTCATGATTACATGGTGAATGTACAAAAAGTGATTCCTGCGTGCTTAAATTATCATGGTTTTCCTAAAGCAACCTGTATTTCTATAAATGAAGTGGTTTGCCATGGTATTCCAAGCGACGATAAAAAATTAAAACAGGGCGATATTGTCAATATTGATGTGACCGTGATTAAAGACGGTTATTTCGGAGACAACTCTAAAATGTATGTCGTGGGTGAAACCAATATTCGTAGCCAAAAATTGGTTGAAGCGGCACAAGAAGCGCTTTATGTGGGATTACGTACGGTTAAGCCAGGTATTCGTTTAAATGAAATTGGTAAAGCGGTACAAAAATATACTGAAAGCCAAGGCTTTAGCGTAGTACGAGAGTACTGTGGCCACGGTGTGGGAACTGAATTCCACTGTGAACCGCAAGTATTACACTATTATGCCGATGATGGTGGTGTGATTTTAAAACCTGGCATGGTATTTACCATTGAGCCAATGATTAATGCGGGTAAAAAAGAAGTACGCATTATGGGCGATGGTTGGACAGTAAAAACCAAAGACCGTAGCCATTCAGCTCAATATGAACATCAAATTGTGGTTACCGAAAACGGTTGTGAAGTGATGACAATCCGTGATGAAGAAATTGCGGAAGGTCGAATTCAACGTATGATGGTCAATATTTAAAGCATTAAAAGAAAATTTGATTTATGATGAGATTTAGAACTTTCCTTCTGATCAGTTTAGTTATCGTATTTTTTGCGTGCCTTCCCCTTATTATTTTTGAGGTGATAGGAGAAGGAGAGCCTGCAATAGGTTTAGTGTGGATTGGCTTCTTCGTTACACTACCAATTGGTGCAGTTGTACTAGGTGTCTTTTGGATCTGTTCAGTGTTTCATTGGATATTTGACAAAGATTAATTCCCATCATGGTTATTGAAAGCTCATTTTTATGGGCTTTTTATTTAATTAAGAGAACAGTATGCTTTTTCCTTATCATTTCGATTCTCCACTCACGCCAAGTGCGGTCAAAATTCAGCGTGAAAATTTGAAGGAATTGGAACGTCAGCATTTTTCTGATTATTCTGTTTTTGAGTTGATTGCTAACCGTACACAATTTTGTGATGATTTGTTAAAACAGCTTTGGCAGCAATTTGAATTAGATAAAGCTTATCTTACCTTAATTGCGGTAGGTGGTTATGGCAGACAAGAAATGTTTCCTTTATCTGATTTGGATGTTCTTATTCTTTCAAAAGAAGAAAGAGGCATTGAAGCGGAAGAAAAAATTGCTCAGTTTGTGCAGTTCTTATGGGATTGTGGATTCGACGTAGGGCATAGTGTTCGTTCTTTGGAAGAATGTGAAAAGGAAGGTAAACAAGACATTACTATTGCCACCAATTTGCTTGAGTCTCGTTATTTATCGGGAGATGTATCCCTTTTCAATGCTTTAGAGGAAATACTGAAAAAGCCAGATTTTTGGGCGGTAAAACCATTCTTTGATGCTAAAGTTCAAGAGCAAATTGAACGTTATCAGCGTTATCACAACACCAGTTACAATTTAGAGCCCGATTTAAAATACAGCCCCGGTGGTTTACGGGATCTTCATCTTTTATATTGGATCGCATTACGCCATACCGGCGAAATGACACTTGATGGTATTTTGGAAAGCGGCTTTATTTACCCATCAGAACACCAACAATTATTAGAGAGCCAAGAATTTTTATTCAAAGTGCGGTTCGCTTTACACTTGATTTTAAAACGTTATGACAACCGACTGCTTTTTGATCGTCAAATTAAAGTGAGCGAGATGCTTGGTTTTGAAGGCGAGGGAAATCATGGTGTCGAAAAAATGATGAAACGTTTTTTCCAAGCTTTACGCACGATTTCTCGTTTGACTGATATCCTGATTAAGCATTATAAAGAGCATTTTTTATCAACAGATGGCGAGCTCTCTATTCATCCTTTGGATGAAAATTTTGAATTAGTGAATCAAAGTTTGTATTTACGTAAGGAAGGCGTGTTTTTACGTTCACCGGATCGTATTTTGGATCTTTTTTTCTATCTTACGCAGCATGAACAAGCCGAAATTCATTCCTCAACATTACGCCAACTTCAGATTGCGTTGGAAAGTTTGACGCAGAAATTGTCTGATATTCCTGAAGCAAGAGAAAAATTTATTCGGTTATTTAATCAACCAAAAGCGATTCAGCGTGCATTCCTCCCAATGCACCAATATGGTGTGTTAACGGCTTATTTGCCACAATGGCAGGGGATTGAAGGCTTGATGCAATTTGATCTCTTCCATATTTACACGGTGGATGAGCATACCTTGCGAGTGATGTTGAAGTTGGAAAGTTTCTTAGCTGAAGACGAAGCAGAATCTCATCCCATTTGCCATCAAATATTTAGTCAAATTTCTGACCGCACTTTGCTTTATGTTGCCGCACTTTTCCATGATATAGCGAAAGGGCGAGGGGGTGATCATGCGGCGTTAGGGGCTGAAGACATCGCTGACTTTGCTCGTTTGCATGGTTTTGATCGTCGAGAAATTGAAACAATGATCTGGTTGGTAAAAGAGCATTTGCTCATGTCAATTACTGCACAGCGTCGAGATATTCATGATCCGGAAGTCGTGATGAACTTTGCAGAAAATGTGCAAAATCGAGTTCGTTTAGATTATCTCACTTGTCTGACCGTTGCGGATATTTGTGCGACAAATGGTACATTATGGAATAGCTGGAAGCGTTCTCTTTTTGCCTCTTTATACGATTATACGGCGCAACAATTCCGACAAGGGATGGATTTGCTATTAGATAATGAAGAAAAAATCCTTGAAAATCGTCAATTGGCGTTGGCAATTTTATCCGAAGAAATACCAGAATTATCGGAAGAGAAAATTTCAGCGTTGTGGCAGCGTTGCCCATCTGATTATTTCTTACGAAATAGCCCGAAACAAATTGCGTGGCATACAGAGTTATTAGCTGAATTTGATGGTGAAGTACTAGTTAAAATCAGTAACCGTTTTTCTTCCGGCGGAACAGAAATTTTCGTTTATTGTCCCGATCAAGCTAATTTGTTTAATAAAGTGGTCTCAACCATTGGCGTGAAAAAATTCAGTATTCATGATGCGCAAATTTTAACATCAGATGATAGATATGTATTCGATAGCTTTATCATCACAGAATTAAACGGTGAATTAGTTCGTTCAGAACGTCGCCGAGAATTAGAGACGGTATTAACCTCTGTTTTATTAGGTGAAAAATTGCCATCCATGTCTTTTGCTAATAATCGACAGTTGCAACATTTCACCGTAAAAACAGATGTACGTTTTTTGAAAGAAACTAAAAAAGAGCATACCGAATTAGAAGTGGTAGCTTTAGATAAACCTGGTTTATTGGCTCAAATCAGTCAAATTTTTAGCGAGTTAAAACTCAATATTTGTAATGCAAAAATCACGACTGTAGGGGAAAAAGCCGAAGACTTCTTCATTCTGACAAATGAAAAAGGCACAGCATTAACTGAAGAGGAAAGGGGATTGTTAGAAAACGTGCTCTATGAACGTTTATAATATGAAATAAAAAAGTGCGGTTAAATTTAACCGCACTTTTTGTATTTAAGCCACTGCGGCAAATGCAATATCAGCGGCAGCAAGCGTTTTTTCAATGTCTTCATTTGTATGTGCTAAAGACATAAAGCCTGCTTCAAAAGCAGAAGGCGCAAGGTAAACACCTTGATCGAGCATTTTATGGAAGAACACTTTGAATTTTTCGGTATCACATTTCATGACTTCTGCATAAGAGGTAACTTGTTTTTGGTCAGTAAAGAAAATACCAAACATTCCGCCTACATGATTAATCACGAATGGCACATTGTGTTTTTGGGCTAATGCTTTTAAGCCATCGCAAAGTTTTGTGGTTAATTCTGCAAGGTGTTGTTCATTACCTGCTTTTTTCAATTCGGTTAAACAAGCTAAACCAGCCGCCATGGCAATCGGGTTACCTGAAAGAGTCCCCGCTTGGTAAACAGGACCAGTCGGTGCAAGGTGTTGCATAATCACTTTTTTACCACCCACTGCACCAACAGGCATACCGCCGCCAATGACTTTACCTAATGTGGTGAGATCCGGTGTGACACCATAATAAGCTTGTGCGCCTGCAAGTGAAACACGGAAACCTGTCATGACTTCGTCAATAATGAAAAGTGCACCATATTGATCACAAATTTCACGAATGCCTTGTAAGAATCCTTCTTTTGGTGGAACACAGTTCATGTTGCCTGCGACAGGTTCAATAATCACACAAGCGATATCGTTAGGGAATTCTTCAAATAGCTTTTTAACAGAATCAAGATTGTTATATTCAGCAGTTAAAGTATGTTTTGCAAAATCTTCAGGTACACCTGGTGAGCTAGGTTGACCAAGTGTTAATGCGCCCGATCCTGCTTTTACTAAAAGTGAATCAGAATGGCCGTGGTAACAACCTTCAAATTTTAAGATTTTGCTTCTATTTGTATAACCACGCGCAAGACGAATGGCTGTCATGGTTGCTTCAGTACCTGAACTCACCATACGAACCATTTCAATTGATGGCACAATTTCACAGACCAATTCTGCTAAATCAATTTCAGATGGTGTTGGCGCACCAAAGCTTAAACCATTCTCCGCTGCTTTTAATACAGCATCTAAAATAGCAGGGTGATTGTGACCTAAAATCATTGGCCCCCAAGAACCCACATAATCGATATATTGTTTGCCTTCGGTATCGTAAATGTAAGCGCCTTTGGCTTTTTGAATAAATACGGGTGTGCCACCTACGCCTTTAAAAGCACGAACAGGGGAGTTTACACCACCAGGAATAACTTCTTGTGCACGAGAGAAAAGTGCGGTTGATTTTGTCATGATTTGAATCCTTATATTAAAAGTGGTCATATTGTACTAAAAAACTGAATTTGAGAAAAATCTTTGTGTGCTGATTTTTCTTTATGTTATCCTTTGCAAAAAAATTTTAGGATAAAAACTATGCTAAGTCTTCTCGTCACTTTTTTAGGGGCATTTTTAACCTTAATTGTCATGCGACCAATTGCCAATAAAATTGGCTTGGTTGATAAGCCAAATTATCGTAAACGTCACCAAGGTGCGATTCCGCTCATTGGCGGTGTTTCTCTTTTTATGGGAAACCTTTGCTATTATTTAATGGAGTGGGATCAACTTCGTTTACCTTATCTTTATATATTCAGTATCTTTGTTCTACTCGCAATCGGTATCTTAGATGACCGCTTTGATATTAGCCCTTTCTTGCGTGCAGGAATTCAAGCGGTGCTTGCGATTTTAATGATCGATTTAGGTAATGTTTATTTAGATCATTTAGGCCAAATTCTCGGGCCATTCCAATTAACACTTGGTTCTATCGGATTGATTATTACCGTATTTGCCACAATCGCGATTATTAATGCCTTTAATATGATTGATGGTATTGATGGATTGCTAGGAGGGTTGTCTATTGTTTCATTTGCTGCCATCGGTATCTTGATGTTCCGTGATGGACAGATGGATATGGCATATTGGAGTTTTGGCTTAATTGTCGCTATTCTGCCTTATTTATTATTAAACTTAGGGATTCCGTTTGGGCCAAAATATAAAGTGTTCATGGGGGATGCAGGAAGTACTTTAATCGGCTTTACTATTATTTGGATTCTACTTTTAAGTACACAAGGAAAAGGACATCCGATGAATCCAGTGACCGCACTTTGGATTATTGCAGTGCCTTTAATTGATATGGTGGCTATTATTTATCGCCGTTTACGCAAAGGGAAAAGTCCATTCCGTCCGGATCGCTTACATGTACACCACTTAATGGTTCGTGCTGGATTAACCTCTCGCCAAGCCTTTTTATTAATTACTTTCTTTGCGGCCATTTGTGCCACAATCGGGATCTTAGGCGAAGTCTTATATATTAATGAATGGGCAATGTTTATTGCATTTATTGTATTATTCTTCCTTTATGCTTATTCAATTACAAAAGCATGGAAAATAACCCGATGGGTACGAAGAATGAAACGTCGCGCACGTCGTAACAAGCAATAAATTAAATAAAGAGGATAGCAATAGCTATCCTTTTTACGTTTTAGCACTAAAAATAAACGAATACATAATAAATTCTATACAAATTGAACAAAAATTTATCTTTTAATATTTTTTTTCAAAAAAGTGCTAGACAAGATATTTGGAAATCATTAATATACGCCCCTGCAACGACGCAGTAACGCGTTCGTAGCTCAGT
>CAUQGU010000015.1:0-28987 GCA_963517645.1 uncultured Haemophilus sp. | reverse complement strand
TACTCTTAAAAATTACTTTTCCTTATTTATGGTTTGTCACCTTTGTGGCACTTTCAGGCGCGATTTTAAATACGATAGGCAAATTTGGTGTGATGTCGTTTTCGCCTGTTTTGTTAAATATTGCCATGATTGCAACCGCACTTTTCCTTGCACCAAGATTAGACAATCCCGATCTTGCCCTTGCTATCGGGATCTTCTTGGGTGGTTTATTACAATTTTTATTTCAAATCCCTTTCTTGAAGAAAGCGGGCTTGCTCGTAAAACCAAAATGGGCATGGCATGATGAAGGGGTAGCCAAAATCCGTCGATTGATGATTCCTGCCTTGTTCGGGGTTTCCGTAAGTCAAATCAACTTGTTGCTTGATACAGTCATTGCCAGTTTCTTAATGACGGGATCCATTAGTTGGCTTTATTATTCTGATCGTTTATTAGAGTTTCCACTTGGGCTATTTGGTATTGCGATTTCCACTGTGATTTTACCGACGCTTGCTCGCCATCATGTGAATCGAGAAGATAATTCTTCCCAAAGTGCGGTTGATTTTCGCAACACCATGGACTGGGGCGTACGAATGATTTTATTACTCGGCGTGCCGGCTGCGATTGGTATTGCCGTGTTAGCCCAGCCGATGTTACTGGTATTGTTTATGCGTGGCAGTTTTACCTTAACAGATGTGCATGCCGCCTCTTATTCTTTATGGGCATTCAATGCGGGTTTGCTTAGCTTTATGCTGATTAAGATCCTGGCTAACGGCTATTACGCACGCCAAGACACCAAAACACCCGTGAAAATCGGGATCATCGCTATGGTGAGCAATATGGGCTTTAATGTATTGGCGATTCCATTTAGTTATGTGGGCTTAGCGATTGCTTCTGCGATGTCAGCAACCTTAAATGCCTATTTGCTTTATCGTGGTTTAGCTAAAGAGGATGTATACCATTTTTCACGTAAAAGTGCGGTCTTTTTTCTAAAAGTTTTAGGTGCAGCCTTAGCCATGGGGGGCTTGCTTTGGTATAACTGCCCGTCTATCGAAGAATGGGCAGCCATGACATTTTTAATGCGTGTCTATTGGCTAGCTTGGTTAATCGGACTGGCTGCGGTCGTTTATTTAGGCGTATTGGTGCTATTAGGTATTCGTAAACACCATTTACTGACAAAACATTAAGTTACCGCTATAATGCACCGATTATTTTTCGTTTTTTGGAATAAGATGTAATGCAATTAATTCGTGGGCTTCATCATTCACCGCCATATTTGTCAGGGTGCGCATTAACCATTGGCAATTTTGATGGGGTGCATTTGGGGCATCAGGCGATTTTGCGTCATCTTCGTCAGAAAGCGAATGCGCTGAATTTACCCATGGCGGTGATGCTTTTCGAACCACAACCGCGTGAATATTTTATGGGTGACAAAGCCCCTGCGCGCTTAATGCGATTAAGAGATAAGTTACATTATTTAGCTCAGGCGGGTGTGGATGTGGTCATCGTCGCGAAATTTGACCGCACTTTCGCTGATCTTCCAGCAGAACAATTTATTGAAGATTGGCTTGTACGCAAATTAAATGTGAAGTTTCTCAGTATTGGCGATGATTTCAAATTTGGCGCGAAACGTTTAGGCAATTTTGCGATGTTGCAACAAGCCGGAAAACAGTTTGGTTTTGAAGTAGAAGACAGCCGCACCTTCTGTTTAGATGAGTTACGTATTAGTAGCACCGCTATCCGTGAAGCATTGGCTAAAGATGATTTACAGCATGCGGAAAATTTACTCGGTAAGCCTTATCGTATTTTTGGTCGTGTGATACACGGCAATAAATTAGGGCGAACCATTGGTTTTCCTACCGCGAATGTTCGCTTACATCGCCAAGTGAACCCTGTAAAAGGGGTTTATGCCGTGAAAGTGCGGTTAAAATCAGGCGAGATTTTTAACGGCGTCGCTAACATGGGAAAACGCCCAACCATTAACGGTACGATACAATTATTAGAAGTCCATTTATTTGATTTTTCTCAGAATATTTATGGACAAATGGTCGAAGTGGAATTCTGCCATAAGATTCGCGATGAGATAAAGTTTCCGTCTTTTGAGGCGTTGAAAGCTCAAATTGAACAAGACGTAAAAACAGCGAAAGCATTTTTTGCAAAATAGAATTATATTGAAATATAAAATTGGAAAATAACATGACAGTTGATTACAAAAACACGTTAAATTTACCTGAAACAGGTTTCCCAATGCGTGGCGATCTAGCCAAACGCGAACCTGTAATGTTAAAAAATTGGTATGACAAACAGTTGTATCAAAAAATCCGCCAAGCGACTAAAGGTAAAAAATCCTTTATTTTGCACGATGGCCCTCCGTATGCGAACGGCAATATTCATATCGGTCACGCCGTTAATAAAATTCTGAAAGATATTATTGTTAAATCTAAAACTGCATTAGGTTTTGACTCGCCTTATATCCCAGGTTGGGACTGTCATGGCTTGCCAATTGAATTAAAAGTAGAAGGTTTAGTAGGCAAACCAAACGAGAAAATTACAGCAGCTGAATTCCGTCAAAAATGTCGTGAATATGCAGCGGAACAAGTCGAAGGGCAGAAAAAAGATTTTATCCGTTTAGGTGTATTAGGCGATTGGGATAATCCTTATTTAACGATGAACTTTAACACCGAAGCAAACATCATCCGTACACTCGGTAAAGTGATTGCGAATGGCCATTTATACAAAGGTTCAAAACCAGTGCACTGGTGTTTGGATTGTGGCTCTTCTTTAGCGGAAGCAGAAGTGGAATACGAAGACAAAGTTTCTCCGTCTATCTATGTGCGTTTCCCAGCAGTAAGTGCGGTTGAAATTGAAGAGAAATTTAACGCAGTAGGCAAAGGCCATGGCAAATTATCTGCAGTGATTTGGACCACCACACCTTGGACAATGCCATCTAACCGTGCGATTGCGGTAAATGCAGACTTAGAATACAACTTAGTCCAACTTGGCGATGAGCGTGTGATCTTAGCCGCTGAATTAGTGGAATCCGTGGCGAAAGCGGTGGGTGTAGAACAGGTCGAAATTTTAGGGTCAGTAAAAGGTCAAGCGCTTGAGTTAGTACGCTTTAACCATCCGTTCTATGATTTCACTGTACCAGTAATTTTAGGTGATCACGTGACCACTGATGGCGGTACAGGTTTAGTTCACACCGCACCAGACCACGGTTTAGACGACTTTATTGTTGGACAAAAATATAATTTACCAATGGCGGGTCTTGTATCGAATGACGGTAAATTTATTTCAACGACTGAATTCTTCGCAGGCAAAGGTGTATTTGAAGCCAATCCATTGGTTGTTGAAAAATTACAAGAAGTGGGCAACTTATTAAAAGTTGAGAAAATCAAACACAGTTACCCACACTGCTGGCGTCACAAAACCCCGATTATTTTCCGTGCGACTCCACAATGGTTTATCGGCATGGAAACACAGGGTTTACGCCAACAAGCATTAGGCGAAATCAAACAAGTTCGTTGGATTCCTGATTGGGGTCAAGCACGTATCGAGAAAATGGTTGAAAACCGCCCAGACTGGTGTATTTCCCGTCAACGTACTTGGGGCGTGCCGATGACCTTATTCGTGCACAAAGAAACCGAAGAACTTCATCCGCGTACTTTAGAGTTACTTGAAGAAGTGGCGAAACGTGTAGAGAAAGCCGGTATTCAAGCATGGTGGGATTTAGACGAAAAAGAATTATTAGGGGCTGATGCAGAAACCTATCGCAAAGTGCCTGATACCCTTGACGTATGGTTTGACTCAGGATCAACCTATTCTTCTGTTGTCGCGAATCGTCCGGAATTTAACGGTCAAGATATCGATATGTATTTAGAAGGTTCTGACCAACACCGTGGTTGGTTTATGTCTTCTTTAATGCTTTCTACGGCAACAGACAGCAAAGCACCATACAAACAAGTATTAACTCATGGCTTCACGGTGGATGGTCAAGGCCGTAAGATGTCAAAATCTATCGGTAACATCGTGACACCACAAGAAGTCATGGATAAATTCGGTGGCGACATTTTACGTTTATGGGTGGCTTCTACCGACTATACCGGTGAAATGACCGTTTCTGATGAAATTTTAAAACGTGCCGCGGACAGCTATCGTCGTATTCGTAACACTGCGCGTTTCTTACTAGCGAACTTGAATGGTTTTGATCCTCAACGTGATGCCGTTAAACCGGAAGAAATGATTAGTTTGGATCGTTGGGCGGTAGCTTGTGCGTTAGATGCACAAAAAGAAATTAAAGAGGCGTACGATAATTATCAATTCCACACAGTAGTACAACGTTTAATGCGTTTCTGTTCTGTGGAAATGGGCTCCTTCTACCTTGATATTATCAAAGACCGTCAATATACCACCAAAGCAGACAGCCTTGCGCGTCGTAGCTGCCAAACAGCGTTATGGCACATCGCAGAAGCATTGGTTCGTTGGATGGCACCAATCTTGTCATTCACGGCAGATGAAATTTGGGGCTACTTGCCACAAACGGCGACGGCACGTGCAGAATTCGTCTTCACTGAAGAATTCTACGAAGGCTTATTTGGTTTAGGCGAGAATGAAAAATTAGATGATGCTTACTGGCAACAACTGATTAAAGTTCGTTCTGAAGTGAACCGTGTATTAGAAATCGCCCGTAACGACAAAGTGATCGGTGGTGGTTTAGAAGCAGAAGTAACGGTTTATGCTAACGATGAATATCGAGCATTGTTAGAGCAATTAGGCGATGAATTACGTTTCGTGTTAATTACCTCAAAAGCGGAAGTGAAAGCATTAGCAGACAAACCTGCGGATGTGGCTGCGGGTGAGTTAGAGGGAATTGCGGTAAGCGTAGCACGTTCTAACGGTGAAAAATGCCCACGTTGTTGGCATTATTCTGACAAAATCGGCGTGAATCCTGAACATCCTACACTTTGTCCACGTTGTGTGGAAAACGTAGCAGGTAACGGCGAAGTACGTCAGTTCGCGTAATCTTAAAATTATGAAGAAAAAAGCGGTCAAAATTGACCGCTCTTTTTTATGTTTAAATGAACAGAAATAAAAAAGGCTGATATTAATCAGCCTTAAAGATTTTATTGGTTAAAAGTATTACATACAGAAGGGTTGGCACTTTGTAAGCCTTTTCTGAACCATTCTAGACGCTGTGCAGATGTGCCGTGAGTGAAGCTATCCGGTACTACATAACCTTGGCTGCGTTTTTGTAAACGGTCATCGCCCACAGCTTCTGCTGCATTAAACGCTTTTTCTTCATCACCGCGTTCAAATAAACCACTTTTTACCGCTTGGCTCGCCCAAACACCAGCGAAGCAGTCAGCTTGAAGTTCTAATTGAACAGAAAGTTGATTTGCCGTTTTACGATCGCTGCTTTGTTGTGCACGATTTACTTGTGGCAGAATGCCGAGCATATTTTGCACGTGGTGACCGACTTCGTGTGCAATTACATAAGCAAAGGCTGAATCGCCTGCTGCACCCAGTTTATTTTTCATTTCATTATAGAATGATAAATCAAGATAAACTTTGCGATCGCTTGGGCAGTAGAACGGGCCCATTGCAGATTGACTGGTACCACAAGCAGTTGGCGTTACACCATTGTAAAGTACCATGGTTGGCTCACTATAGGTTTTCCCCATTTGTCTAAAATATTGTCCCCAAACGGTTTCAGTATCCGCTAATACAACTTTAGAAAGACTCGCAAGCTGCTGTTCTTCTTGAGTTTCTAACTGTTGAGAGCTTTGTCCTGAAAAATCAGGCGTACCCACTAAGCCTGAAAGATCCACGCCATAATAAGCGCCGACTAAAAGAATGATAATACCGAGCACACCAGTGCCTTTTCCGCCACCGAAGTTACCGCCGCCAGAGCCACGTCTATCTTCAATATTTGAGCTTTCTCTACGACCTTCCCAACGCATAATTTGTCCTTTTTGTGTGAGTAAATTAAAAATCGGCGTATTCTATCAAAGTGCGGTCAATTTTAGATCAGTTTTCTTGGAATATTTACATAGCTTTACACTCTGATTTATAGACTTCTTAAGGGAATTTCAGTATCGTAATACTCCCTTAAACAAACATACAAAAGGAACTTTAAAATGGGTTTATTTGATTTTGTCAGTGACATTGGTAAGAAAGTTTTCTCTAAAGAAGAAGATGCATCTAAAGCAGTGACTCAACACATTGCGGAAGACAATCCAGGTGTAGAAAACTTATCGGTTACCGTTGAAAATGGTGTAGCAAATATCCAAGGTGTGGCAGCAAACGCAGCGGCATTAGAAAAAGCAGTATTAATGGCAGGTAACATTCAAGGTATCCACTCAGTAACAAGCGATGCAAGCATCAATAACGGTGAAACCTTAGGCAGTGATGAAACATTCTATGTAATCCAAAAAGGTGACACCTTGTGGAAAATCGCTGAGAAAGCTTACGGAAATGGCGCGAAATATACCGCTATCGTTGAAGCGAACAAAGAAGTGATTAAAGACGCGGATAAGATTTTCCCTGGTCAAAAAATTCGTTTACCGAAAGGTTTATAATTCGATAAAAAGTGCGGTTATTTTTGACTGCACTTTTTTCTTTATCAAAAATTGTTGATAAATTGTGCAATTTTAGCTGGTTTTCTATTGAATTTTCCGGTTTCTATCGACTGTTTGATTTTCTTTCGCTATAATTTGGCGGTTTTTTACTTTTACAAACAATAACGTGTTCGGTGTGGTTTTTACCGAGTGCAACATTAATTGAGGTTACAAATGTCATTAAATATTGAAACAACTCAAGGTTTAGAGCGTCGTGTGACGATCACCGTTCCAGCTGAAGCTGTAGAAAAAGCAACTCGTGAAGAATTCAAACGTGCAGCAAAAAATGTACGTGTTGATGGTTTCCGTAAAGGTCACGTGCCAGCTCACATCATTGAACAACGTTTTGGCGCATCAATCCGTCAAGATGTATTAAACGATCTATTACCACGTCATTTCTTTGACGCAGTCATCGCTGAGAAAATCAACATCGCAGGTCGTCCAACTTTCGCTATCGAAACGTTTGAACCAGGTAAAGATTTATCATTCACAGCAACTTTTGAAGTATACCCAGAAGTTGAATTAAAAGGCTTAGAAAATATCAAAGTTGAGAAACCAACTGTTGAAATCACTGAAGCTGATATCGATAAAATGATTGAGGTATTACGTAAACAACAAGCCACTTGGGTTGAAAGCAAAGCCGCAGCGAAAGCAGATTCTCGCGTAACAATCGACTTCGTTGGTTATGTTGATGGCGAAGAGTTCGAAGGTGGTAAAGCAACTGATTTCGTTCTCTTCATGGGCCAAGGCCGCATGATTCCTGGTTTCGAAGAAGGTATCGTAGGTCACAAAGCAGGCGAACAATTCGATATCAATGTGACTTTCCCAGCGGAATACCATTCTGAAAACTTAAAAGGTAAAGATGCAAAATTTGCGATCACCTTGAAAAAAGTAGAAGAAATGGAATTACCAGAATTAACAGATGAATTCGTTGCTAAATTTGGTCCAAACACCAAAACTGTGGCAGATTTACGTGCAGAAATCCGTAAAAACATGGAACGTGAATTGAAAAATGCATTAGTTTCTCGCGTTAAACAACAAGTCATCAACGGTTTAATCGAACAAAACCCAATTGATGTTCCAGCTTCTGCAGTAGAAGAAGAAATCAATGTATTACGTAACCAAGCTGCACAACGTTTCGGTGGCAATGCACAACAAGCTGCACAGCTACCACGTGAATTATTTGAAGCGGATGCAAAACGTCGTGTTCAAGTCGGTTTATTATTCTCTGAAGTGATCAAATCAAACGAATTGAAACCAGATGAAGAACGTGCGAAAGCAATGATCGCGGATATTGCTTCTGCTTACGAACAACCAGCTGAAGTAGTTGAATATTACAGCAAAAATGAAGAGTTAATGAACAACATTCGCAACGTAGTATTAGAAGAACAAGCAGTTGATGCCGTTCTTGCTAAAGCTCAAGTGACTGAAAAAGCGTCTTCATTTGATGAGATCATGAATCCACAAGCATAATAATTGATAGAACGTGAATTAAATTCACAAGCATATCATCGAAAAGTGCGGTTGTTTTTTCAATGAAAAGCGACCGCATTTTTGTTTTTACTGATTTTCGGGTAGAATATTGCCCGATTTTTTAGCACATATTTAGGGGCAAAAATGAGTGTAATTCCTATGGTTGTCGAACAAACCTCTCGTGGTGAACGTTCGTACGACATTTATTCCCGCCTATTAAAAGAGCGCGTGATCTTCTTGAGTGGTGAAGTAGAAGATCGTATGGCAAATTTGATCGTGGCACAGCTACTTTTCTTAGAATCAGAAGATCCGAAAAAAGATATCAATATTTATATTAACTCACCGGGCGGTTCAGTGACTGCGGGTATGGCAATTTACGATACCATGCAATTTATTAAACCGGATGTGCGTACTCTTTGCATTGGTCAAGCTTGCTCAATGGGCGCATTTTTACTTGCAGGAGGTACAGCAGGAAAACGAGCTGCATTACCGAATGCTCGAGTGATGATTCACCAACCGTTAGGTGGTTTCCGTGGACAAGCATCAGATATTCAGATCCACGCACAAGAAATTTTAAAAATTAAACAAACCTTAAACGAGCGTCTTGCTTTCCATACTGGTCAAAGCATCGAGCGTATCGAAAAAGACACCGATCGTGACAACTTTATGTCGGCAGAAGAAGCAAAAGCTTACGGCTTAGTGGACGATGTGTTGATTAAACGTTAAGGATTTAACATGACAACAAATGATAACGATCTTCACTGTTCTTTCTGCGGAAGAGAAAAAAGTGAAGTAGGTAAATTAATTGCGGGTACAGATGGTTATATTTGTAACGAGTGTATCGAGCTTTGCCACAGTATGTTGGAAGACAGTGGAGAAATCGAAACACCTAGCGAACTGGCAGTTGAAGAAAAATTACCAACCCCACACGAAATTCGCGCTCACTTAGATGATTATGTAATTGGGCAAGATTATGCGAAAAAAGTCTTGTCAGTGGCGGTTTACAATCACTATAAACGCTTACGCACGAACCACCAAAGCAATGATGTGGAATTAGGTAAAAGTAACATCTTGTTAATCGGTCCAACAGGTAGCGGTAAAACCTTATTAGCACAAACCTTGGCGCGTCGTTTGAATGTGCCTTTTGCTATGGCCGATGCGACGACGTTAACTGAAGCCGGTTATGTGGGCGAAGATGTGGAAAATGTTCTGCAAAAATTATTGCAAAACTGCGATTACGATACAGAAAAAGCAGAGCAGGGCATTATCTATATTGATGAAATTGATAAAATTAGCCGTAAATCAGAAGGCGCATCTATTACTCGAGATGTGTCTGGTGAAGGTGTGCAACAAGCCTTGTTGAAATTAATTGAAGGCACTATTGCGTCTGTACCGCCACAAGGTGGACGTAAACATCCTCAACAAGAAATGTTGAAAGTGGACACCTCAAAAATCCTCTTTATTTGTGGTGGGGCATTTGCTGGCTTAGATAAAATCATCGGTAAGCGTACACAAACTGATACTGGAATTGGTTTTGATGCGAAAGTAGAGAAGGAAGAAGAGAAAGAAAATCTTTCTGAATTATTCCGTCAAGTTGAGCCAGATGATTTAATGAAATTTGGTTTGATTCCAGAATTTATTGGTCGTCTTCCAATGATTGCGCCATTAAGCGAATTAGATGAAGAGGCGTTGATTCAGATCCTGACTCAACCGAAAAATGCACTGACCAAACAATATCAAGCATTATTTGGCTTAGAAGATGTAGAGCTTGAATTTACACCAGAAGCATTAAAAGCGATGGCGAAAAAAGCCCTTGAACGTAAAACCGGTGCACGTGGTTTACGCTCAATCGTTGAGGCTGTATTGTTAGATACGATGTATGATTTACCTTCAATCGAAAACTTGAAAAAAGTGATTGTGGATGAAGAAACGATCGTTGATAACAAACCACCAAAACTCGAATATAAAAATTAACAGAAAGTGCGGTTGTTTTTTCTGACATTTTTCATAGGCAATTCCGAAAGAAAATGCTACAATCGCACGTTCTGA
Source organism: uncultured Haemophilus sp. (assembly GCA_963517645.1). Classification (GTDB taxonomy): domain Bacteria; phylum Pseudomonadota; class Gammaproteobacteria; order Enterobacterales; family Pasteurellaceae; genus Haemophilus_D. The sequence continues at coordinate 18,872 of CAUQGU010000015.1, read as the reverse complement.
AATTAATCTAAAAATTATTTATCCCTTATTTTATACGGATTCAATTATGGCAACTGAAATTGTTGAGAAAAAGAAACACGACCAAGAACAAGTCGTAGAAGGAAAATCAAAAGGCTTAAACACGCTTCTTTGGATTCTTTCTGTGGCATTTTTTACCGCAGCAGCAATTGGTAACGTTTATTTTAAAGAAGCCTTTTCTTTACCAGTGCGTGTAGTTGGCGTAGTTGTCGCCTTATTAATTGCCTTTGGTTTCGCTGCAATTACTAACCAAGGTACAAAAGCTCGTACATTCTTTAGCGAAGCAAAAGTTGAAGGTCGTAAAGTGGTATGGCCAACTCGTGCAGAAACACGTCAAACAACTTTAATCGTTATTGCGGTAACCGTGCTTACCTCTTTATTCTTCTGGGCAATTGATTCAATTATCATTGCATTGATTAACTTCTTAACTGATTTGAGATTCTAAAATGAGCGAAACTGAAAACGTATCCAAAAAACGTTGGTATGTATTGCAAGCATTCTCCGGCTTTGAGAGTCGTGTTGCAATCACATTACGTGAATATATCAAACAACAACAAATGGAAGATCAGTTTGGCGAAGTGTTAGTGCCGACTGAAGAAGTCGTTGAAAACGTAGCAGGTAAACGTCGTAAAAGTGAACGTAAATTTTTCCCTGGCTATGTGTTAGTTGAAATGGCAATGAATGATGACACATGGCACTTAGTGAAAAGTGTACCTCGTGTAATGGGCTTTATCGGTGGTACACCAGATAAGCCAGCGCCAATTTCTAAACGTGAAGCAGATTTAATTTTAAATCGTTTAGAGCAAAGTGCTGAAAAACCACGTCATCGTAAAGAATATCAACCAGGTGAAGAAGTGCGTGTGACAGAAGGTCCATTCGCAGACTTTAATGGTACGGTTGAAGAAGTAGATTACGAAAAAGGCCGCTTAAAAGTGTCTGTATCTATCTTCGGTCGTGCAACACCAGTTGAGCTTGAATTTGGTCAAGTGGAAAAAACACGTTAATTTCCCTTTTCCAAAACAAGAGATTTAATGACCGCACTTAAGCAATAAAGTGCGGTTGTTTTTCGAGTAGTTTTTCTACTTGAAATTTTGAGGCTGATTAATTAAAATACAGCCTTTCATTAACAGGGGAGCCGATTTCGGCGTTATCACCCATTTAGAGGAAACTAAAAAATGGCAAAAAAAGTCCAAGCATACGTTAAGTTGCAAGTTGCAGCTGGTATGGCAAACCCATCACCACCAGTTGGTCCTGCATTAGGTCAACAAGGTGTGAACATCATGGAATTCTGTAAAGCATTCAACGCTCGTACTGAGAGCTTAGAAAAAGGTTTACCAATTCCAGTTGTTATCACTGTATATGCAGACCGTTCATTCACTTTCATTACTAAAACTCCACCAGCAGCAGTATTATTGAAAAAAGCTGCAGGTATCAAATCTGGTTCTGGTAAACCGAACAAAGATAAAGTGGGTAAAGTAACTTTAGATCAAGTTCGTCAAATCGCTGAAACTAAAGCAGCAGATATGACTGGCGCGACTATCGAAACTAAAATGAAATCAATTGCTGGTACTGCTCGCTCAATGGGCTTAGTGGTGGAGGAATAATACGATGGCTAAATTGACTAAAAAAATGAAAGCAATCAAAGCTGGCGTAGATTCTACTAAAGCATACGAAATCAACGAAGCAATCGCGTTATTAAAACAATTCGCAACTGCTAAATTCGTTGAAAGTGTTGACGTTGCAGTAAACTTAGGTATCGATCCTCGTAAATCTGACCAAAACGTTCGTGGTGCAACTGTATTACCACACGGTACTGGTCGTGAAGTACGCGTAGCTGTGTTCACCCAAGGTGCTAACGCAGATGCAGCTAAAGAAGCTGGCGCTGATTTAGTAGGTATGGAAGATTTAGCAGAGCAAATCAAAAAAGGCGAAATGAACTTTGACGTTGTTATCGCTTCTCCTGATGCAATGCGTGTTGTTGGTCAATTAGGTCAAGTATTAGGCCCACGTGGTTTAATGCCAAACCCTAAAGTTGGTACCGTAACTCCAAACGTTGCTGAAGCAGTTAAAAATGCTAAATCTGGTCAGATCCGTTATCGTAACGATAAAAACGGTATCATCCACACAACAATTGGTAAAGCAAACTTCTCTGAAGTTCAATTAAAAGAAAACCTTCAAGCATTATTGGCTGCTTTAAACAAAGCAAAACCAACTACTGCAAAAGGTATCTTTATCAAGAAAGTAAGCATCTCTACAACTATGGGTGCTGGTGTGGCTGTTGATCAAGCTTCACTATAATTAAGCGTTAAAACTTAATTCAAATTAACCGCACTTTGGGTAACTAAAGTGCGGTTATTTTTTTGTGTTCTTTTCAATAAAATGAAATATTGAGAATATAAAAAGAGCGGTCAAATTCAAAAAACAATGGAATTTGACCGCTCTTTTTATGAGAGATTACTTCGCTAAAGCGAAAATTGCTTCAATAGCTTCTTTGGTATAAATCTTATCCATTTTCGCCTTAATCGCAGTTTGAGCCGCATTTCCAACAATTTCAGCTAAGGTTTTATCATCAATGCTGAGTTGCTCAAGGCGGGTTGGTGTGCCGATTTTATTAAACCAAGCTTTTAAGGCTTGGATACCATCTTCAGCCTTATCTAAGCCAAATATTTCTTTAGCAAAGCGTTTGAATTGAGCAGGTCTTTGAGGTTGATACCATTGCATCCACGCCGGCATAATCACAGAGAGCCCTGCGCCATGTGGTACATCTGAAATCGCACTCATGGAATGCTCAATCATATGATTTGGGAAACCGTAAGGTGAGATACCTAAATGCGTTAAACCATTCAACGCAAGTGTAGCCGCCCAGGCAAATTCACCACGAGCATTGAGATCTTGTGGATCATTGAGCAAGATTTCAGTCGTACGAATAACAGTTTTAATATTGCTTTCTACTAAGAAATCAATAATTTCAGGACGATATTCTGCCGTGAAATAGGCTTCAATAGAATGAGCAATAATATCCGCGGCAGAATACACTAAATAATCACGACTGACGGTCGACTGCAATTTCGGATTAATGACTGATACTTTCGGGAATAAATGATTACTGTGAATTGAATATTTTTGTTGCGTTTCTTCATTGGTAATGACTGAGCCCCAGTTCATTTCACTGCCTGTTGCCGCAAGGGTGATTACATCGAAAATCATTAATGCTTTTTGCACCGGTGTGCCTTTAAAGAAGTCCCAAGTATCACCCTCATAGCACGCACCAGCTGCGATTGCTTTCGCACTATCAAGGCAAGAGCCTCCACCGATACTCAACACGCTATCTGCACCAAAGGCTTTTGCCATTGCAACAGCTTCACGGACTTTGCTGATTGTCGGGTTACTTTTCACCCCACCACATTCAACGTATTCAATGCCATGCTCACGCAAGCTTTTCGCTACATCTTCAAATAAGCCGGAATGTTTGATTCGCTCACTGCCATAGATAATTAAGGCCTTTTTTGCACCGTATTCGTGCATATATTTACCCATCTCTTTTTCTTTATCGAGGCCAAATTCAATACGAGTAGGGTTTTGAAAACTAAATGGATACATATTTATCTCCTTATTATCTGTTAAGTGCGGTCAGTTTTTGCGTTGTTTTTATTCCAAAAAGTAATGTGGAATGAAGTGGCTATCATTGCCGGTAACTGGGGTAAAATCTTCTCTCAATCCGATGCCACAAGCCACATCACCCACTACCCAAGAACCAATCATAGGGTACATACCATCAAAATTCGGTAGTTCAAATTTTTGTTGATAGATGTAGCCTGCCTGATCATAAAAGGATGAATGTTCGCTGCCTTTGGCGGCAAATTCTAGACCATTACGTTTTTCATAGTAAGAAACATTGGCGCCCTCACGGCCTAACGTCGGTTTTTTCACCCATATTGATTGGCGATCGGTAATATCATGTTTACTAAAGTAAGCAGGTAGTAATAATGGGTGATTTGGGTGCTTTTGCCACAATTTCGCTAATAGCACTTTATTGCTTAATAGTAATTTCCACGCAGGCTCAATAAAAGTGGTGGATGAATTAAGCATGTGTGGCGCATATTCTGTCGTGGTCATCCATTCAAGCGGGTAGAGCTTAAATAAACAATCAATAGGTTGATTATTCAGATCGAGGAATTGTTGACTGTCTTTATCGTAACCCACATCTTCAATGGCAAGCTGATGAATATGCCAACCTGCGTTGTAAGCCACATCCGCCAAGTAATCGATATTGCCCCAATCTTCACGCCCCGCTTCTTGCATAGCACTAAAATGGAAATCTTTTAGCCCTGTTTGCTGTTGAATAAACTGGAAGCGATTCAGTAATTCTTCGTGAATCCAATTGAATTGGTCACGATGTGTTAAGCCTTCAATTTGCTCTAACCATTGCCATTGCACCACGGCAGCTTCAAGTAGAGAAGTAGGGGTGTCGGCATTGTATTCAAACATTTTCAGGTTTTCACCGTCATAACCAAAATCAAAACGGCCATATAAGTGCGGTACGTTTTTAGCCCATGTTTGTTCAATCAGATTTTTCTGTAAATCGGTGAAGCGATAATAGGCATAATCACCTTGTTTCACTTCATCAGCAACAAAATCCATACACATCGCATGCAATTCATTGGTGGCATCTTCAATACGATCGATTTCAGCTAAGGTAAATTCATACGCTACATTATCCGACCAATAATGCGAGCCATCAGAGGAAGGCAGATTATAGTAATCAAAGCCCACATCTAATAATTGTTGCACCATATCGGGGCGAGTAGGAAAGCCTGTGATACGTTTCATATTTAACCGCCTGAACTACGGCTGCTACTTGAGCTTGAGCTTTTAAAGCCACCGCGTGAAACTGGTTTACTGTAAGTGCTACCTGCATTGCCTTTCACTAATACAGGCTTACCGACAGAACGATTAGTTTGCGGTTGGATAACTTGCCCCGTTGGTGTTGAAACGGCACGGTTACTTGGATTGTAGCTTGGACCTAAAAATGAGCCCATCGTACGCGCAATCATATAGCCCATTGCGGCACCTGCAATCGCACTGCCCATACTACCGTGTCCTTCTCCTGTTGCAGAGCTCGTGTGGCTTGTTCCCTCAGAACCGCTTGAGTTACCAGAGTGAGTTGCTCCATCTGGATTTAAGGTTTGTTTGACGGTCTGATTGTCTTCTGACCATTCGCTATTATTGCTTGGACGTGTATTTAAATTGCCCGAGAGAGAGGAGCCAGAGCCTGCATGCGCTGTTGTGCCGCTATTATTTTCAGTAGATTGGTCAGCTTCGCACAATTCGATTTTTTGCCAATCGGCTAAACAATCCTCAAGGCTGTTATAAACATCACGTTGAACTTGCTCTTTTGAGCAGCCACCCAATAAAGCCACAATGGAAAGGCTGACGAGAACTTGATTTTTCTTTTTCATCATAGGTTTAAAGTGTTAATAATTCAGTTAAATGATTGATTTCTAATGTAGGCAAAACACTTGCTTCAGTAAATGAATTGAGATCTTTGCCTGATAAATTAATCCATACCGCTTGGCAGCCGGCTTGAATGGCACCTTGAACATCCGTGGTTAAGTTATCACCAATATGTAAAATTTCACTCGGTTTTACGCCAAAATGATCAGCAGTTTGGTGGAATAAATCTTGATGAGGTTTCGCTCTGCCTTGCTCTCCACCACGTAAACTCAGCTGAAAGTGTTCAAATCCAATACGTGTTGCAATCACATTACCATTGGTAATCACGCTAAGCGGGTAGCGATCTTTCAGTTGATTCAGCACTTCAATACTTTCTGTAGGTACATCAATTTTATGTCGCCATTCAATAAATTCTTCCATCGCGAGCGCTAAAGTGCGGTCAATTTCAACCGCATTTTTACCATGATGTGCCAGTAAGTGCCGTAATGTTTCGACACGCCAGGCAATCACATCTTCAGCAATCAAGGGATCTTTCTCCGCCAGTTGCCATTTCCATTCTCGCCAATATTCTGAGGTAAGATCGCTCAGTTGTGCGTGTTCTTGCACACATTGAAGAAAGTGTTCTTCGGCCAAACGAATGACATCACTGTTATCGTAAAGGGTGTCATCAAGATCAAAACTCATGACCTTGAAAGGCTGAAGACCGCGGTAAAATCGCATAATTAATCCTATTTAATGGTATTCACACCAAGCCATGCTGTTGCACGTTCATTGGTGATTTCTTCGTGTGTCCACATGCTCATTAAGTCAGGCTGAGGATGTTTGTTGGTGTTATAGCCGATCAAATGGGCAAAATCAAATACAGCGTGTGGATAGCCGTTAATAAGCAATAAGGCTAAATAACCGCTTTCATCCCAGCAGATTTCTAATTTACGAGCTTCGTGGTGATTGCGTGTGTTATCGACGTTATAAACATGTAAGCAATCTACAATCGGTTGTGCGTTTTGACGCATATCTAACGCATAAAAATAGCCGGTTTCACCATCATCTTCAAACATCACCGCCAGATGATCATGCACAGTTGAGTGTGTGCCGACTTGTTTTGGTTGACCGAGAAAGAGTTGATCTTCGAGGGTTAAATGTAACATGGTATTTCCTAATCAAATTGTGTAGTCCAGTGACTACTATGGTATGCTTGAAAGCAAAGTTCAACCTGTGCGGGCGTATTTTTTTCTTCATTCATTGGTGGCAGTTCATTTAATGCAAAATAGGCAGATTGAACGGTTTCACTATTTGGTTGAAATTCACCACTTAATGGTTCGCACATGACGAAGGTTTTGAGTACAGGATGCGCAAAAGGCGGAAAATTGCGTTTATGTTGTTCGTGAATAGCAATAATGAAAGTCGGTTTAACATTAAGCCCCGCTTCTTCGCGTACTTCTTTAATCGTATTACTATGAATGGTTTCTAGCACATCTATCCAGCCGCCAGGCAGTGACCAAAGACCATCATTTTCTTGTACTAATAAAATTTTATCATCTTTGAAAATAGCTGCGCGCGAGTCGATTTTAGGGGTTTGATAACCAGCCTCATTGCAGAAAAGTGATCTAACGGTTTCTTTTGGGATTGCTGTTTTATAAGCGAGCATTTCAGCAGACAAATCCCGCAAGCGTTCATAGCGTTCAATATCATAGATATTTTTGCAATAAGTTAGCCCGTTTTGTGCAATGCTTTGAATTTCGATAGCCCAAGATAGCCAAGGTTCAGTAAGAAGTGAATCCGATTGTGTCTTCATAAAAACACCTTAAAAAAACACCGCACTTTTGTGCAAAGTGCGGTGAGATTTTACAGTAAATTCAGCGTGAATTACGCTTGACCTTTAACCGCTTTTAAACCTAAGAACGGAGCTGGTGTACCAGCACGTTCTAATGCTTCTTCGATACGGATTAATTGGTTGTATTTCGCAATACGGTCAGAACGGCTCATAGAACCAGTTTTGATTTGACCTGCTGCTGTACCAACCGCTAAATCAGCGATAGTCGCATCTTCGGTTTCACCTGAACGGTGAGAGATCACAGCGGTGTAACCTGCATCTTTAGCCATTTTAATTGCTGCTAAAGTTTCAGTTAAAGAACCGATTTGGTTGAATTTGATTAAGATAGAGTTTGCGATACCTTTTTCGATACCTTCTTTTAAGATTTTGGTGTTAGTGACGAATAAGTCGTCGCCCACTAATTGAACGCGGTCGCCTAACACTTTAGTTTGGTATGCGAAACCATCCCAGTCAGATTCATCTTGACCATCTTCGATAGACACGATTGGGTATTGTTTGGTTAATTCTTCAAGATAGTGTGTGAATTCTTGAGAAGTGAATGAACGGCCTTCGCCTTTCATTTCGTATTTGCCAGTTTCTTTGTTATAGAACTCAGAAGATGCACAGTCCATTGCTAAAGTGACGTCTTTACCTAATACATAACCTGCTTTTTCTACAGCTTCTTTGATACATGCTAAAGCGTCTGCGTTAGAGGCTAAGTTAGGTGCGAAACCACCTTCATCACCTACAGCAGTGCTCATGCCTTTAGATTTTAATACTTTCGCAAGGTTGTGGAATACTTCAGCACCGATACGAAGTGCTTCGCGTAATGTTTTCGCACCAACTGGTTGAATCATGAATTCTTGGATATCAACGTTGTTATCTGCGTGCTCACCACCGTTGATGATGTTCATCATTGGTAATGGCATAGAGTAAACGCCTGGCGTGCCGTTAAGTTCTGCGATGTAAGCGTAAAGAGGTAAACCTTTAGATGCAGCTGCTGCTTTTGCGTTTGCTAAAGATACCGCTAAGATTGCGTTTGCACCGAAGTTAGATTTGTTTTCAGTACCGTCTAAATCGATCATGATTTGGTCGATTTCAGCTTGGTTAGACGCTTCTTTACCCACTAATGCATCTGCGATAGGACCGTTTACAGCCGCAACCGCTTTTAATACACCTTTACCTAAGAAACGAGATTTGTCGCCGTCACGTAATTCTAATGCTTCACGAGAACCGGTAGATGCACCAGATGGCGCAGCTGCTAAACCAACGAAACCACCTTCAAGATGAACTTCAGCTTCTACAGTTGGGTTACCACGAGAGTCGATGATTTCACGACCAATGACTTTAACGATTTTTGCCATTTTGTTTTCCTCTGTTTAAAGTTAATTAAAATTAGTTAGGCGAACCTAAAACGGGAATATAATAAAGCAAATTTAGAAATTTGTCTTGGAAAAATGACCGCACTTTGATCTGTATCTTGTTTTTCAATAAAGTGCGGTGAGATTTTGTCTTTTTTTATCCAATATCTATTTAATTTTAGTGGATTTATTCATAAAAGTTCGTTAAAGTGCCCGTAAATTCCATACTATTTTAGTATGAATTATCAAGTGTTAATTAAGACTTTATAGAATAAAAAAGGAATGATTATGTCTGTTTCAACATTTTTCGAAAAGACTAAAGCGCAGATAAAAAATGCAGTGTCTGCACATCCGATTGCAATTTTTCTAATTAGTGCATTTGCAATTGGAATTTGGTTTATGGAATTAGAGCCTCGTCAAGGAAATGATCATTTGGCTTATTGGGTATTTGAGCCAATGTTGTTTATCTTTGTTTATCTCTCTCGCCCATATTCTTGGTATCGTTTTTCATGGATTGTGCCATTGGTAGCGCTGGCTATCATTGGCATGACTAATGATAGTGCAGAGTTTTATCTCACGAGTCCAAAATTCTGGGGCGCAAATTTTATTGCGTTACTGGTGTTATTGGGTTTTCCATTTGAAAAAAATAATCAAGGGTTTACCTACCGTAATTTTACCAATCTATTCCATATTGGCTTAGCGACGGCGGTATGGTTGTTGGTGTTTGGGTTAGTGGCGGCTATTTTATTTACGATTAAAACGCTCTTTAATGTCGAGTTTTCTGATAGTTTCTATGAGCATATTTATACATCTTTAGGCATTTTTACTTTGCCACTCTTTTTCTTAGTATTCCAACAACGCCAAGCTAAATCAGAAATGACGTTAAATCGCATTTTTGAGATCTTAGTTAATTTTGTATTAGCACCAGCATTGATGATTTTCACTGTGTTGCTTTATGCTTATGTTGTGCAAATTATTTTTGAAGGCGTATTACCAAAAGGGATGCTGGCTAATATTACTTTGCCTTACCTGCTTGGTGGTTTAGGCGTATATGCATTACGTTCTATTTGCGCTAAAGCCCGCTGGGAAACTTTTTTTAAGTTCTATCCATATCTTGCTATTGTGCCAATCGTGTTGCTATGGCTGGCGATTGATCGCCGTATTAGTGCCTATGCTTGGACGGAACAACGTATTTATTTAGTGGCCTTGACTACGGCGATTACGATTGCTTGTGCGATTCTAACTGTGCCGAAAATTCGTCAATATCGTTTAATCTCTGCTGTTGTAATGGTGGCAATTTTCTCCATGACCTGGGTAGTGAAGCCAAAAGAAATTGCTTACCAAAGCCAAACGGAACGTTTTGAACAGCTATTAATAAAACTAAATTTATCCGATAGTTCAGGAAAAATTCGTGATGATATAGATTTTGTTGAACGTTTAGAGAATATGCCGAAGAGCGAGCTTAAAGATTGGGAAGAACTAGATAATTTAACATTTTATTTGGTTCGTCATATAGCGCTAGACTCTTATGTAGAAGATCCTTATAAAGAAAGAGACGAGATATTTAAGCAGAGATATGGTAAAAAATCTGAAGAGCTTTTGGCATTACATATTTATGGTGATCATATCAGCATCAATGAACAAGTAATTAGCGACCGAAAAACAACAATAGAATTTCTATGGGAATCAATTGATGTCACGCCGTATAAAAAATGGATTCGAGTGCCGACATATTCATTCTATCGTCTAGAGCCTCGGGCTTATATGAAATCTGATGAAAAAGCGGATAAGCACGAAGAGAAGCCAGAGGTTTGCTTTGTTGAAGATCATGACAGATATTGTACTAATATGGATGAACATATTCACAAAGTATTCAAGGAACATCAACTAGACCCGATGAAAAAAATGTCTAAAGCTGATCTTAAACCGTTTACTCAAGATTTATTAAAAATTGATGGACCAAGTTTCACGGTTTATTTGAGAGAGCTTGAAATGGAGTTTAGTAAGGAAAAAGGTTATTACTATAGTGAAATATCTGTACAAGCTATTTTTGATAAGTAACCCTAAATATAAAACGCTGTGATGTTTCACAGCGTTTTTGCAAAAAATTAGCTAAAAATGACCGCTTTAAATATTAAGATATGTGTCTATAGAATGCCTTTTTTAAAGCTTGCGTATATGTATCTAAAATACTAAACATGGTTTCTCGATCTTCTCCGAATTTCGAATCCCCATTATTGGAACGAACCTTGTCATAAGCAGAAAAAGCGATTTCAAACTCTTCAGTGCGTAATTTAATAGTTTTCCCGTGCAGTATAAGACTTAATAGGCTGACTTCTTTAGGTGTTAATTCTGGAAATAAATGACTGATCCATAGCTCCATAGAGTATTGAACAGACTCGCTAATTTTGTCATGTTTTTTACTTTCTTGCCCTGGATGTAGTCGATAAAGCAATAAGGGTTCTGCTAAATTCGCAAATGTCTTTTTGTGCAATGCACATTGTATCCACATATGAAAATCGGGCGCAGTGGCTGTTTGTGCATAATTGATGTTGAGTGCTTTGATACTAGAATGTCGCCACATTGAAGATGGGTTAATTATATGGTCACGAGCTAAAGAAAAATGTGCTTTTATATCTTTATCTAAAAGAGGAAGTGTACTTATTTTAGTCGTTTTATCAGTTTGCCCATCATTAAAGAGCAGAGCATTACTTCCTAAAATATCAATTTCGGGATGCTCGTCTAAATATTGAACTTGTCTTTCAAAACGATGTGGTACACAAATATCATCGGCATCCATACGTGCAATATATTCAACATTTATATAGTTAAGCATATCCATAGCAAATTGCATGACAGCTGGTTCACCTTCGTTTTGAGGTAAATGGTAAACACGTAAGCGAGCATCTTTTGCTGCATAAGTTTCGAGAATCTTGCCTGTGTTATCTGTAGAAGCATCATTAACCGCAATAATACAAAAATCACTAAAGGTTTGATTCAATAATGAATCTAAACATTCAGTGATAAAATTTTCTGCATTATAGGCGGGTAAAATAACAGCAAGTTTCATTTTTTCATTTCCGTGTAGATAAAAGCGTATTCTATTTAAATTACGACCGAAACGATAGTCAGAAGTTTAACTTTGTTAGTTATCTAAAATATTTTTATAGAGCGGGGCTTTATTACCTTTCACTCACATTACAAATTCCGCTATTCAATCACTGAGATATTTTGCAAAAATGCAACAAAAACTGACCGCTCTTTATTACTGCTAGGCAGTTTTCTTATCTAAAATTTAATGGTTGATAGGTAAATTTAATATGTCTGCAATTTCTATTATGCAAGGCGCGGCTGATTTTGGGCAAACTAAGCAATAGAGATTGTCGGAACCCGTATCAACATAAAGCAAAGGCAGTTATTGATAATATTCATATTTCTTTGTGGTTTTATTTAACCATATACCTTTTTCATCATACATAATGCTTTCAATCACATTACCGTGTTGATCAAATTTATGACGTGTTGTGAGCGTCTCTTCTAATTTCCCATGTAGGTCAAAAATTTCGCGTTTTAATTCATTGTGGTTTTTGTCATAAGTAAAATCTGCTCGTCCATTATTAAAAGACGTGTTATTTACAAAGTTACCATTTTCGAGATAACGATAAGTTTCGCAATTGCTTTCTTTTCCTTTGTCATCAAAGTCACAAGCTTTGATGAGTTTATCGTCCTTGTAATGGAATTTTTTCGCATGGCCGTCAAGCATCCCTGCATAAGAAACGTCTTCAGAGATGAGTTTGCCATCTTTGTCGTAAACTCTTTTGATGTAATCTTCTTGAAAATTCGGTTTTTTCGGCTTTTTGCCTACATAGGTGATTTCTAAAATGATACCCGAACCATCGCTGTTTTCTTGATAATGGTAGAGTTTTCCATGAGCCTCTTTATCGATAGTGTAACGAATTTCTTCTAATTGATTGTTTTGATCATATCGATAATTCGCCGTCATTTTATAGGAATATTCAGATTCTTGGGTAATCTCTTCAGTTTTAATTAAAAAGCCTTGCTCGTTATAAAATTGACGAACATCGTTCGTGACCACTTCTCCTTCTACCGTTTCTGGATTATCTTCCGACTGTGAAATAACGGACTTCACTTTGCCTTGTAAGTGATTAGCTTGCCAATCAGTTTGAATAGGGAAAAGTGCGAAAGCACAGGTAGAAAGGCTAGAGAGAAGGGTTGTCAGTAAAAATTTATGCATGGTTATTCCTTTTATAACAAGCAGTTGAATTGAAGAATGTTTTATAAATATATTTAAAAGTAACCACTTATTTAAGTTAGATAAATAGTTGACTAAAATGTTATACTAATTCAAATGTTTTTTGAAGTGTAATTAAATAAATTTGCTTTTTTATGAGGTAAGAAAATGATGAAAGTATTCCGGGAAGTGGTAATTTTTCTGTCTTGATAAGAAAAGCATAATACACAAATATATTGATTAAGAGAGATATTAGGAAATATGAAGCTTTTAAAGACACCATTAGAAATATGTTTGTGGACAATTGGTATATTGCTTGGAATTGCCACATTATTATTTATTTTGAGTTATTTCGTATTTTATTTTTTGTTTTCTTCAGCTCCACAAGATTGGGCGCTTAGAGGTGTTCAGTTACAAGATAAACCGTATTTAGCAGGTATTGATGATTTATCTCCGAATGCATTTGTTTTTGCAACAACCGGAGAAGATGCGCCAGATTATGTTATTACGCTCGATAATACATATTTTAAGTGGGGCGATTTTCGTTTAAATAAACTTTCATTAAATAGTCATGTTGTTAGAATCAATAATTTGGTTAGATTGGGTGAACAACATGATACTGACTTAGGCATGCCAGAAACGATTTCTATTAATGGACAGTCTTGTTTGAGTAGAGGAAGTTTTGTTTTTGTACGAATAAAAGGTAAGGGGCCTTCGATGTCTTATTCTGATTTTACCTTAGCTAGTTGTGAAATACCTGAAGGCGAGGTTATTCTACCGACGATTCGTTTAAAGAGTAAAGTTGCATTTTATGAAAATCGCCAGCTTAATTATGATTACCTTTGGAAACATAATGAGTTAATAAGTTCACAAATAATGCAAGCTCATAGTTATAATGCGAACTTTATAGAGCCGAGTTTGCAAGTTCAGCTAGCCAATGATAAAGATAAATTTGATATTTGGTGGTATTACACTGATTTAACCAATCATGCGAAGCTTATCCAAGTTGTTCACGGTGATTACATGGATGAAGCCAGTAGTGAAAGGAATTTTGTTATTGGTGAGTGTCGTTATAAAGTAGGTAACACTCGAATTTATCTCACTGATTTAACAAAAGATACCGCACATTGGCATTTCATTGATGATTTCGATTCAGGTGATATTTCTGATAAATGTAAAATGCAGATCTTGCCTTATCGTTTGGTGAAACGGTAATCGAATCAATCAAATTAAAATGCTTAAAAATACAAAGTACGGTCAAAAACACAAGAATTTTTGACCGCACTTGTTTATTGAATTATCAGTAAATTACTTTTCAGTTTTTAACTGATTTTCTCTGGCTGCTTTGACAAAACCTTCGAATAATGGGTGACCATCACGTGGTGTTGATGTAAATTCAGGGTGGAATTGACATGCCACAAACCATGGGTGGTTTGGTACTTCAATGATTTCCACTAATTTACGATCCGCAGATAAGCCCGTCACTTTAAGACCCGCTTTTTCAATTTGCGGAAGCAGGTTGTTGTTCACTTCATAACGGTGACGATGACGTTCTTCGATGGTTTCTTTGCCATATAATGCACGCGCTTTTGAGCCTTCAATTAAATGACATTGTTGTGCCCCTAAACGCATTGTGCCACCAAGATCTGAATTGTCATCACGAGTTTCAATGTGGCCTTCCGCATCTTGCCATTCCGTAATCAAACCAACAACTGGTTGCTCACAGTGACGATCAAATTCAGATGAATTCGCTTTCTCAAGACCTGCAACATTACGCGCGTATTCGATTAATGCAATTTGCATCCCTAAACAAATGCCTAGGTAAGGCACATTGTTTTCACGTGCGTATTTTGCGGTCAAAATTTTGCCTTCTACACCACGATAGCCAAAGCCGCCAGGTACTAAAATACCATCGACACCTTTTAATACGTCAGTGCCTTTGGTTTCAACATCTTGAGAATCAATGTATTTGATATGCACGCTTAAACGGTTTTTTAAGCCAGCGTGTTTTAAGGCTTCATTCACTGATTTATAAGCGTCTGGTAATTCAGTATATTTACCTACCATCCCGATAGTCACATCGCCCACAGGGTTGGCTTCTTGATAAAGCACTTGTTCCCATTCTGAAAGGTCCGCTTCTGGACAGTCTAAATGGAAACGTTGGCAGATGAATTCATCCAAACCTTGTGATTTCAATAACGCAGGAATTTGGTAGATTGAATTTACATCTTTTAATGAGATGACAGCACGTTCTGGTACGTTACAGAATAAGGCGATTTTTGCACGTTCGTTTGGTGGAATCATGCGATCTGAGCGGCAGATAAGCACATCTGGCTGAATACCAATCGAAAGTAATTCTTTTACAGAATGTTGCGTTGGCTTGGTTTTTACTTCGCCCGCAGTCGGAATGTAAGGCACTAAGGTTAAATGCATGAATAGCGTATGTTCACGACCTACTTGTACGGCAAGTTGACGAAGTGCTTCTAAGAATGGAAGCGATTCAATATCACCCACTGTTCCGCCTACTTCCACAATTACCACATCATAGCCTTGTGCGCCGGCAATCACGCGATCTTTAATTTCATTGGTGATGTGTGGAATCACTTGAATTGTCGCACCTAAATAATCACCACGACGCTCTTTGCGTAATACTTCAGAATAAATTTTACCTGTGGTGAAGTTATTACGTTTTGTCATTTTGGTACGAATAAAACGCTCGTAGTGACCTAAGTCTAAATCGGTTTCCGCCCCGTCTTGTGTCACGAACACTTCACCGTGTTGGGTTGGGCTCATTGTACCCGGGTCCACGTTGATGTAAGGGTCTAATTTCATAATAGTCACGTTTAAGCCACGTGCTTCTAAAATTGCTGCTAATGATGCTGCAGCAATACCTTTACCTAACGATGAAACCACACCGCCTGTGACGAAAATATAATTTGTAGCCATAGTGAGAGACCTAAATATGTTGGGATAAAAATGATTATAGCCAATCATCTTTTATGCAAATTTGTGCAGAATACTGAAAAGTGCGGTCAAAAGTAAAAGGAAAAGATGATTAGCTATCAAGACGGGAGGATAGTTTACAGGATTTGAGATTTTTATACAATCTAGTCTTGTCAGGAATGTATGAAAATTAAATGGCTTATCATATTCTCCATTCTACGGTAGAATACGCCCAAATTTTTTATAAAGAAGAGAAAAATTTATGACAAATAAAGCATTAAGCGTGGTGATTTTAGCGGCCGGTAAAGGCACTCGTATGTATTCTGATTTACCTAAAGTCTTGCACAAAGTGGCAGGTAAACCGATGGTAAAACATGTGATTGATACGGCAAATCAATTAGGTGCAGAAAACGTACATTTGATTTATGGTCACGGTGGCGAATTAATGCGTGAGCGTTTGGCAAATGAAAGCGTGAACTGGGTGTTCCAAGCGGAACAGTTGGGTACAGGACATGCTATGCAACAAGCAATGCCTTTTTTCCGTGATGATGAAAATGTTTTAATGGTGTATGGCGATGGTCCAATGATTACACCAGAAACATTGCAAAAATTAATCGATGCGAAACCTGAAAATGGTATTGCAGTGTTAACGGTCGTATTAGATAACCCAACGGGTTATGGTCGAATCGTACGTGAAAATGGCAAAGTTGTAGGGATTGTTGAACAAAAAGATGCAACGCCTGAGCAGCTTAAAATTCAAGAGATTAATACAGGTGTGTTAGTTTCAGATGGTGCAAGTTTCAAAAAATGGTTAGCGCGTTTAGATAATAATAATGCACAAGGCGAGTTTTATATTACTGATGTAATTGGCTTAGCTCATCAAGATGGTTGTCCGATTGTAGCTGTTCAAGCAACTGATTTTATGGAAGTTGAAGGGGTAAATAATCGCCTACAATTAGCCAAAATGGAACGCTATTATCAACGTAAACAAGCAGAAAAACTTTTACTTGCAGGTGTGATGTTGATTGACCCTGAGCGTTTTGATTTACGCGGCACATTAGAGCACGGTAAAGATGTTGAAATTGATGTGAATGTAATTGTGGAAGGCAATGTGCGCTTGGGTGACCGTGTAAAAATCGGTGCAGGTTGCGTATTGAAAAACGTGACCATTGGTGATGATGTTGAAATCAAGCCTTATTCTGTTTTAGAAGATGCCACAATTGGTGAGAAAGCAGCGATTGGCCCATTCTCTCGTTTACGTCCAGGTGCTGAATTAGCGGCTGAAACCCATGTGGGCAACTTTGTGGAAATTAAAAAATCCACAGTAGGTAAAGGTTCTAAAGTCAACCACCTTACTTATGTGGGTGATACAGAAATCGGTGAAAACTGTAACATTGGTGCGGGCGTGATTACTTGTAACTATGATGGTGCCAATAAATTTAAAACAATCATCGGTAACAATGTTTTTGTTGGTTCGGATACGCAGTTAGTTGCACCAGTTACTGTAGCCGATGGCGCAACGATCGGTGCGGGCTCAACGATTACTCAAAATATTGAGAAAGATGAGCTTGTGATCACTCGTGTGCCACAACGCCATATTCAAGGTTGGCAAAGACCGGTGAAGAAAAAATAATAAACATTGAAAGGCGAACCAATGTGTTCGCCTTTTATGATTTGATGCCTTTTACTTTATAAAGGTTGTTCGAGTTGCTAAAATCATCGTCCATTTATAAAAACAGATAATTTCCTATGACAAAAAATAAAACAGGACTTTCATTCCTTTGGATAAGTGCGGTCGCATTTATCCTTGATTTACTGACCAAATATATTGTAGTGCAACGCTTTGATCTCTATGAAAGCGTGAATATATTACCCATTTTTAATTTAACCTATGTGCGTAACTATGGCGCAGCGTTTAGCTTCCTTGCGGAACATGATGGTTGGCAGAAATATTTCTTTATCGTGCTAGCAATCGGGATTTCTTTAATGTTAGCGTACTTTATGAAAAAGAATTCTGCAGAACAAAAATTACAAAACTCAGCTTATGCACTGATTATCGGTGGCGCATTAGCCAATATGGTGGACCGTGCGTATAACGGTTTTGTGGTGGATTTCTTAGATTTTTATTGGGATATTTATCATTATCCGGTATTCAATGTGGCAGATATTGCAATTTGTATTGGTGCGGGTTTATTAGCATTAGATGCCTTTAAAGGTGATAAAAAGAGCGGTCAAAAATGAAGATAATTTTAGCTAACCCTCGTGGATTTTGCGCGGGTGTCGATCGTGCCATTAGCATTGTTGAATTAGCACTTGAAATTCATGGCGCACCGATTTATGTGCGTCATGAAGTGGTGCACAACCGTTTTGTGGTGAATGGTTTGCGTGAGCGTGGGGCGATTTTTGTAGAAGAATTAAGTGAAGTGCCAGATGGCGCCATTGTGATTTTTTCTGCTCATGGTGTGTCACAAGCCGTTCGGCAGGAAGCGAAAGATCGTCAGTTAAAAGTATTTGATGCAACTTGTCCGTTGGTAACCAAGGTACATATGCAAGTGGCTCGAGCGAGCCGTAAAGGGACGAAAGCGATTTTGATCGGACACAAAGGCCATCCAGAAGTGGAAGGCACAATGGGGCAGTACAACAACGAGGAAGGTGGTATTTTCTTAATTGAAAGCGTGGAAGATATTGCTCGTTTGCCGGTTCAAGAAAATGATGATTTAACCTTTATGACGCAAACCACACTTTCTCTTGATGATACGGCAGAAACTATCAGTGCATTGAAAGACAAATATCCTGCTATTCAAGGCCCACATAAAAACGATATTTGCTATGCCACAACCAATCGTCAAGAAGCGGTGCGTGAATTAGCAAAACAATGTGATTTAGTGGTTGTTGTAGGTTCTAAAAACTCATCAAATTCTAACCGTTTAGCTGAGTTGGCATCACGTATGGGCGTGAAATCAAAATTGATTGATAATCCAAATGATGTGGCAGCAGATTGGTTTGAAGGCGTTGAAACAATTGGTGTGAC
>CAUQGU010000014.1:0-30527 GCA_963517645.1 uncultured Haemophilus sp. | reverse complement strand
TGGACACATTGAAGATGACCGCCTATTACAAGCAAAAGGTCACTTCTTCAGCTTAAATGATTTATTAGCGGAAGATAAAGATTTAACCGAGACC
Organism: uncultured Haemophilus sp.; assembly: GCA_963517645.1. Classification (GTDB taxonomy): domain Bacteria; phylum Pseudomonadota; class Gammaproteobacteria; order Enterobacterales; family Pasteurellaceae; genus Haemophilus_D. Next base: position 30,433 of record CAUQGU010000014.1, on the reverse strand, counting down.
TTTAAAAATGGGGAATTCGTCACCACTTATTTATCACCACGTGATTATCACCGTGTGCATATGCCATGTGATGGTACTCTTCGCAAAATGATTTACGTACCGGGTGATTTATTCTCCGTCAATCCGTTTTTAGCGAAACATGTGCCGAACCTCTTTGCGCGTAATGAGCGTGTAATTTGTGTCTTTGATACTGAATTCGGCACCATGGTACAAATCTTAGTGGGAGCAACAATCACTGCGAGTATCGGCACTGTTTGGGCTGGCGTTATTAATCCGCCACGTCATAACGAAGTGAAAGAGTGGACTTATGAAGGTGAAAGTGCGGTTAAATTAAGCAAGGGTCAAGAAATGGGTTGGTTCCAACTTGGTTCTACCGTGATTAATTTATTCCAAGCCGGCCAAGTGAAAATTGCCGATCATTTAAGTGTTGATGAACCTGTTCGCATGGGTGAAATCTTGGCATTGAAAAAATAGTTTTACAACAAAGGAGAAAACAATGACAGCTCAAATTTTTGAACAAGTAAAATTAGAAAGTATTTCTGAAAAAGGCAGCTACGGTATCGGTTTACAAATCGGTCAACAATTAGCAGATAGCCAAATGGATATTTCTGTTGAAGCGGTAGCAAAAGGCATTTTCGATGCGTTGAACCGTAATCAACCTGCATTAGAAATTAATGATTTAATGCATTCTGTTCAAGCACTTCAACAACAAGCGGCTGAAGCACAACAAGCACAATTCAAAGCGATTGAAGAAGAAGGTAAAAAATTCTTAGAAGAAAACGCGAAAAAAGCAGGCGTAAACGTGACTGATAGCGGTTTACAATACGAAATTTTAACTGAAGGTAATGGTAACAAACCATCTGCAACGGACAAAGTACGTGTTCACTACACAGGTACATTACCAGATGGTACCGTATTCGACAGCTCTGTTGCTCGTGGTGCACCAGCTGAATTCCCAGTAAATGGCGTAATTCGTGGTTGGGTTGAAGCATTACAAATGATGCCTGTTGGTTCTAAATGGAAACTCACTATTCCACACGAACTAGCTTACGGTGAACGTGGTGCGGGCGCATCTATCCCACCATTCTCAACCTTAGTGTTTGAAGTTGAATTACTCGATATCCTTTAAAAAGAAAAAGTGCGGTTAATTTTAACCGCACTTTTTTTATTCTTCGTCGTCTTCGCTATAACGATCATCATCGTCATAATCATAGGTTAAGAGAGCATCCTCATCATAACCCTCTATATCAATCTGAACGCCATTTGAGCCTGCATCAAAACCGTTAAACCATGCGGTTCTCAGCTCTTCAGGTACACGTCGGCCACAATAATTAATTCGTTTATTCAATTGAGATTGGCTTTGCGCTTGGAAATCTTTTCCTACACGATAACCATCTAAGTACCAGTCATCTTTATCGTGACAAGCCGTCGTATTTAAACGTTTTACGTGTTTGCTCACTGAAATTGGGCTACGATGTTTTACATAATAGCCCTGCGTACAAGCACTTAATAGCCCAACAGCTAAAACGGTCGCTATTAATCTCATGTTGTCTCCTTTTACTACTTAATATCGGGCTATTGCCCTTTTTATGGTTTTATAGACCGACAAAATAAAAGGAAGGTTCAGAAAATATAAGAGATCCGATTTCTATTTTAAGCTATAGCATAATCATGTCATCACGATGTAATGCAACTGCACCGTACTCATAACCAAGAATTTGTTCAATTTCTTGGGATTTTTTTCCTTTGATTAATTCCAACGCATCGCTGTTATAACGCGGCATACCGAGTGCAATTACTTTACCAGAGATGTTCTTAATTTTGACGACTTCACCGCGTGAGAAACGCCCTTCCACAGTCGTAATCCCCGCTGGCAGCAACGATTTATTCTGTACTAACATGGCATTTTCAGCACCTTCATCAATGGTCAGCATTCCTGCTGATGGTGCTGCAAATAACCACTGTTTACGACTTTCGAGACGATCTGAATGATGTGCAATAAATTTAGTGCCAATTGGTTTATCGTAAGCCAAATCCACAATGACATCAGGTCGGCTGCCTGGCGCAATAATGGTTTCAATACCTGAACGCGTTGCCACATCTGCTGCAATAATTTTTGTACTCATCCCGCCAGTACCAAGATTTGTACCGCTACCGCCTGCAATTGAACGAATATGATCGGTAATTTGCTCAACCACTGGAATCAATTTCGCATCTGGATTTTTACGAGGATCGCTTTCATATAGGCCTTGTTGATCCGTTAATAAGTAAAGTTGTTCTGCTTGCACTAAAATCGCGACTAGCGCCGATAAGTTATCGTTATCCCCTACTTTAATCTCAGCCGTTGCCACCGCATCATTCTCATTAATCACTGGAATAATGTGATTGTCCAACAGCGCATGTAATGTATCGCGTGCATTTAAAAAACGTTCACGGTCTTCAATATCGGCACGAGTTAATAAAATTTGTCCAATATGAATATCATAAATCGCAAATAATTTTTCCCAGGCTTGAATAAGCTGACTCTGTCCTACCGCAGCTAAAAGCTGTTTTGACGCAATAGTTGGAGGAAGTTGAGGATGATTTAAATAATGTCGTCCAGCGGCAATCGCACCTGATGTCACAATCACGACACGAAAACCTGCTTGATGAAGTTGGGCAATCTGGCGAACAATATCGACCATGTGGGGTGCATTCAATTTTGGGGAACCATGCGTTAATGTGCTAGTACCAAATTTTACGACGATTGTTTTGCGATTTGCCGACATAGTTTATCCTCAGTGAAAAAATAGAAAAGTGCGGTTAAATTAGCACTAAAATTAATAAAAATCACGAAAAATCCAACCTCATATACAGATTTTGTGAATAGCTATGATATAGTGAGAAAAAAGAAAAATAGGATAGAAAATATGACATTAAGTTTGATCGTTGCGACAACAAAAAATAACGTCATCGGAAAAGATAATCAAATGCCTTGGCACTTACCTGCTGATTTAGCCTGGTTTCGTAAAAACACCACAGGCAAACCGGTAATTATGGGTCGTAAAACCTTTGAAAGCATTGGTCGCCCACTACCCAAACGTACCAATATTGTCCTTTCACGCACGCCTTACGAACATGAAGGTGTCATCTGGAAAGAGAATTTTGAAAGTGCAGTCGATTTTGTCAAAGAATTTGATGAAATTATGTTGATTGGCGGCGGCGAGTTATTTAAACAATATTTACCTAAAGCAGATAAACTATATCTCACACAAATTCAAGCAGACATTGACGGCGATACCTTCTTCCCTGAAATTAATTGGGCTGAATGGAACATCGAGTTTGAAGAATATCGCCAAGCTGATGAAGACAATCCCTATGATTGTCGTTTTTTAATTTTGCAGCGTAAGAGAAATACACTAAAAGCTTAATCTAAACAGATAAAAATCGGGCTAAAACAATGATTGCTTTAGCCCGATTTCTTTTATTTTAAATAACCTTACAAAGATTATTCTAAGCGTTTAGCCATTTCTAACCAATCTGCTTTAAATTCACGACGCATATTGTTGATTGCATCAATAATATCATGGTGAACTAATTTTTCATTTTGGATACCCACACAGTAGCCACCTTTACCTTGTAGCAATATATCTACCGCATATACGCCCATACGTGAAGCTAAAATACGGTCGAAGGCACAAGGCGAACCACCACGTTGAATATGGCCTAATACAGTTGCACGGGTTTCATGACCTACGCGAGCCTCAATCTCACGAGCGAGAGAATGCACGTCAGTGATTAACTCAGTAATCGCAATGATGGCGTGGCGTTTTCCACGAATAATACTGCGTTCAATTTGACGAATTAATTCTTCGCGGTTAAATTCCATTTCAGATGCCACGATATATTCACAACCACCTGCAATACCTGCAGAAATAGTCAAGTCACTACAGTGACGGCCCATGATTTCTACGATAGAAATACGTTGGTGAGAACTTGAGGTATCACGCAAACGGTCGATGGCATCCACCGCTGTTTGTAGCGCAGTTTCATAACCGATTGTGTAATCCGTACCTGCCACATCATTATCAATCGTGCCTGGAATACCCACACAAGGGAAACCATGTTCTTCCGTGAGCAATTTCGCCCCCATATAAGAACCGTCACCACCGATAACTACTAAGGCATCAATACCATGTGAACGTAAAATTTCCGCACATTTCTCACGTACGGCAGGATCTTTAAATTCAGGGAAACGAGCAGAACCTAAGAATGTACCACCACGGTTAATAATATCTGATACATTATAACGGTTTAACTGTTTGATTTTATTATTATATAAGCCTTGATAACCGTCATAAATCCCAAATACTTCAAGCCCTTCTGCAAGAGCTGCACGAACAACGCCACGGATGGCAGCATTCATACCTGGTGCATCACCACCGCTGGTTAATACAGCAATTTTTTTAATCATATTTACCTACTTTGAACTCTAAGAATAATTGGCGTCAAGATTACACCATCCATTATTTCTGCTCTAGAAAAATTTTTAAAATTTACGTGGAATTTGATCTAGTATAAGTTTTAGTGATGGAAATAACTTTCACATTTCCAAGAAAGATCGGCTTTTTGTAATGTCTTGCTTTCTTTCGCCACCAAATACTTTTGTAAATTTTTCACAATTTTTACTTTGTTTAAACGTTGAAATTTCTTACCTTGTTCCACTTTTTGGGAATATTGATATTGCACAAAGCCACAATGTGGCACATTTTTACCCTTAGCAATATCCACTTGCCAAGACGGATTTTGTTCTGTCGGAGCATAAATGACATAACCATTTAACTCTGTGGCGGGCTTTTTCGGATTCGTTGAATTTGCAAGAATTTTGAAATCTTTCACCCCTAAATTACGGTATACCTTCTCACGCAATGCTATGCGTTGCTCAATAGAACGGGATAAATCACGATCAAGCAACACTTCAATTTGAGACTGCCAATTTTCCAAGGTATCCGGCTCTGCAAGATAAACATAACGTGCAATCGTATCCAAATCTTGGCTTGCAGTAAGTTTATAGGTTTTGCCGTTATATTCAATTTTTTCAGGTGTTTGAAGCTGACTCACTTTTATCGCACAACCTGAAAGTAAAAGTGCGGTCAATATAACCAGGAATTTATTCATTGATATCTCGCTTAAATACAAATTCTTTTTCAGTTGAGGATGCTGAATCAAACCAATAACCACCAAGATCAAACTCTTTCAGTTGTTCAACACATTCCAAACGATTTTGAATGATAAAACGACACATTAAACCACGGGCTTTTTTCGCATAAAAGCTGACCACTTTGTATTTACCATTCTTATTATCTAAGAAAACAGGCTTCACAATCTGTGCATCTAATTGGTTTTCTTTTACTGATTTATAGTATTCATCGGAAGCTAAATTGATCAACACACGATCGCCTTGCTCATCAAGTGCCTGTTGCACGGATTGAGTGATAATGTTACCCCAAAAAGCATAAAGATCTTTCCCTTTGGGATTCGCTAACTTTGTGCCCATTTCCAAACGGTAAGGTTGCATTAAATCAAGGGGTTTAAGTAAACCATATAAACCAGAAAGCATACGTAAATGACGTTGCGCGAATTGTATATCTTCATCAGATAAACTATCAGCATCCAAACCAGTGTAAACATCACCTTTGAATGCCCAAATAGCTGCGCGTGAATTTTTTTCGTTGTGAGATTTTGTCCATTCAGCAAAGCGAGCCGTATTTAAGCCCGCAAGTTTATCGCTAATAGACATTAATGAAGAAAGATCTTGGGGAGATAATTGACGACAGATTTCAATCAGTTGCTCACTATAATCCGTCAAGTGCGGTTGAGAAACAGGAAGATTTCTGACCGCACTTTCAAAATCTAAGGTTTTTGCCGGGGAAATAATGGCTAACATAGGTTCTCCTTTCTAAAACTGAACCGTATCTTAGCACAGGATAGCCTTCTTACTCTACCCCGTTTACGCTATCCGCTTATAGAGTCCATTCTCATTGATGATTAAATCTTGTAACTCCAAATCTAATAACTTCACTAAAAGCAAATCCACTGGCAAATTCAATGCAACCGATAAATCATCAAGGCTTATTGGTGTATAACTGATATGTTGATAAAGTTCAGGGTGACTCGGCTCCACAGCTGGCATTTTTGCTGTGAGCGGTTTAGCTATCGACTGATTGATTAGCGTATGTACTGGCGGCTGAAAAACAACGCTATGATTGAGGCTATCTAAAATATCTTTGACATTTTCCACCAACATCGCACCTTGCTTAATCAATTTGTGGCAACCTTGACTGTATTCACTTTGAATATTCCCTGGCAACGCAAAAATATCGCGATTTTGTTCTAAGGCATAGCGTGCTGTAATGAGTGAACCGCTTTTCTCTGTGGCTTCAATCACTAACGTTCCTAATGAAAGTCCGCTGATAATGCGATTACGACGAGGAAAATTTTCAGCAATCGGTGCTTGCGTAGGGATAAATTCAGAAACTAATGCCCCGTTATTTTCGATAATTTGCTCGGCTAATCGGCGATGTTTAGCGGGGTAAATGTGATCTAATCCGCTGCCCAATACGGCAATGGTCTGCCCTTGAATATCCACCACCGCTTGATGACTAAATCCATCGATACCTAATGCAAGTCCACTCGTGACCGTCAATCCAGCAAGAGAAAGTTCTGTCGCAAAATATTTTGCCCAATATTCACCGTAAGCCGAACAATAGCGGCTCCCAACCATGGCGATTTGCTGTGCAGAAAGTGCGGTCAAATTGCCTTTCACAAATAATAAAGGCGGAAAACCACTAATTTGTTTAAGTAAAAAAGGATACTCATCTGAAAAACAGTGAATTAAATGATGGCCTTCTTTTTCTGCCCAGCTCAAAGCGGGTTCAATAAATTTCATTTCCGGCTGAAACCAACGAAGAATCTGTAAAGCATCCCAACCCATTTGTTGAAATGCCATTTCATCATAATTTAACAAGTCTTCTATATTCACATGGGACAAAATTTGTTGAATTCGCACGCTACCCAATTTGGGCACTTGTGCCAACCGCAACAAAATCGACGTAAAATCGCTCATCTTTCTCTCCTTTAAAAAGTGAATTATGGCGAGATTGGTGTCAAAAAATGAAAAGTTTGTCTTAATTCTGAGATTCAGATCGCAAAAAGAGAAAAAATTTTAGAAAAAATCTGCATACCAGAAATGAGGAATAAAACAGGACAAAAACAGCTTCTTAAAAGCTATTTTTAGAGATTAATTCTGATAAAAAACTTATATTGAGAGAAATACACTTTTAAGATTATGTTGAGATATTCATTTTAGATATAAATCACTGATAAATGATTTGACAGCAACATTTTTATCCGTAATATGGACAGCGTTTTACAGAATTTTTTACAGGATTATCTTTTTATGTACCAAGCTGTTTCTTTATCTCTCAACCTCCTGCTCTCACATTCTTTGTGCGGCTAAGTTGTGGATAAAAAACACCTTTATGTAAAAAATCTATTATCAACCCGCACTTTTAAGATTGCGGGTTTTTTCGTTTTAAAATCACGGTAAAAATGACCGCACTTTGAGTGATAAAAGAAGGAAAACATTATGACAGATCGCGTTATTATTTTTGATACCACCTTGCGTGATGGCGAACAAGCGTTAAAAGCAAGCTTAACCGTTAAAGAGAAATTACAGATTGCTTTAGCACTTGAACGTCTCGGCGTAGATGTGATGGAAGTCGGTTTCCCGGTTTCTTCTCAAGGTGATTTTGAATCCGTTCAAACCATTGCACGCCATATCAAAAATAGTCGTGTTGCTGCACTTTCCCGTGCGGTAATTAAAGATATTGATGCTGCAGCTGAAGCCTTAAAAGTGGCAGAAGCGTTTCGTATCCACACATTTATTGCAGTTTCAGCATTACACGTTGAAGCCAAATTAAAACGTACCTTTGACGATGTAGTTGAAATGGCGGTAGCCGCAGTAAAACATGCACGTAATTATACTGACGATGTAGAATTTTCTTGCGAAGATGCAGGCCGTACAGGTATCGACAATATTTGTCGTATTGTTGAAGCGGCAATTAATGCAGGTGCAACAACTGTAAATATTCCTGACACTGTTGGTTTCTGCTTACCTAATCAATTCGGTAATATTATTGCTGAAGTACGTAACCGCGTGCCAAATATCGACAAGGCAGTGATTTCCGTACATTGCCACAATGACTTGGGTATGGCAACGGCTAACTCCTTAACTGCAGTACAAAACGGTGCTCGTCAAATTGAATGTACCATTAATGGCATTGGCGAACGTGCGGGTAACACTTCACTTGAAGAAGTGGTGATGGCAATGAAAGTGCGTCAAGAATTCATGGGCGTGGATACACGTATCAACACACAAGAAATTCATCGTGTCAGCCAAATGGTGAGCCAACTTTGTAATATGCCAATCCAACCGAATAAAGCGATTGTAGGGTCAAATGCTTTCGCACATTCATCCGGTATTCACCAAGATGGTATGTTAAAAAACCAAAATACCTACGAAATCATGTCGCCAGAAACTATCGGCTTGAAGAAAGAGAAATTGAACTTAACCGCCCGTTCTGGTCGCGCAGCAGTAAAAGGCCACATGGCAGATATGGGCTACACCGAACAAGATTACGATTTAGACAAATTGTATGAAGCCTTCTTAAAATTAGCAGACAAAAAAGGCCAAGTGTTCGATTATGACTTAGAAGCTTTAGCCTTTATCGATATGCAACAAGGTGATGAAGATCGTTTAGTGTTAGATAAACTTTCTGCTCACTCTACTAAAGAATATCCAGCGACTGCGTTTGTTCAAGTGGAATTAGATGGCAAAAAATTAAGTACTTCTTCTATCGGTGGTAATGGTCCGGTTGATGCGGTTTACAATGCTATCTTGAATTTAACCGGCTTAGATATCAAAATGTCCCACTATAACTTAACTGCAAAAGGCGAAGGTGCTGAAGCGTTAGGTCAGGTAGATATCGTGGTTGAACACGAAGGCCGTAAATTCCATGGTGTTGGTTTAGCAACAGACATCGTTGAATCTTCCGCACTTGCTTTAGTTCATGCAATTAATGCCATTTATCGTGCACATAAAGTCGCCGATATTAAAAGCCACAAACATCATTAATCTATCTAATCTCCCCTTTACTTAAAGGGGAGAAAATGTGAAAAAAATTAACCGCACTTTGGTGTGACTGAAATAGGAAAAACAATATGCAATCATACAACATCGCTGTTCTACCGGGAGACGGTATCGGTCCGGAAGTCATGGCTGAAGCCATTAAAGTATTAAACAAAGTCCAAGAAAAATTCGGTTTCAAACTTAACTTTAACGAATTTTATGTAGGTGGTGCTGCAATTGATCACTGCGGTTGCCCATTACCAGCCGAAACCTTAAAAGGTTGTGATGAGGCTGATGCGATTTTGTTTGGTTCTGTAGGTGGCCCGAAATGGACTAACTTACCTCCAGATCAACAACCAGAACGCGGTGCATTATTACCATTGCGTAAACATTTCAAATTATTCTGCAATCTCCGCCCTGCTACCCTTTATAAAGGGCTCGAAAAATTCTGCCCATTACGTGCTGATATTGCAGCGAAAGGCTTTGATATGATGGTTGTGCGTGAATTAACGGGCGGGATTTATTTCGGTCAGCCTAAAGGCCGTGAAGGCGAAGGTGCACAAACCAAAGCATTCGATACCGAAGTTTATTACAAATATGAAATTGAACGCATTGCACGTGCGGCTTTTGATGCGGCGATGAAACGCCGTAAACACGTGACTTCCGTGGATAAAGCCAACGTATTACAAGCGTCAATCTTATGGCGTGAAACTGTGACTGAAGTGGCGAAAGACTACCCTGAAGTCACTTTAGATCATATTTATATCGACAACGCGACCATGCAATTAATCAAAGCGCCTGAGTCTTTCGATGTGCTCCTCTGCTCTAACATTTTTGGCGATATTATTTCTGATGAAGCGGCGATGATCACCGGCTCTATGGGAATGTTGCCATCTGCTAGCTTAAATGAAGAAGGTTTCGGCTTATATGAACCCGCTGGCGGTTCTGCACCGGATATCGCAGGCAAAGGCATTGCTAACCCAATCGCACAAATTCTTTCTGCCGCGATGATGTTGCGTTATAGCTTCAACTTAAATGATGCCGCAGATGCCATTGAAAATGCCGTACAAAAAGTCTTAACCAATGGTCACCGTACCGGTGATTTAGCCGATGATTCTGCCCCTGTTTCAACTGCAGAAATGGGTACATTGATTGCTGAAGCAATCTAATCGTAGGGTGAGCATTTTGTCCACCATTAACAAATTTAATAAAGGGGAGTAAGCGTCCCTAGAAAAAAGGAGATTATATGTTTATTGTTTCATTAACCTATATTCAACCTTTAGAGAAAATTGAAGAATTTCTAGCTGAACACAGAACATTTTTAGATAAGTTTTATCAACAAGGTAAGTTTCTAATGTCTGGGCGTAAAGAACCTAGAACTGGTGGAATCATTATTATTAATGCAAAAGATCTTGATGAAGTAAATCAAATTATTGAACAAGATCCATTTCACCAACACCAAATAGCAGATTATCAAGTGATAGAGTTCTATCCATCTAAAGTTGCGAATGGATTAGAAAAATACCAACAGACAATTTAAAACTTACTACTCTAACAAAGTCCCTAACGAATTGAGAAAAATTATGGCAAAAACTCTTTACGAAAAATTATTCGATGCCCACGTGGTATACGAAGCTGAAGGCGAAACGCCGATTTTGTATATTAACCGTCATTTAATCCATGAAGTGACCAGCCCACAAGCCTTTGATGGTTTACGTGTGGCAGGCCGCCAAGTACGTCAAGTCAGTAAAACTTTCGGTACCATGGATCACAGTATTTCTACCCAAGTACGTGATGTGAACAAACTTGAAGGCCAAGCGAAAATTCAAGTATTGGAGCTCGCAAAAAACACAAAAGCGACCGGTATTCAATTGTTCGATATGACCACAAAAGAACAAGGCATCGTGCATGTGATGGGACCTGAACAAGGTTTAACCTTACCAGGCATGACTATCGTTTGTGGTGACTCTCATACTGCCACCCACGGTGCATTCGGAGCCTTAGCATTTGGTATCGGTACATCCGAAGTCGAACACGTATTAGCCACCCAAACCTTAAAACAAGCTCGTGCGAAAAATATGAAAATTGAAGTTCGTGGAAAAGTAGCACCTGGCATTACCGCAAAAGATATCATTCTTGCTATTATAGGTAAAACCACTATGGCTGGCGGTACAGGCCATGTGGTGGAATTCTGCGGTGAAGCCATTCGTGACCTTTCTATGGAAGGTCGTATGACCGTTTGTAATATGGCGATTGAAATGGGTGCGAAAGCAGGTTTAATCGCACCAGATGAAACCACTTTCGAATACTTAAAAGTTCGTCCACATGCACCGAAAGGTAAAGATTGGGATGATGCTGTTGCTTATTGGAAAACCTTAAAATCCGATGATGATGCGAAATTTGATACAGTCATCACGTTAGAAGCCAAAGATATTGCACCACAGGTAACTTGGGGAACAAACCCAGGCCAAGTAATCGGTATCGATCAATTAGTGCCAAATCCAGCAGAAATGATAGATCCCGTCACTCGTGCTTCAGCAGAAAAAGCCTTAAATTATATTGGCTTAGACGCCAACGCTGATTTAAAAGAAATTCCAGTAGATCAAGTATTTATCGGTTCTTGTACTAATGCTCGTATCGAAGATTTACGTGCAGCAGCGGCTGTGATGAAAGGTCGCAAAAAAGCCGATAACGTAAAACGGATTTTAGTGGTGCCGGGTTCTGGTTTAGTGAAAGAACAAGCAGAAAAAGAAGGCTTGGATAAAATCTTTATCGAAGCGGGCGCTGAATGGCGTAACCCAGGCTGCTCAATGTGCTTAGGGATGAACGATGACCGTTTAGGTGAATGGGAACGTTGTGCTTCCACTTCGAACCGTAACTTTGAAGGTCGCCAAGGCCGTAACGGACGCACTCACTTAGTAAGCCCTGCGATGGCTGCAGCAGCGGGAATGTTCGGTAAATTCGTTGATATTCGTGACGTCACATTAAACTAAGGAGCAGAAAATGGCAGGATTTAAACAACTTTCAGGCTTAGTAGTGCCATTGGATGCGGCAAACGTGGACACGGATGCGATTATTCCAAAACAATTTTTACAAGCCATTACCCGCGTAGGTTTCGGCAAACACTTATTCCATGAATGGCGTTATTTGGATGTAGAAGGCACCAAGCCAAACCCGGATTTCGTATTGAATTATCCACAATATCAAGGCGCGACCATTTTATTAGCGCGTAAAAACCTTGGCTGTGGTTCGTCTCGTGAACACGCACCTTGGGCATTAGCCGATTACGGTTTTAAAGTGATGATCGCACCAAGTTTTGCGGATATTTTCTATAACAACAGTTTAAACAACCACATGTTACCGATTCGTTTAAGCGAAGAGGAAGTGGAAGAGATCTTCCAATGGGTGTGGGCAAATGAAGGCAAACAAATCCATGTGGATTTGGAAGCGATGACGGTCACTGTGGGTGATAAAGTCTATCACTTTGAACTGGATGAATTCCGCCGTCATTGTTTGTTAAACGGCTTGGATAACATCGGTTTGACGTTACAACACGAAGATGCCATCAGCGAATACGAAAAAAATATTCCGGCGTTTTTACGTTAATCTGTTTTTTTACTCGGACAGCAAATATTGCTAACCATTCGGCGGACAATTTGTCCGCCTTTCTTTTTGAAAACATTCCATTTTTTTACCGCACTTTCCACCCTTTTATTTGACAGTATCCATGCTTATCCCTATTATTCCGACCAATATTGATTGATTTTAAAAAGAGCTGTCTATGTCACATAATCAAACCGAATTACTGAAAAAATCCCTCGCTGAACGCATCCTTATTTTAGATGGTGCAATGGGGACGATGATCCAAAAATACAAACTCACCGAGGCTGATTTTAGAGGCGAGCGTTTTAAAGAAAGTGCGGTTGATTTACGTGGCAATAATGACTTGCTCACCCTGACCCAACCGCTGTTAATTTCTGCCATTCATGAGAAATATTTACAAGCGGGCGCCGATATTATTGAAACCAATACTTTCAGTTCTACCACCATTGCGCAAGCGGATTATGATTTACAGTCTATTGCCTACGAACTGAATTTTGCAGGCGCAAAACTAGCGCGTTTGGCCGCTGATAAATACAGCACACCAGAAAAACCTCGCTTTGTTGCAGGTGTGTTAGGGCCAACCAACCGCACCGCCTCGATTTCCCCTGATGTAAACGACCCGGGTTTCCGTAATGTGACGTTTATGGAATTGGTCGATGCCTATGCTGAAGCGACCAAAGGCTTAATTGAAGGTGGTGCTGATTTAATCATGATCGAAACCATTTTCGACACGTTAAACGCAAAAGCTGCCATTTTCGCCATTGAAACCGTATTTGAAGAATTAGGTGTGGAATTGCCGATTATGATTTCCGGCACCATTACCGATGCTTCCGGCCGTACCCTTTCTGGGCAAACCACCGAAGCGTTCTACAACTCGCTTCGTCACGCTAAACCACTGACGTTCGGTTTGAACTGTGCGCTCGGCCCGAAAGAACTTCGCCAATATGTTGAACAACTGTCTAAAATCAGCGAAACCTATGTGTCTGTTCACCCAAATGCAGGCTTACCAAATGCCTTTGGTGGATATGATTTAGGGGCTGAAGAAATGGCTGCACACCTTAAGGAATGGGCTGAAAGTGGCTTTGTAAACATTGTCGGTGGTTGTTGTGGTACCACGCCAGAACATATCAAAGCCTTTGCCGATGCAATGCAAGGTATTGCGCCGCGTAAATTGCCTGAAATTAAAACTGCGATGCGTTTATCGGGTTTAGAACCGCTCAATATTGATGATGAAAGCCTATTCGTAAATGTGGGCGAACGTAATAACGTGACGGGTTCGGCAAAATTCAAACGCTTAATTAAAGAAGATAAATTTGCCGAAGCCATTGAAATTGCTATCGACCAAGTGGAAAACGGCGCGCAAGTCATTGATGTGAACATGGACGAAGCCTTATTAGACGGCAAAAAATGCATGACCCGTTTCCTTAATATTATGGCGACCGAGCCTGATGCCGCGAAAGTGCCAGTCATGATCGACTCGTCTAAATGGGAAGTGATTGAGGCAGGTTTACAGTCGGTACAAGGTAAACCGATTGTGAACTCCATCTCATTGAAAGAAGGCGAAGAAATCTTTATCGAACACGCTAAACTGGTGCGTAAATACGGTGCAGCTGTGGTAGTGATGGCGTTTGACGAAGTGGGGCAAGCCGATACTGAAGATCGCAAAGTCGAAATTTGTAGCCGCGCTTATGACATTTTAGTGAACCAAGTTGGCTTCCCACCAGAAGACATTATTTTCGACCCGAATATTTTTGCTATCGGTACAGGGATTGAAGAACACAACAACTACGGTGTGGATTTCATCAATGCTACAGGTCGGATTAAACGTGCCCTACCACATGCGAAAATCTCGGGTGGGGTGTCGAATGTCTCTTTCTCTTTCCGTGGTAACAACGTGATGCGTGAAGCCATTCACGCCGTATTCCTTTATCACGCCATCAAACAAGGCATGGATATGGGGATTGTGAATGCGGGACAACTTGCGATTTATGACGATCTCGATCCTGAATTACGTGAAATTGTGGAAGATGCGGTATTAAACCGTAGCTCAGATGCCACCGAAAAATTACTCGATATTGCGGAAAAATATCGCAATCAAGGCAACGATGAAAGTGCGGTCGATTCTGTGGCTGAATGGCGTACTTGGCCAGTGGAAGAACGTTTAAAACACGCGCTGGTGAAAGGGATTACCACCTACATTGTGGAAGATACGGAAGAAGCTCGCCAAACCTTACCAAGCCCATTAGATGTGATTGAAGGCCCGTTGATGGCGGGCATGGACGTAGTCGGCGATTTATTCGGTGACGGTAAAATGTTCCTCCCACAAGTGGTGAAATCTGCACGCGTGATGAAACAATCTGTGGCGTATTTAGAGCCGTTTATCAATGCAACTAAACAAAAAGGTTCAAGCAACGGTAAAGTGGTGATTGCGACCGTAAAAGGCGATGTGCACGATATCGGTAAAAACATCGTAAGCGTGGTAATGCAATGTAATAACTTTGAAGTGATTGACTTGGGCGTGATGGTGCCTGCGGACAAAATCATTCAAACCGCCATTGATGAAAAAGCGGACATCATCGCGTTAAGTGGTTTAATTACCCCTTCTTTAGATGAGATGGAATACTTCTTGGGTGAAATGACTCGCTTAGGCTTAAACCTGCCTGTGATGATTGGCGGTGCAACCACCTCTAAAGAACATACAGCAATTAAACTTTATCCCAAATATAAAGAACACGGCGTATTTTATACTTCTAACGCCTCCCGTGCTGTGACGGTGTGTGCGACCTTGATGAACCCTGAAAGCCGTGCGGCATTATGGGAACAGTTCAAGAAAGATTACGAGAAAATTCAGCAATCGTTCTCTAACCGTAAACCACTTCGTAAGCAACTTAGCATTGAAGAAGCACGTGCAAACCGCTTTGATGGCTTTAGTGGTGAATGGGCAGATTACGTGCCACCAAAACCAAACCAAACTGGTATTGTGGAATTTAAAAACGTACCGATTGCCACATTACGTAAATTTATCGACTGGTCGCCATTCTTCCGCATTTGGGGCTTGATGGGCGGCTATCCTGATGCCTTTGATTATCCGGAAGGTGGCGAAGAAGCACGCAAAGTATGGAACGATGCACAAGTGGTTTTAGATGAATTAGAGCAAAACCACAAACTCAACCCAAGCGGTATTTTAGGCATTTTCCCTGCGGAACGTGTGGGCGATGATGTGGTGTTATTTTCTGATGAAGAACGCACACAAACCATTGGCACCGCTTATGGCTTACGCCAACAAACCGAACGTGGCAAAAACAGCAAAAGCCCATTTAACTTCTGCTTAAGCGACTTTATTGCTGATCGCGAAAGCGGTAAAAAAGACTGGTTCGGCATGTTCGCCGTTTGTGCGGGTATTGAAGAAATGGAATTAGTAGAAGGCTATAAGGCGGCAGGCGATGACTACAATGCTATCTTACTACAAGCTGTGGGCGATCGCTTAGCGGAGGCCATGGCAGAATACTTGCACTTTGAACTACGCACCCGCATTTGGGGCTACACGCAAGAAGAATTCGACAATCAAGGTTTAATCAATGAAAACTACGTCGGCATCCGCCCGGCACCGGGCTATCCAAGCTGCCCAGAACACACGGAAAAAGCATTGATTTGGGATTTATTAGAAGTAGAACAACGCATTGGCATGAAACTCACCGAAAGCTACGCCATGTGGCCGGCAGCTTCCGTCTGCGGTTGGTACTTCACCCACCCTGCCAGTAACTATTTCACTTTAGGTCGAATCGATGAAGACCAAGCTCAAGATTATGCCAAACGTAAAGGTTGGGATGAGAGAGAAATGTTGAAGTGGTTGGGTGTGGCGATGAAGTGATAAAAATTATACGAGAGATTTTTAAGTCTCTCGTATAGTTATTATAATAGTTTTTTGTGGCATTCAGAGATATCAAATTTATATTCAATATTACCTTCGTCGTCTTTTAGCATGATAACATAAGAAACTCTATCCTCAGAAAATAATGGATATACTTTTACTTCTTTTATTTCTCTAGATTTATAAAATTTATTTTTACTCAACTCTTCAATGCTTAGATTTTCACAAATATATTTTCCTGAGCTAATATTATTATCTACATACTGGTAATTATATAAAAAATATATTATAACTGAATTTATAGAATCTTCATCATTATATTTATTATATACAATACGATAGCTATAAAGTGAGCTAAAAAGAATTAAAAGAAAGCTAATAACCCTCATTATCGAAGAATTAATTTGATTTTTTTCACGGAAAGCCTCGAAAACAACAAATGGAAAATAAATAGAAACAATTAAATATATTATAAACACCAAAAAAATCAAAACGATAGTGCTAAAGATAATAAGGTTATTAGGTAAAAAACTATTACTAACAAATAATGGATTTATAATTCCTGTTATTTCAATGTAGCTCTCATAAAGAGATGACATTAATAGATTGTAAAGTAATGAACATATAAATAATATAAGGGCAGATGTAAGAAAAAGATAAATTGATTGAAGGCGAGAAACAAACTTTCTATTTAATTGAGTCTCAGAGAAGATATAAATAAGCAACATAAAAAACATAAGTATCGCAGCATAAAAATATGAACCCTGATCAACTAAAACTGAGAAAGATGAGAGCATAATAAGCAATAAAATGTATATAAAAACCCATTTAAGCTTATAAATTTCAATACATATTTTTCGACTTGTAATAGACTTTCTCATAATCAACAAGATGTAATAGAATAAAAAATAAAACTTTAACAATAATTAACTAGAAAGACAAATATAATCCCATGCTATAAATATAAAATATTTTCATAAAAAAATTAAGGTTTTTGATTGCATTTTATGTAAAATTATCTCTTTATAGGAATTTTTTAGAGAATTTCAACCGTAACTTGCACTATCCCCAATTTCCGCTATCATACTCCCTTTCTCATTCACTCTACTCTCGGAACTTTATCGATGAATAAATTTAAAATAGCATTACTGACGACTGCATTCGTAGGTTTGTTTGCTTGTACTACAACACAACAACCAAAGAAAACCGTTAAAACACGATACCTTAAAAATAACATTAGCCAAGCGGAATTAAACAATCCGAAAGATTACAAGCGTTATTACTATTCTTGCCGTAATTCAGAAACGGGCTCGAATTCTTATTTAACCACTTACTTCCCGCTTTCAAGAGAAAGCCGCATGAAAGATAACTTTGGAATTTATTTCCAATTAGATGGTGGAAAAGCCGTGCCGTTTGATCATGTGGAAAATCGCACCTTGAATGCACGCGGAAATCGCTTTGAAGTGATTTATCGCTCTTATGAGCCAATTGATGGAAGCCATGTGGATCTGATTGCGCGTGAGCATAATTCGGTGTATTACAAAAACAATCAAGGCATGAGAACAGCTTGGTTAAATTGTCGAGAAGGCTAATTCTCACTGAAAGTGCGGTCATGTTTAGACGCATTTTTCCAAACAAAAAAGCACGAGCTTAAACTCGTGCTTTTTCTTTTTTATTTCGATTATGCTTTTACTTGTGCGCGTTTCACGAAAACGACTGAAAGCGTGAATGCCACCACAAATGAAATCACCATACCGATGCTATACATCGCAAGGCTATCTGGTTTGATCGATGGAATACCTAAGAAACCTGCTGCACCTAATGCAATGGCTTTTACATTAAAGAATGCGATAAAGGCACTTGCAAGACCTGAACCAATCATCGCCGCAAAGAAAGCTTGACGATAGCGTAAGTTCACCCCGAACATCGCCGGTTCAGTAATCCCTAATAATGCAGAGATACCTGATGGTACCGCTAAACCGCGTACTTTTGGATCTTTTAATGCCACTGCCACACCTAAACAGGCCGCACCTTGTGCGATATTTGACATTGCAGCGATAGGGAAAATAAAGGTACCGCCTGTATTTGCCATTTCAGCCAATAATTGTGTTTCAACCGCAATGAAGGTTTGATGCATACCCGTGATAACGATAGGTGCATAGAATGCCCCGAAGATTGCGCCGCCCACGAAACCTAAAGTGTCATATAACCAAGTTAAACCTGATGCAATTAATGAACCCGCTTCACGACCGATTGGACCAATGACGGTAAATGCTAAGAAGCCCGCAATAAAGAGGGAGAATAATGGAGTAATGAGGTTATCTAAGTAAGAAGGCACAAACTTACGGAAGGTTTTTTCTAAGGTTGCTAATACCCAAGCAGAAACTAATGTTGGGATAACCGTGCCTTGATATCCGACTTTTTCAATTTCAAGACCGAATACATTCCAGTATTGGATTTTGCCTTGAGCAAGGGTTAATGCGTAGTTCCAACCGTCTGCTAATGCAGGGTGAACTAATAACATCCCAAGCGCTGCCCCTAAGAAAGGGTTACCGCCGAATTTACGGGTGGCAGAGAAACCAAGTAATACAGGCAAGAACACAAATGGTGCGTTGGCGATGGTATTAATGAAGTCCACCAAATCCGCAAGATCAGGGTGCATATCAATCACGCTTAATTCATCAACGAAGAAACCTTTCGCTGTAAGCATGGAGTGAATACCCATTAACAAACCGCCTGCTACGATTGCTGGAATGATTGGCACGAAAATATCTGCTAAGCCTTTCACCAAACGTTGCAATAAGTTTTGATTGCCTGACGCCGCTTCTGCCACTTCGGCTTTGCTCACATCGCCGATACCAAGCAATTTGGTAAGTTCAGCATGGACTTTATTCACCGTACCTGAACCGAAGATAATTTGATATTGACCCGCGACAGCAAACTGCCCTTTCACGCCTTCAATGTTATCAATACCTTCTTTGTCCACTTTGCTTTCATCGTTTAACACAATACGTAAACGCGTTGCGCAATGTGCTGCTGTGGCGATGTTTTCTTTGCCACCAAGTTTATCAATCACTTGTTGGGCGATTTGAGGGAAGTTCATTGTGCTCTCCTAATGGGTCTCTAAAGAAAAAGAAATTGACCGATTGTAACCAAAACAGGGGATAATAACTAGTTATTCAAGCAAATTTTAGGTGAAAAAAAACCGACTTGATTAAGTCGGTTTATAGTTGGTGCTCTGGGCGAGACTTGAACTCGCACGGCCTGCGGCCACTACCCCCTCAAGATAGCGTGTCTACCAATTCCACCACCAGAGCGTTTATTCTGTTTTTATTCCTTATTGCGGAATATCATTATTTTTGTTTTCAACTGCTGGAGCAACTTGTTGTTGCTGTTGTTGAACTTGTTCAGCAGTTTGAGATAAATCGTCAAACGAACCTTTTTGTACGTTGCCACGATGAGAGTTGATATTACCCAACACTAAAGCAATCACAAAAAAGCCAGTTGCTAAGATTGCACTGGTACGGGTTAAGAAGTTACCTGCACCTGCAGAACCAAACATAGTACCTGATGCACCGCCGCCAAATGACGCACCTGCGTTCGCGCCTTTACCTTGTTGAATAAGGATAAAGCCGATTAAGGCGATACAAATTAATACATAAACAAATAATAAAATATTGTACATTATTCTTTCTTCTCTAAATTGCGATTTCGCAAGAAAACTGGGAGCAAATGTTATATAAAATTCATGCTTTTCGCAAGCGCTTTCCCATTTTTTTTACTTAATTGTATTAAGTTTAATCAATTTTCAGCGTTTAAATCTTCCGATTTTTTGACCGCTCTTTTTCGTTTCGTTGATGGTGTTCTTAAACCTTTTGAAATCTGACTTAAACGACGTAATGCAGTGAAATCAACAAAACGCACTAAATCCGGCAGCATTTGATTAAGCGTAAACATAAATTGCTGATAACTCGCCTGTTTTTGACTGATATCCGTTAATTGCGCTTCCCAATGTGCCGTCATGTCAGGTTGTGTGGCAATATCAGGTAAAGCTGAAATGAGGATCCGCCCCGTTTCTGTGCTGTGAATATTGCGTCCTTTTTTGGTCAAAAAACCTCGTTTAAATAGCAATTCAATAATACCTGCACGGGTGGCTTCTGTACCAAGCCCATCTGTTTCACGTAGAATTTTTTTCAATTCTTTATCTTGCACAAAACGCGCAATACCCGTCATGGCGGAAAGCAACGTCGCATCAGTAAAAGGTTTTGGTGGTTGCGTTTTTTTGCTTACCACTTCGCCTCGTTCACAATACAGAATCTGCCCTTTCTTGACGATCGGCAATAACGGCTCTTGATTTTCATCTTCGTCTTCTTTGCCGAGCAACTCTTTCCAACCTGCTGTTTGCAAGTTACGTGCTTGAGCCACAAAAGTGCCGCCAGCAATACTTAAGGTAATTTTGCTTTTACGATATTCCGCATCAGGACAGAACTGCAATAAATACTGGCGAGCAATCAGTTCATAAATACGTTGTTCATCAATGCTTAAATTGATCGAGCGTGTGTTAGCTGTCGGAATAATGGCATGGTGTGCTTCCACTTTTTTATCATTCCAACAACGATTACGTTGCTCGCTATCCACCACCGATGGCAGGGTTTGATAAGTCTGGCAATGCTGTGAAATGGCATTCATCACTTTATGTCGTTCAGCAAAATGCTCTTCTGGCAAATAGCGACAATCAGAACGCGGATAGGTAATCAAACGATGGGTTTCATATAACCGCTGACAAGTATTCAACACGCTTTGCGCTGACATCCCAAAACGTTTTGCCGCATCAATCTGCAATGCTGACAACGAATAAGGCAAAGGCGCTGTTTCTTTTTCTCGCTTATCCACATATTCGGTCACTTCGGCAGGTTGTTCCGTAATGCGCTTCACCACATTTTCGGCTAAGCCTAAAGACAGTACGCGACCATCTTCATCTTGGTAATCTTCACAAGCCTTACTCGGTTGCCAAAGTGCAAAAAAAAGTGCGGTCGGATTTTCAGACGTTTTTTCTTCTTTCACCCATGCCAACACTTCATAGAAATCTTTTGGTTGGAAATGTTCAATTTCCAAATCACGTCGAACAATCAAACCTAATACGGGAGTTTGTACTCGCCCAACGGAAAGCACGCCATCATAACCGGCTTGGCGACCGCGAATGGTATAAGCGCGGGTCATATTAATGCCATAAAGCCAATCGGCACGAGCGCGCGCCAGTGCAGAGGTGGCTAATGGAATAAAATGACGATTCGGTTGGAGTTTTTGTACGGCTTTTTCGACCGCACTTGGGTTAAGATCGCTAATCAAACAACGCAAAATGCCATCACGTTTTTCCGCTGATAAATTGGCATAACTAAACACTTCATCCACCAGCAACTGCCCTTCTCTATCCGGGTCGCCTGCATTAACTAAAACATCGGCTTGATGAATCAGTTTTTCCACCACAGAAAGTTGCTTTTTCACTTCTTTTCGCGGTAACAGAATCCATTTTTCAGGAATGATGGGTAAATGTTCTAAACGCCATTGTTTGAATTTAGGATCGTAGGCATCCGGCTCTGCCTGTTCGAGCAAATGCCCCACGCACCAAGTCACAACATCATCATTGCCGCATTTAATAAAACCATCACCCCGTTGATGAGGTTTTGGCAAGACATCGGCAATAGCTCGCCCAAGACTGGGTTTCTCGGCAATAAACAGGCGCATAAGATTAGTCGATCTGACGACGACCTAAGAAAGAGTGGGTTAAGGTAGTACCATCCACAGTTTCTAATTCCCCACCGACAGGGATCCCGTGAGCAATACGGCTCACTTTAATATTGTGCTGATGGCAAATTTCAGCAATATAATTCGCTGTTGCATCGCCTTCTACCGTTGGATTGGTCGCTAAAATCACTTCGTGGAAAGATTCTTCTACCAGACGTTTTTGCAATAAATCTAAACCAATTTCTTTTGGACCAATACCATCTAAAGGCGATAAGTGCCCCATTAAGACAAAATAACGCCCAGAAAATTGGCCTGTTTGCTCAATAGCCTGAATATCCGCCGGCATTTCCACCACGCAAAGCAAACCTGAATTTTGACGGCGAGGATTGTTACAAATATTGCAGGTTTCCTCTTCGGTAAAATCACGACACTGTGAACAATGCCCAATTTTAGACATCGCTTCCGTTAATGCACGCGCTAAATTCATCCCACCGCTACGATTGCGCTGCAAAAGATGATAAGCCATACGCTGCGCTGATTTCGGACCGACACCCGGCAAGCAACGAAGATTTTCAATAAGATGTTCTAAAAGTGGACTGCTTTGCATAGTATTTATGATGGGAGAAAATGGATGGTGTGTGAATCGATAAACTCACACACCCGATGAATTAAAATGGAAGTTTCATTCCTGGCGGTAATGGCATGCCTGCGGTTACAGACGCCATTTTTTCTTTTTGCAATTCTTCTGCACGACGGACTGCATCGTTGAATGCAGCAGCGATTAAATCTTCCAACATTTCTTTGTCGTCTTCCATTAAAGAAGGATCGATCTCAATACGACGGCAGTTGTGCGCACCATTAATCGTGATTTTTACTAAACCTGCACCACTTTCGCCAGTTACTTCTAATTGGGCAATTTCTTCCTGCATTTTTTGCATTTTTTCTTGCATTTGTTGGGCTTGTTTCATTAAGCCGCCTAAACCGCCTTTTCCGAACATTGGATTTTCCTTCTTGAATTAACTAAAACGAGCCGCATTTTAGCGAAAAAATTTGCCTTTGGGAACAGAGAAATTTATTATTCCACACTTCAAAACTTGGTTAAAAATGACCGCACTTTTATTTAGGAATCGCTAATGGAAACTCGTTATTACTTTATATTTACGGCAGCTATTATTTTGTTACAACTGCTGATTTATATTTTTAATAAAACGCTGATTTGGTGGCTTAACAAACCGTTATCACAAAAGGCAAGACGGGCGATCACTTTTACCAGTTTTTTGCTTCCTAATGCCTTAGTTATTTGTCATTTTTTAAAGCTTTTTACGGTATTTCGACTTATTGCTTTAGTGCTCGCGCTGCTTCTTTTTTCAGCCTTTGCGAGTATTGCCGTGGGAGGTATTCATTTTCTTTTCCGAAAATCTAAATCCATCACCAAAATTGACCGTACTTTGCGCATTGCTTACCCCGTTTTATTTATTGGTATCACGGCCTTAAGTGTGTATAACGCCTATGTTACCCGTGTTATTCATTATGAAATCACGCTAGATAAGCCGATTAAACCGCTACGAATTGGCATGGCAAGCGATCTCCATTTAGGCAAATTATTTGGTGGGAAAGAATTGGATAAACTGGCTGATA
Organism: uncultured Haemophilus sp.; assembly: GCA_963517645.1. GTDB lineage: Bacteria > Pseudomonadota > Gammaproteobacteria > Enterobacterales > Pasteurellaceae > Haemophilus_D. The sequence goes on along the minus strand of CAUQGU010000014.1, from coordinate 6,407 downwards.
TTATGCAGCAGGAAAAGGTCGATATCATTTTACTACCTGGCGATATTATGGATGATAACGTCAATGCCTATTTAGCCGAAAAAATGCAACCTCATTTAGCTAAACTCAAGGCTCCAATGGGCGTTTATGCCACACTTGGCAATCACGATTTATTTGGAGACCAAGAGCGAATTGATCAAGAAATTCGCAAAGCAGGTATCACCGTGTTAAGAGATGAAACATTAACGTTAAATAATGAATTGGTACTGATTGGACGAAATGACAATCTTGCTCACGATAGACCAAATACTGAGGCGTTATTAAAACAAGTGAATACTGATTTACCGATTATTCTCTTGGATCACCGTCCAACGGATATTGAAAAACACGCTTCACTCCCGCTTGATATTCAAGTTTCAGGGCATGCACATAAAGGGCAAATATTCCCCGCCAGTATAATCACAAAAATGATGTATCGTTTGGATTATGGCTATGAAAAAATTGGCAATCCACATGTTTTTGTCACTTCTGGTTATGGCTTCTGGGGCATTCCAATGCGCTTAGGATCGCAGTCGGAAGTGATCATTATCGATGTAAAAGGGAAATAAAAAAGAGCGGTCAAAATGACCGCTCTTTTATTATCAATGAAATCTTAAGAACACACTACTTTCACCGCTAAGCCACCTTTCGATGTTTCGCGATATTTAGCATTCATGTCTTTACCTGTTTCATACATGGTTTCGATCACTTTATCCAAGGTTACGCGAGGGTTTGTGGTACGACGTAATGCCATACGACTAGCGTTAATCGCTTTCACTGAAGCAATTGCGTTACGTTCAATACAAGGCACCTGTACTTGGCCTCCAACAGGGTCGCAAGTTAAGCCCAGATTATGTTCCATCGCAATTTCAGCTGCAATGCACACTTGTACCGGCGTACCACCTAAGATTTCGGTTAAACCCGCTGCAGCCATTGAGCATGCTACACCCACTTCACCTTGGCAACCAACTTCAGCACCAGAAATAGAGGCGTTCATCTTATAAAGTGAACCAATCATACTCGCTGTTAATAAATAACGCTCAATCACATCTTGTGTTAAAGGGCCTACGAATTTTTCGTAATAAGAAAGCACAGCCGGCACAATACCACAAGCACCATTTGTTGGCGCGGTCACAACTCGTCCACCTGCCGCATTTTCTTCGTTTACGGCAAGGGCAAACATATTCACCCAGTCGATTACATGCATTGGATCATTTGCAAGACGATTACTATTGGCTTGCAAGAGACGATAAAGTGACGGTGCACGACGTACCACTTTTAATGGGCCAGGTAACACGCCTTCTGTATTGACACCATGCTCAATACAAGCCTTCATAGTTTTCCAAACATTATGTAAATGCGCTTCAACTGATTTTTTATCGCGTAATGCTAACTCATTTCTCATCATCACCGTAGAAAGCATTAAGCCATTTTCCTGACAATGTTTCAAAATATCTTCAGCATATTGATAAGGATACGGCACGGCCACAGGATTCTCTTCCTCTTGACCAAAATGCGCTTCATCCACGATAAAACCACCACCAATAGAATAATAAGTTTGGCGGTAAAGCACGTTACGATCAGCATCTAATGCAGTAATGGTCATACCGTTTTCATGCAATGATAAAAAGGAATTATGGAATACCATATTGGCATCCCAATCGAAATTAACGTTTTTTTTGCCCTGTGCAATCGACAGTTTTTTAGTTTGTTTAACCTGTTCGATAAAGGTTGGGATTAAATCAATATCCACATCATGCGGGAGATAACCGACCAATCCCATAATGATCGCAATATCTGTATTATGACCATGCCCCGTCATTGAGAGAGAGCCATACACATCAACATGCAAGGTTGCAACAGCATCAAAGTTACCTTGCTCGATTAAATCGTCTATAAACTGCTTGCCTGCTTTCATCGGGCCGACAGTATGGGAGCTGGATGGCCCAACTCCCACTTTAAACATATCAAATACACTAATCATATTATTTTAAATCCTAAGCTAAACTAAAAAGCCGCTTATAATAATCCATATACGACCGCGGAGATAGCAATTAATCCCATAACTGTAACAAATACATTGCTAAAACGACCTTGATAGCGTTTCATTGCTGGAACATTGCGAATCGCATACATAGGCATAATGAAAAGGATCATCGCAATAATTGGGCCGCCAAGTGATTCAATTAAGCCTAAAATACTTGGGTTAATGATTGCTACGCCCCATAAAGTGAGTAAGAAGAAAACTGCAGTACCGTAATTTAATTTTTTACGATTCACACTTTCACCTTTCATTTTGAGGTATAAGCCTTCTAAACCTTCACGTGCCCCTAAATAATGACCAAAGAATGAGCTTGTAATCGCGAAGAAAGCCACTAATGGTGCGAAATAAGAAATGTATGGATTATCAAATTTGTTCGCAAGATAAGACAAGATACTAATATTTTGTGCTTTTGCTTCTAATAACTCTGCTGGTGTTAAGGTTAATACACAGCTAAACACAAAGAACATCACGAAGAAAAGTAATACCATTGAAGTCCCTTTTTCTGTACGACCGATATGATATTCCGTTGTATTAAAATCTTTATATTCACGTTGTTGAGAAAGCGTGAAAGAAGAAATTGCCGGAGAATGGTTAAAAGAAAAGACCAACACTGGAATAGTTAACCACAATGTCGTCACAAAACCACTCGCTGTAGGAAGCTCATAAAGCATTGATGCATTCCATTGAGGAATGAGATAGATTGATAATGCAAAGAGAATCAATACCAATGGATAAACTAATAATTCAGTGATTTTCAACATGACTTTTTCACTGAATAACATTACCGAAATCAATACCGCAATCAATACAAAAGAAAGGATTACACGATTTGGTGAAGCCATGCCTAATTGGTTTACAATAAAAGAATCGACGGTATTGGTGATCCCGTTTCCATAAATCAATAAAATCGGGAAGATTGCAAAGAAATATAATAATGTAATTAATTTTCCTGCGGTCGGACCGAAATGTTCTTCAACTACTTCGGTAATATCACTGCCTGGTTTAGAAGAAGATAAAACGAAATAAGCCAATCCACGGTGTGCAAAGTAGGTCATAGGGCCAACCAAAAGAGCCATAACCACCAATGGCCAGAAGCCCCCCATCCCTGCATTGATTGGTAAAAATAATACCCCTGCGCCCACCGCAGTACCAAATAAGTTTAATACCCAAGCTGTATCAAATTTATTCCATTTTTTATTAGTTGTAGTGTCCATACATCACCCTCTAAAGTTAAAATTATAAAATTGTTTATTTAATGACTATTCATTCATTAAATTAGTGGCTGCATTATGATGCGATTAGGGATTGATTGCAAAGTGCAAAATAATAAAGTGTGATCTCGCTAACAATTTTATGCAACTTTTTTACATAAATATTTATCTAGATCAAAAAAGTGCGATGAGAAATTTGAGCAAATTTTAAAGAGAGGAAAAAACAGAATAATACTGAATTCTAAAAAGCAAAAAGCCGCTAAATTTATTTAGCGGCTTCTTAGAATTTGGCTCCTCCTGCGGGACTCGAACCTGCGACATATGGATTAACAGTCCACCGTTCTACCGACTGAACTAAGGAGGAATAGTGGTGCCTCGAGGCGGAATCGAACCACCGACACGGGGATTTTCAATCCCCTGCTCTACCGACTGAGCTATCGAGGCGTTATCGTTATTGGCTACTGCCTGACAACGGAGCGTATTAAACTATTTTTTCGGGTATCGGTCAACAATTAAATTCAAAAAAAGTGAAAAATTTAGTGTATTTGAATGGTTAATAACCAAAACGTCTATAAAAAGAACGTATTTTGAAAAACTTAACTAAAAATAACCGCACTTTATAGAAAAAATAATGCCCGAGAGAAAAGTCTTTCGGGCATGATATTTAATTTCTGAAATTATCGTCTTACACGGAATTTCTTCTGAGCTGCATCCACTTTCAGCAAGTAGTTTCTTGCTTGTGACGATGGATGTGCTGTAGTTAAGATACGATATACTTGTTCAGGATACATCTGGTTGATCTTATAGATCGCCTCATCTTTATCCTCATCGAATACACGTAATACTGCACCTGCACCACTGTTGTAAGCAGAAATCATTGCAAAACGTTTAGAGGTAGGGTTTGTAATACCATCTAAATATTGATTTTGCAGAATCCATAAGTAAGAAACCCCCGCATCAATGTTATTTGCAGGATCATAAAGGTAACGCGCAGATGGTTGTCCACCTTTACCTTTCATTGCAAATACATCACGACCTGCTGTGCTTGGTACCACTTGCATTAAGCCGATTGCATTCGCATAACTTATCGCATACGGGTTAAAGCTAGATTCTGTTTGCATAATACCTAAAATCAAGCTTTCATCAATGCCATAGCGTTCTGCGGCTTTACGGACTAATGGAATATATTTTTGTGCACGCACTTCAACGTGGTTTGCAATCATGGAGATCACCACAAATTGTACGGTGTTACCATTTTGTAAGCGGCGAGTTTGTAATTTATTTTGGATTAAATAAGTCGCAAAGTTACTTGCAATCACTTGGTTAGCAATTTGCTGACCATTATTATCCACGACCTGACCTAATAAGAAAGGACGCGTACTAATCGGTACATCACCAGAAGCGAATAAGTCGATCCCTTTCGCATCGGAGCCCATCAATAAAGTATGGACAATCGCATTGTGTAAGCGATTAAGATCTTGTTGGGTTTCAACAATAATCGTACCTTCATCAAAGCTTACGTGGCTACGCGTATAGAAAGAGTCCGTGTATTTCACGTAATCTTTACGGCTTGCCACTAAAAGCTCATTTACCCCCCAAATACGATCGATATTATGGGAGAATTGACCTGTTAAAATATCTAAACCTTGCGTGTCTTTCGAAAACACTTCGTCATAATTAATGCCACGTCGATGGGTTGGCGAGTCGCTACAAGCATATAAAAGTGGAAGTAGCGCCAATAATAAATACTTTTTCATAATCTTTTGTTATTTAGATGGGGGAACGTAACCTTCAATATGCACATCTTTGCCCTCAAATAAGAAATTCACCATTTCTTCTTCTAATAATTTACGATGTTCGGCATTCATCATATTGAGTTTTTTCTCGTTCACTAACATGGTTTGCTTTTTGATCCATTCACCCCATGCTTGTTTACTAATTGAATTAAAAATACGTTTACCTAATTCACCGGGATACAGTTGAAAATCCAACCCTTCTGCATCTTTTTTCAAATATTCGCAAAAAACGGTTCTAGCCATAATAATTCCTTACAAATTGCGTTAATAAATTTTTCACAGGCTGAGCTAACCCGATCTGTTCAGGTGACGTTGGATCATACCAATATTTGACCGCACTTAATAGACCAGATTGAGATTCTTTTCCTTTTTCTGACAATTTTTTCCAATCTGAACGATCGCTCTCTTCAAATTTTCGATCGACTTCAACATAAATAGGATGAATATCTAAATGAAAATGACTAAACGTATGACGAAAAGTCACCCATTCTTGATATTCGGTAATCCCTTGTTCTTTGAGATAATTCAGCAATGTTTGTTTATCATCAAACTGAGGAAAACAATACAATCCGCCCCATAAGCCTTTGCTTTCACGCTGTTCCAACCAGACTTTTCCTTGATAAGATAAAATCAAAAAATAGCTCTGCTTTTCCGGCAAGGATTTTTTTGGTTTCTTTCCAGGAAATTCTGTCCACTTTTCGAGTTTATTGGCTAAACAATCGTTACTTAAAGGACAAAGATCGCATTTAGGTTTTGTTCGAGTACAAATCGCCGAACCGATATCCATCATTGCTTGATTAAACTCAGCGACTCTCGTTGTTGGTGTAACCTGTTCGCTCAACTGCCATAATTGATTTTCGACTTTCTTCTCGCCAGGCCAACCTTCAACAGCAAAATAACGAGAAAGGACGCGTTTCACATTACCGTCTAAAATCGGATAAGGTTGATTTTGCACAGAAGATAAAATTGCACCTGCCGTCGATCGCCCCACGCCCGTTAATGCCCAAACTTGCTCAAATTGTGTAGGAAATTCGCCTTGATATTCATCTCTAATGGTTTGAGCGGCTTGATGTAAATTTCTCGCACGTGCGTAATAACCTAGTCCCGTCCACAGATGCAACACTTCATCTTGTGATGCATTAGCAAGTGCGGTCACATTAGGAAAGGTTTTGATAAAGCGTTCAAAATAAGGAATAACAGTAGAAACTTGGGTTTGTTGTAACATTACTTCGGAAAGCCAAACACCATAAAGGGTTTTATTTTGTTGCCAAGGCAAATTTTTACGCCCAAACTTTTCATACCATTGTAGAACTGAATGGGCAAAAGGGGCATCAACAG